>JBEEKN010000029.1:0-32115 GCA_041168605.1 Bacteroidota bacterium | reverse complement strand
TTTATTGTTGAAGAAGACACGAACAAAGAGTATTTTGTTCATGTTACCGGTTTGGTAGACAAAATCAAAGAAAATGACGAAGTTGAATTCGAATTGCAAGAAGGCCGTAAAGGCTTGAACGCTGTGAATGTGAAACAAGCATAATAAAGATTGAGTGTATCTAAAATTCCCGCCCCACAAGGCGGGAATTTTCGTTTATAGATATTTGTTAATTTTGACAACTCAACTTTTACTATGCGCGCCCTATTCTTAAAAGAAATTTCGAGCTTCCTGAGTTCAATCATCGGATACGTTTTTATCCTCATTTACCTGATTGCCTCCGGACTCTTCCACTGGATCCTCTCCTACAATACCAATTTACTCGAGGGCTCTACTGCAGACCTCATCCCCTTTTTCAATATGTCGCCAGTGATCTTTTTGATCCTGATCCCTGCCATCACCATGCGTTCTATAGCAGAAGAACGCCGCACTGGTACAATTGAACTGCTGCTCACCCGCCCTATCTCCGACTTTCAACTCATTTTTGCCAAATACCTCGCAGGTGTTGCCTTGGTTTTTGTCGCTATTTTGCCAACGCTTGTTTATTTGGTCAGCATGTACTTTCTGGGCAAACCCGCAGGCAACATCGATTTAGGGGCTACTTTCACATCTTATATTGGCTTGCTTTTACTGGGCGCGGCATTTGTATCGATCGGAATGTTTGCCTCTGCACTCACCCACAGCCAAATTGTTGCGTTTATACTAGCCATGTTCTTGTGCTGGGTATTTTATGATGGTTTTGAATTATTGGGCAACTTCAGCCAGATCGGTGGCTTGGATTACCTCATCAAGTATATCGGGATTGCCTTTCATTACGAAGCCATCAAAAAAGGCGTCATTGACACCAGTGACTTACTTTACTTTGTCAGCTTGAACGCTTTGTTCTTAGTGGCATCGCTTACCGTTCTCAAATCGCTCAAAAAATAACGCATGAAACTCAACTTCACTAAAGGACTTTACAACTGGACGGTTCTCGGCTTACTCGCCGCCGTGTTGGTCTTGCTGAACTTTATTGGCTCCATGCTTTATTTCAAGCTAGACATGACCAAAGACCAGCGGTATTCGTTGGCCAACAGCACCGTCAACTACCTCTCAGACAAAAAGAATTTTGAGAACCGCATCAGCATCCAAATTTATCTTGATGGCAACATGCCCTCTGAACTCAAGAACTTTCAGAACGCACTCAAAGACAAACTCAAAGACTTCAAGCGCATCGCCGGCACCCGCATCGAATTCTTGTTCACGGACCCCAATGTAGGTACTGAAGACGAAATCAATGCCCTGCGCGCCCAACTCTACGACCGCGGCAAAGGCATCTTACCCCTAGAAATCAATTACCTCAAAGACGGTACCCAGAGCCAAATGTTGTTGTTCCCGGGTGCTTTGCTTTCTTATAGCGTCAATGGCATCACCAAAGAAGGTGTCGTGCAATTTTTGCCAGGAACTCAACCAGGCCGCCCTTACGCACTAGAGCAAATGAGCGAAATGATCGAAAATGCGCTCAACAACCTCGAATACAATTTGCTCTCTGCGATGCGCAGACTGACGCAAACGAGCAAACCAACCATCGCCTTTTTACAAGGACACGGCGAACTCAACCCAGCAGAAACCATGCGGGCGCGGGCACTCATCTCTCCCTACTATCAAATCAAAGATGTAGCACTCAACGACAGCATTGCTGCACTCAAAGATGTAGACGGCCTCATCATTGCCGATCCACAAACACCTTTTTCTCAAAAAGACCTCTATCTCATCGATCAGTTCGTGCTGCGCGGTGGAAAGCTTTTGTGTTTTATGAATACACTAGCCCTCAACGAAGACACCCTCAATGCCACCGGCATGACCCACACCACGCGCAAAAACCTCCTGCTCGACCGCCTGCTCTTCGACTACGGCATCAAAATCAAAGAGAATTATGTGCTAGATGCCAATTGCGCACCTAAAATTGTTCCGTTTGCCGAAACCGCGTTTTTGCCATGGTTCTACCACATGCTCGCCACCCCGAGTTTGCACCCAATGACGCGCAACGTAGATCCCATTTCTTTGAAATACGCCAACGAAATTGAATTTGTACAAGTGCCAAAAGCGCAGCTCACGCCCATCTTAACGAGCTCCAGCAACGCCATCCCCAGCGGGCTTCAGCCTTTGGTCAACCTTGCCCTGCCACTCAATTATGGCAAAAATCCAAAATTAGTAGACAACCCCGAAGATGAAATCAACAAACTTTGCGTGGCGGGCTTGTCAGAAGGCTTTTATCAGTCTCACTTCAAAAACCGCATCGTTGCCGAATTCGCCAATAGCAAAGACGCCAACTACCTCGAAGAGAGTCAAAAAGAAACCAAAATATTAGTGGTCGGCAACGGCTCATTCATCCGCAACAGCTACGACTCCATTCTCGATCCGCAAAAAATCAACAGCTACTTGTATCGTCCGATTGCGATCAACGAACTCAAGGTAGATGCCGAATTGGCGCAAAGACGCATCCCTATTATTTTTGGCAACCAAGAGCTCTTCCAAAACATGGTCGATTACATGATGGGCGACAACTCTGTTCTGGACATCAGAAGCCGCCAAATCGATATCAAAGAAATTGACAAAGAGAAAATCAAGTCCTCATCGCTTTTTTACAAAAGCATGAACATGATGCTGCCATTGCTACTCATTTTGGCGCTCGCCTTCATCATGAACTGGATCCGCCAAAGACGCTACACTCGTTAAAATAACTTTCCATGAAGAAAAAAGGCCTCGTACTCGTATTATTTGCTGTGCTCTTGGGCGGGCTCACTTGGTGGGCGCTCGATTTAAAAGGCGGTCAAAGTGCCTCAGATGCACGCGCATTCAACTTCAAAATTGAAGACACCACCACCATTTCTAAGCTCGTCATCACCGATGCATTTGGTCAGCAATTTACGTTGGTCAAAAACGACAACACCTGGACGGATGCCAAAGGCGGCTGTGTGTCCAAAACCAATGTGTCGCTCATTTTAGAAGCCCTCAATAAAATTGAATTCAAAGGCTACCTTCCGCAAAAATCTGAAAAACGTTTTACGGAGCTCATGTCTACGTCGCATATCAAAGTTGAGATTTTTCAGGACGGCGAATGGACCAAAACGTGGTACCTCGGCCCAGCTACCCCCGACCACTACGGCCAAATCATGTTGCTCGAGACCGCCGAAAACGGCAAGAGTGCCAGCCCAGTCATGATGAAAATCTCTGGCATGAACGGCCTCATCGATCCACGCTTTTTTGCCGATCCGCGCCAGTGGGCCTGTACCGAAATCATGGCCTTGCAGATGGAAGATATATTAAGTGTCAAAGCGAAGTTCCGCGGCGAAGCGTATCGAAATTTTGAGCTCCTTAACAAAGGCCGGCGCTTCAGTGTGACCCAAAATGGCAAAGCACTCGCAAGCCTAGACACCACCAACGTATTTCGCTATTTACAAGGATTTCAGAAAATTCACTTTGAACAAAAGAACTTCTCGTTATCAGACAAGCAAGTGGATAGCGTCAAAAGAAGCCCAGCATTTTGCTACTTAGAGGTGAAGACCAAACACGAAAAAATTGCCTTGAAAATGTTCCGCATCAAAAGCAAAGAGGAGCAGCGCAATGAGTTTGGCCAATTGGTCAACATGGACATGAACAGCTTTTGGTGTCTGCTCCCCGATGGCGAGTTGGTGCGCTGCCAATATTTTGTGTTCAATCCGCTGATTTTAGGCCACGTATACTTCCCAGCTATGGAAGCTAAGTTTCCTGAAAATTTGCGCAGCGTTAACCCCTAAAAGCAACTTTTAACGTTATTTAGACGTTAAAGACCCGTAATGACCTACCTACGCCTCTTGTTGGTCAGCATAAGCTGTCTGGCATCCTTTTTATACGCCCAAAGCCCCGTTGCCAATTTTACGGCGACTCCGCTTGTGGTGTGCGTAGGTCAAAATGTCAATTTCACCAATACTTCCAGTGCCAACGGCGGCCCTGCCCTGAGTTCCTACCAATGGGATTTCGGCGACGGCAACTCCGCCCTGAGCACCAACGCCACCCACGCTTTTAGCACAGCCGGCACCTTCACCATTACCCTTGTAGCGACCAACGCAAACGGCGTCGCCGATGCAGAAATCAAGCCCGCCTACATCACCGTCAATCCGCTGCCGAATGTCAATTTTAGCGCCAACGGCTTGGGCTGTACGGTTCCGCTCACCTTGAGCTTCAGCAATTCTTCTTCTCAAGGAGTCAACTTTGCGCAAGCCTGGAATTTCGGAAATAGCCAAACCTCTACCCAATATACGCCGCCGAGTATTACTTACAATAGCCAAGGTACGTTTCAGGTGGTTTTGACCGTCACCAACAACAACACCGGCTGTGTCAACTCCCTGACCCAACCTATCGTAGTCTCGAATTTTCAGGCAGGCATCACCGCCCCAACAATAGGTTGTGTGGGCCAAGCCATTTCATTTCAAGACAACTCCACTGCGGGTGCCAACGCCTGGAGCTGGAATTTTGGAACTGCGGGCCAAAGCAACGCCGAAAACCCCAACGTGACCTACAACTCCCCCGGTACGTATACTGTCAATTTAACCTCGCAAAACACGAATTCAGGCTGTTCGGCAAGTACCTCGCAACAAATTGTGATTCAAGCCAATACCATTCCCAACTTTTATGCAAACCCCACCGCCAATTGCGCACCCGGGAGCATTCAGTTTTTCAATACCACCAACCTTACCGGCACTTACGTTTGGAATTTTGGCGACGGACAAACGTATACAGGCACCAACCCACCTGCACATTTATACCAACTGAGCGGTTTATACGACGTCAGCCTTACTTTTACCTCGAGCGCAGGCTGTTCGGGCACCAAAACACTGCAAGACTACATCGAAATCACGCCGGTGCTGGCTGGATTTTACGCTTTAGATACAGGCGGATGTGCGCCCTTGACCGCGCAATTTATCGACACCTCTTACACGCCCAGCAATCCGATTGTATCGTGGCAATGGAACTTCGGCAACGGACAAACTTTCAATGGGCAGGTACCGCCGCCGCAAACCTACGGCGTTGGTCTTTACGATATTTCGCTGATCATTACCACGGCATCGGGCTGTTCGGACACACTTCTCAAACCGTCATACATAACTGTGGGTGCAATTGATTCCATTGATTTCACCTGGGACCCCAACATCACCTGCGCCAATACCGACGTCGAATTCGAATCGGAATTTTATATTTCTGTGCCTTATGACAGCACCGAAATCTCTTATCTCTGGGATTTTTCGCAAGGCATCAGCACCCAAGACGACCCCACGTTTCAGTTTTCGCAAGACACGGGCTGGGTAGACGTGACGCTATACGTTAATTTCCGCGGCTGCATAGACACCCTCGAAAAAGATTCCGTTCTGTATGTTTTGGCGCCCATTGCGCAATTCAACCCCGATGCCTATTTAGTTTGCAATCCGACGAGTTTGCCGGTTACTTTTCAATTTCAAAATACAGCCATCGAAGGCGAACTCGAAGACAGCGTGGCCCTACACTACGAATGGAACGACAACTCGCCCAATACCAATTTCAACAACGCACAGCTCGACCTCCCCAACGGCGGCAACGCCAGTCATGCTTTTGCCAATTATGGCACGTATCAAATCGAACAAGTCGTCCATAACTACACCACGGGTTGCTCAGACAGCATTTCACTGGCGGTCACGATTTCTCAATTGCAAGCAGCTTTTCTCTTGCCAGACGACACCATTTGTAAAGGAGACGCCATTAGTTTATTCAATCAAAGCACTACATGGTCTGCGCATCCGGTCAATGGTTGGGTTTACACTTTTGGCAATGGGCAGCAAATCAACAATGGGGCAAACGTCAATTATGTTTATCCTGCCAGCGGCACCTACAACATCAATCTGTTGGTTTTCAATTCGGCAGGCTGTAGCTCCACCGCTACCCAAACCATATTTGTGGCCAACAAACCTGTAGCGGGGCTATTGGCGCCAACTTACGCCGGATGCTCTCCGCTGCCCGTGAGTTTCAGCAACACGAGCTACAGTATTGCCAACGGTTTGCCGCTGGCGACATTCAACACCACTTTTTCGGACAACAACGCGAGCGTCACCACAACAAACGTGAACCAGCTCATTAATCATACTTTTACGGGCAATGGCGTGTATACCGCAAGCATCACCGCCACGGATATCAATGGTTGTGTCTCGAACCCTGTAAATGTGCAAATTACGCTCACCAAACCAACTGCGCTCTTAACGGCAGATACCATCATTTGCGCGCTAGATAGCAGCACCATTGCGAGTTTGAGCACCGGAGAAGGTCCGCTCTCCTATCAGTGGTTCATTGGTAACAATTTATCGGGTTCGGATAGTAGCTGTATCTTGAATCAAGCTGCTGTAGGCAATGGTCTGTTTTCGACTTTTCCACTTTCGCTCGTGGCCACAGATGTCAATGGTTGCAAAGATACCATTCAGCAAACGATCTATATTTCAAGTCCTAACGCAGCGCCTAGCTTCACTTTTTCTGGAGCGGCAATCGATGCAAATGGGCAATACAGTTGCCCGCCACTTTTCTGTGACTTCAGTGATCAATCTACCAGCCTTGGTAGCATCACCAACTGGAACTGGACTTTCGGAAACGGCAATGCATCCATTTTGCAAAACCCCGACAACACGCTTGTGACCAGCGGATCTTTCAACTTGCTTTTGACCGTTACAGACCAATACGGTTGTACCGACGACACCACCATCAATAACTACGTGACCATCGGTGGGCCACTCGGCACGCCAACCTGGATCCAAGACAACACCATTTGTGCGCAAGGTGCGCTCTTCACCATCCTGAATGCAGCAAACATCGACTCCGTAAGTTGGAACTTAGGCAATGGCATTTGGGTGGCAGACAGCTTGTCTTTCCCTTATTTTTACCCCAACACAGGCACCTACAGCCCGAGCGTCACTATCTACGATACCGCAGGCTGCCAAATCTTATTTTTACTCGATCCACTCACGGCGAGTGTGAGTGGCATGAATGCCCAAATAGCGGCCACACCTGTGTACGCGAACATCAATCAGGTCGTCAACTTAAGTGACGTCAGTACCAGCCTCAATCCGATCAGCACCTGGACTTGGATGTTCCCAGACAGCAGCAACTTGTTTTTTCAGAACACACCGCAAAGTATCGCTTTCTCGCAAGGTGGGCCTCAACAGATCGGACTCGTGATCACGGACAACTTGGGTTGCATCGATAGCGCACTCCTTACCATTTTTGTTTCTGACCCCGATATTTGGGTACCCAATGTATTTACACCCAACGGCGATGGCGTCAATGACATCGTAACGCTTCCCTATCCGTCTTTCAAAAGCTACGATATTCAAATCCTCAACCGCTGGGGCAATCTTGTTTTTGAACTCAAGGATCAAACTGGCATTGCAGTATGGGACGGCTATGACTTCAACGGAGAACTCCACACCGACGGCGTGTTCTTTTATCGCCTGCGGGGCGAAATGCTCGGTGGCACACTCATAGACAAGCACGGATTTATCCATTTGGTGGATGGCAATTAAACAAAAAAACCCCGAAGAGAACTTCGGGGTTTTTTGAGTGGTACCTCCAGGAATCGAACCAGGGACACAAGGATTTTCAGTCCTTTGCTCTACCAACTGAGCTAAGGTACCAGCCGTTGGTGGATGCAAATTTAACACATTTTTACTGTTTTACACAAGATAAAAACCAAAAAAGTTCAAAAAAGCTCCTTAATTTTGGATATGAGTGCTCAAAAAGAAGTCTATTTACTGGACGCCGGCAATACCCAAATCAAATTAGCACTTGTGCAAGAAGGTGTTATTCAGCAAATTGAGCGTTATTTCTACACTGATTTTCAAATTTCAAGACTAGACCGTAACATCCCCGTCGCCTTTTCGTCAGTCATTGATGTGGCACTGAGAAACACACTCTGCACCTTTTTTGACCAAACTTTTGAAATTTCATCCTTGATTTCACTACCGTTTCAGATGGCTTACCAGAGCCCCCAAACACTTGGGATGGATCGGTTGTGCAATGCGGCGGCACTCAGCTCCATGCACCGCGGCCAAGACCGTTTGGCCATTGACCTCGGCACGTGCATCAAATTCGACTTTCTAGATGCGCAAAACAACTACCTCGGTGGCTCTATCAGCCCTGGATTACAAATGCGCGCCAAAGCAATGGCTCATTTTACGGCCAAATTGCCAGAAGTGGTCGGGAAAAGCACCCAGCAGCTCATCGGTACAACCAGCCAAGAATGCCTTGAAATTGGCACTTATTTGGGTTGGCAAAAGGAGATTGAAGGCCTTCTGAGCGCTTATCGCCAAACGTATCCCGACCTTGTTGTGCTGCTCACCGGCGGAGACGTCCCACATTTTGATTTGGGCCAAAAAAGTGGCATCTTTGTACACGAAAATTTAACTTTAGAAGGCATCCTTGCCCTTTACCACGCCAATGAATAAACTATTCGCTCTCCTCTTTACAGCATCTTTTTGCAATTTCTTTATGGCACAGTCTATTACAGCTGAGCCTGCAAGCTTTTACGGGCTTGGCGAAATGAGTTCAAAAGGCCACGGAATTTTTGATGCACTCGGCAAAAACGCCATCAATGTATTTGACTCCACAATGGTCAATCATTACAATCCGGCTACCTATAACCGACTCAGCAAAGGGGCTACCCTCTACACCGTGAGCATCAATTCGCGCCAATCTTGGTACAGCAATGCAACAACTCAGCAATTTGCAGCCACGCCAATGGTCGAACAATTTACACTGGGTTTCAAGATCCGCAAGCAAATGGGGCTTTCTTTTGGGCTGCGTCCGTTTAGTGCGCGCGGCTATCAAATCAGCCAAACGCAATTTACGGGCCTAGACTCCATTCGCTATAACTACACAGGTAAGGGCGCAATCCAAGACCTTTATTTAGGTTATTCTGCTGGGCTAATTGAAAAACCAAATACCAAACTTGCAATCGGCGCCAACGCTTCTTACTTATTTGGAACACTCGTCAATGAACGCAGTTCTGAATTACTGACTGGGGCTAGTGCAGCGGGCGGAATCGAACGCAACTCATTGGTCATGAGGTCTTTTTATACCGAAATTGGCACTTACTTCATGCAGGAAATCGGCAAAAACCACGCCTTTAGCCTGAGCGCAGTTTACCAACCCCAGCTTACTCTTGGCGGCACGTATCAACGCGAACTCTACAGCACTGCCACCCTCGGCACCCCGGGTAGCTACGACACCATCCTCAATAGCAGCCAATCTTTTTCGGCAAAGCTGGCACAAAGCACCCAATTTGGGATGAGCTACGCTTGGAAACTACCTAAATACAAACGCCAAACACGCGAACTCCATCCGCAACTGCAACTTTTTGCAAGCTACAGCCTTTTTGGCTCCTTGAACCAAAACCAAAATTTACTCACGGGCTTCGATCAAAACAATTACAACCGCATGAGCTTTGGCCTGCAGTTTCAACCAGAATACGAAGTGCTTGAAAATATCGCCACGCTTAAAGGTTTTGAAAAACTCAGCTACCGCCTAGGCTACTACCAACAAACATTACCCTATACCAACGGCGGCTTGGCCTACCAAGAGCAAGGCCTCACAGTTGGTTTTGGCTTGCCTTTACTCGCTCAAGTATCTTTGTCTTCGCTCAACGTGGGGCTCACATTTGGGCAGCGCACAATTGCAAGCGGCATTTGGAAGGAACAATTTATTGGTGCACGCGTGAGCTTGATCATGGCGCCTTCTAATTTTGAAAAATGGTTCCGCAAGCGTCAGCTCGATTAATGCAAATGCGTTCGCTTTTTATTTTTACCACAAGCCTGTTAATTCTGCTGAGCAGTTGCGAAAACGACGTCGCAATGGTGCAGCGCATCAGCTACCAAGCAGACGCCCCCACCGAAAGCACCAAAAACCTCGTGCTCACCTATGCAACAGATGGCTACGCAAAGGTCGAAATCCATGCTGCACTCGCCGAGACCTACCGCGGACAAGCACAAATCACCAAGATCAAAGACAGCCTGAAGGTGTATTTCTTCAACGAAATAGGTGAGATCGTTTCTACATTGAGTGCCTTATACGGGGAAATCAATTACAATACGGGCGAACTCATGGTCAAGGATTCCGTGCGTTTGTACAACCCTAAAAAGAAGCAAACCCTTGAAACCGAAGCCTTATTTTGGAACCAGAAAGACAGTAGTATTTTTACAGAATCTGCCGTTATTGTGCGTTCTCCAAAAGGGAAACTTTTTGGAAAAGGCATCCGGACCAAGCAAGATTTCAGTAATTATGTATTGCTTCAGCCTGTTGGCTCCTGGCAAATAGAAAAAAACCAAACAATTCAATAAATGGCACAAAAAGATTTCATCAGTCGTTACAATCAATTCTCAGGATATTTTTGGCTCCTGATTACCGGCCTCAGCTTTCTAGTGATTACCTTCAAAATCATTACTGAAGGTGCACAAACTTGGGTGGCTTATTATGTTGTTCCCGTGATGGCCCTGCTGATGTACTTCACCAAAAGATGGATGATGAAGCGCATGTATCGCCATTTAAACGAGATGGCCCAGCAAAAAGAAGCTGAAAATAAGTAACCTTTTAGGTATTTGCAGGTCTTAGAATCATGAAAGCACTCGCTCTCTTTACTTTTATACTGTTTGTTGGCAATACCTTTGGCCAGCGCTTGCTCAGTGGTTTTGTGACCAATGAAAGCAACTTGCCATTGGCCGGAGCTGAAATATTTGTCAAGAGTGCTACCGATATGCGCACGGTTGCAGATGCCAACGGCTATTACGAGATGTACCTCAATGTAGGCGAGTATTACCTCGTATTCACTGCCGATGGCTACCAAGACCGAGAAGCTTTTTTAGGCATGCGCGACGCCGACACCAAACGCGATATCCAATTGTTCCCGATGAAACTCTCTGAAGTACAAGAAGTGAGGGTGACGGCAAAGAAATCCAACGTAGGTCGCGATAAAATCATGAAGGTGGTGGAGCACAGAGAGCAGCTCAATCAGTGGTCTTATCCGCACGAGGTCGATGTATATATCAAAGCCACCGAGCAAAGAGAAAATACCGCCAAGCCAAAAAAAGAAAAAGAAACAACCGATCAAGACCCTACCGAGAACCAAACGAAAGTTCCGGAATGGCTCAATAAATTGCAGTTGGTAGAAGTGGAGCTTCACCGCTCTTACGCACCACCCAATCAAGTCAAGGAAATTCGCAATGCCTACAAAGCTTTTGGCGATGTTTCCCAACTTTATTACACCACTACCGTCAAGTCAAACTTCAATTTTTTTGAAAACCTACTGCACCTAGACGACCTCCATCAGACGCCTGTCTCCTCCCCTATTTCCGCACCTGGTATTGTAGCCTACAAATATAAACTCGAGGAGAAATACGAAGAAAACGGATACATGATCTCTAAGATCAAGATTAGTCCGCGCAATACCGCCACCTCTACGCTCGAGGGCTATATTTGGGTCATAGATTCGCTTTGGCTTGTCCAGAAGTTGGACCTCACCATGAACAAAGGGAATTTATTGATCTACGATTATTTCCGCATCCAGCAAGATTACCAAATACAAGGAGACAGCTTGTGTGTGCTGCAAAAACAGCTACTCACTTATGGTGTAAAATACAAAAACGAGGTGAGTCAGTGCAAAACAGAAGCACTCTATAGCAACTACAACTTTGAGCCCGCATTTGCCAAAAGATACTTCAATTCAGAAGTTGCTGTCACGAGCCAGGAAGCCTACGAGCGCGACAGCGCCTACTGGGTCCAAAAGCGCGCTATTGCCCTCACCGACGAAGAAGTCAAGTTTATACGCGCCAAAGACTCCATCACAGACTACCTCAACCGCAAAGAATACCTCGACAGCATAGATGCTGTTTTCAATAAAGTCACTGCACTCAAAGTACTTTGGTTTGGCGTAGACCACCGCAACCGCGAGCTCAAGCAACAATGGACCATCGGTTCTGTGGCCTCAACCGTTCAGCCGATCGGTATTGGAGGGCCTCGCGTTGCGCCCAGCTTTGACTATTTCAAAAAATGGAAAGACGAGCGCACCCTCGATTCTTATACCCGCATCACCTACGGCTTTTTAAATGGCGACTGGAAAGGCGACAGCTGGTGGAAATACCGCTTTGACCCCTTTCATTTTGGTTTTCTGCGGGTTGCCCTGACCCACGACTTCGATGTCATTCGGGGTTTTGATGCCATTACCCAGATTTACAAACGCGACAACTTCTTTGAATCCACCAAACTCAACATCAATGTTGAATACGAACTTTTCAACGGTTTTTATGCCTACGCCAACTCTCAATTTACCAAAAGAAGGAGCTTGGAAGGTTATGATTTTTTAGATGGCATTGACCAAGCACTACCCAATAACGACCCGCTTGCTTTTGACCCCTACAACGCCTACATCATCAATTTTGGCGCTTCGTATACGCCCAAACAGCGCTACATGCGCGAGCCATATCGAAAAGTGGTGTTGGGCTCTGCCTACCCTACTTTTTCAGTGAATTACGAGCGCGGCTTACCAAAAATTTTCAATAGCGCTGTAGACCACGCTTATTTGCAAGTTGAAATCATGCAAAATTTCAAAATTGGCACCTTGGGTACTTCGTCTTATCGCGCATCGGTCGGGAAATTCTTGAGTGCGCGCGCGGTGTATGAGCCCGACTACAAATTTCAGCGCCGCAGCGACCCGATTTGGTTTTCTAATCCGCTGTACTCTTTCCAAGGTTTTGACACCACCCTGCGCACCATAGATTACGTGATGCAAGCGCATTATGTGCACCATGACAACGGTGCTATTCTCAACAAAATTCCTTACTTCAAGAAAACGCGCGTGGGCTTAGTGGTTGGTGCGGGCGCCATGTACATCAAAGAATACAATTGGCAACACTACGAAGTAATGGCGGGCTTGGAGCGCAACTTCAAATTGAGCAGACGCCGCCTAAGAGTGGGTATTTACGGTGTCATTTCAGACGGAAATCAGATTGCCCCCACAACCGCTTGGAAAGTTTCGTTTGCGATGCTAGACGACCGCAGCATGAAGTGGAATTTCTAATTATTTATTCTTCCGAGGCAGCTACTTCTTCTTTCGGAAAGAACTTCTTTTGGCGAATAATAGCCCAAAATAAACCTACAGAAATACAGAAGTCCGCTAAATTCCAAATGGCTGGAAACACATCTGAACCTCCTACAAGCGGCATTCCAGCTGGCCAGCGCACATTGAACTGAAACATATCGACTACATTGCCAAACAAGAAACCTTGGTGACGGAGTTCGACGGCATAATTGAAATGACCTGCATGACAAATGGCTTTGTGACCGCTACCTGCTAACTGATTGAACGGAATACAGGGGTCGATACTGAAAAAGAGATCGTAAAACATGGAGTCGAGTAAATTGCCGGTAGCACCAGCCAAGACCAACGACACCACAATTAGAAACTCGCGGGAAGTGCCTAATTTGATTTGTTTGAAAAGGTAACGGATGATCAGGCCAATCGCAACAATTCTAAATAAACTGAGCGAGAGTTTAGCCCATATACTGGCACCAAAGGTTTGACCAAAAGCCATTCCGGGATTTTCAGTATAATGTAGTGCCAACCAATTGCCGAGGAGCGGTTTGAATTCTCCCGGAGAAAATTGGGTTTTGATGGTCAATTTGATCCATTGGTCGAGCAGTAATAAAACGGCCACCAAAATGGCGCTGAAAAGCAATGGTTTTTTCACGCGTTATTTTTGGGCGTTTTTGGCATCGATACTCATGGTGGCGTGGGGCACCAAACGCAGGCGCTCTTTAGGAATCAGTAGACCAGTTACACGACACACACCGTATGTTTTGTTCTCGATGCGCATGAGTGCAGCGTTTAAACTCTGAATAAATTTCTCTTGACGTGCAGCAAGTTGTGCCACTTCTTCTCTTGAGAGTGTTTCTGAACCGTCTTCCATCATGTTGAAAGTGCGACCGGTGTCGTCGGTGCCGTGGTCATCTGTGTGGGAGAGTGATCCTTTCAACAAATCGAAATCCACGTGCGCTTCTTTGAGTTTATTTTGGATGAGTGTTTTGAACTCTTCTAAATCTGTATCTGAGTAACGGTTTTTAGGCTTTTCCATGGTGTTCGGTTTTCAAAAATTAGGAGAGCAAATATATTGTTTTTTAGGTTTTACGCAAGCTAATGCGCAGTGATTTAACAAGAACTTATCTTCTTTTTAAACAATCGAGGTGACTTATTCACAACTAGAGGCTATCCTTGTGGTTTAGTGCTAATTTTGATGGTGCTCAGATTGTTTTTAGACAACCGTGTTGGGGTGTTACTTTTGTTGCCCGTCTTATTGGCCCTATATCCTATTGGTTATTTTTTAGGTTACTCAGCGCCTTTTGGCGATGCCACTCAAGTCCAACAACTCATTCCTTACCTCGCCAAAGTACCCACCGCACATTTATTGGCTCATTTTTCAATGCTGCTGGTGAACGCCGTTGCACTCAACTGGGTATTCAATAGCCGAGAATTTCTCGAAAAAAACACCTTTATTGTCAGTTTAAACTACCTGATTTTTGCCAGTTTTTTTCATGTTTGGGGAGAACCGAGTTGGCTTTTTGTGGCACAATTCTGTTGCATCGCCGGTTTAGGACTCTTTTTTGGTGTCAAGCCCCAACAAAACTCTAAAAAAGCAGCGTTCAATGCCAGCTTTGCTTTTGGGCTCAGCGTATTTTTTGAGCCGAGCTTCTTGTTTATCCTCCCCTTATTGCTGCTCATGTTTATCGTACTAAGAGGTTTTTACTGGCGAGAACTTCTGCTCATCGCAATTGGTTTTTTGCTGCCCTTGAGTGGCTTACTGAGCTTTTACTACCTCACGTCTCAAATAAACGACATCCACTTACTGCCCATAGTACAATTTTACAGCCCTAACTGGCAAGACTACACCATCCTAAGTGTTTTGGGGCTTATTCTTTTCTTCAGCCTGTTCGGACTCCGCGCCAGATTGCTCAAAGCCTCCTTGAAGCTTAAGAAACAAACGCAAATTCTGACACTCTTTACTTTTTTCGTACTCTTGCTCGGTACAGCTGCCTTTTTGCTAACCGCACACATTGGTTTGTTGAGTTTGGTTGTATTGCCTTTTTCCTTTTATTTTTCATATGCCCTTTTGAGCAGAAGTCTCGGCATCAGCTCCCATTTATTTTTCTATATTCTATTTGGCTTCTCCTTGCTAAAATTTCTGCTTTTTACAATTTGAGCCTAGACTTTTACTAACTTTGAACCAACTTAAAAATTGAAAATGAAATTTGGTGTTGTTACCTTTCCAGGATCCAATTGTGACCAAGACATGGTCTACGTACTCAAAGATTTAATGGGGCAAGAAGTCGTCGAGCTCTGGCACAAAGACACCGACCTCCAAGGAGCAGATTTCATTGTCATTCCCGGCGGATTCTCTTACGGAGACTACCTGCGCTCAGGTGCGATCGCTAAGTTTTCACCTATTATGGAGTCTGTAATTGCACATGCCAACAACGGCGGTTACGTGATGGGTATCTGCAATGGCTTTCAGATCTTAACAGAAGCTGGACTACTAGAAGGCGCGCTGTTGCACAACGACACCCAAAAATTCATTTGCAAAAACGTTTACCTCAAGCCGGTAAGTCAGTCTGCGGCACCAACCAAAGACCTCGACCACAATAAGGCCTACCAAATTCCAATCGCACACGGAGAAGGTCGTTTCTATGCAGACGAAGCTACTATGGCCTCTTTACATGCCAATGACCAAATCTTATTTACGTATTGCGCAGCAGACGGCAGCCAAGATGCGAGCAGCAATCCGAACGGGTCACTGCAGTGCATCGCTGGTATTACCAACCGCGGCAAAAACGTATTCGGCATGATGCCTCACCCTGAGCGCGCTGCCGACAAACACCTCAACAACACTGACGGTCTCCATATTTTTGAATCTATTTTAGCGCATTGTTCATGAGAGTACTCTTGCTCGGATCCGGCGGACGCGAACACGCCATCGCCTGGAAAATCTCCCAAAGTTCTATCCTCGACGAACTCTTTATTGCGCCAGGCAATGCCGGCACCAAAAAACACGGCAAAAACCTAGACCTCAAACTCAACGATTTTGAAGCCATCAAACAAGCAGTGCTACAGCACGCCATCGACATGGTGGTGGTGGGGCCAGAAGAACCACTTGTTTTGGGCATCTACGATTTTTTCAAACAAGACCCCGAACTTAAAAATGTAGGCCTCATTGGCCCAAGCAAAGAAGGCGCACAACTAGAAGGCAGCAAAGACTTCGCTAAAGCATTCATGTCTCGCCACCGCATTCCAACCGCAAAATACGGCACTTTTGATGCCCAAACACTCACAGAAGGCTTGCGTTTTCTTGATGCCATGAAAGGCCCTTATGTACTGAAAGCTGATGGCTTGGCAGCAGGAAAAGGCGTTTTGATCATCGAAGACCTCGACGAAGCTAAGCGCGAACTCGAAGAAATGCTTGTCGGCGCCAAGTTTGGCGAGGCCAGTGCAAAAGTTGTGATCGAACAATTCTTATCGGGCATCGAGCTCTCTGTTTTTGCCATTACCGATGGCGAATCCTTTAAACTGCTACCCGAAGCCAAAGACTACAAAAGAATTGGAGAAGGCGATACCGGTCTCAATACCGGCGGAATGGGCGCCATCTCACCAGTTCCGTTTGCAGACGCCGCCTTCATGGATAAAGTACTCAACCGGGTAGTTATTCCAACCATCAAAGGCCTCAAAGCAGAAAATATCACCTACAATGGGTTCGTATTTTTTGGCCTGATCAGCGTCAAAGGCGATCCGTATGTCATTGAATACAACTGCCGTATGGGCGATCCAGAAACAGAAGTTGTCATGCCCAGAATCAAAAGTGACATCCTCGATTTATTCGAAGGTGTTGCCACGCATACTTTATCTGAACGAGACATCCAGTTCCACGACAAAAGCGCTGCGACCGTCATGATGGTTGCTGGCGGTTACCCAGGGGACTACCAAAAAGGCAAAACAATCTACGGACTCAATAGCATCACCGATAGCTTGGTTTTCCATGCGGGCACACTTCCAGACGGGCCTTCAGTTGTTTCCAATGGTGGACGTGTATTGGCAGTAACTTCTTACGGCAAAAATATCGCAGCAGCACTAGAGCGCAGCTACGAATCCATTTCGAAAATTTCCTTTGAAGACGCCTATTACCGAAAAGACATCGGTAAAGATGTCCTCGAAAAATAAACCCCATGGACCTCAACTTTGTGCTGATCATTTGCTCCCTGATTTGTTCAGCATTCTTTTCTGCAATGGAATTGGCTTTTATTTCTGCCAATCGCCTGCGCATAGAAGTACTCAAGAAAAACAACACCTTACAAGGTAAAATCTTAGCGCTGTTCTATCGCAAAGAGAGCAACATGATTGCGCTTTTGCTCCTGGGCAATAACGTTGCATTGGTTGTGTACGGAATTGCCGCTGGTGCAGAGCTCAGCCCGCTACTAGAAAAGTTTGGCTTTGAAGACCAAGGTGTTTTACTGATTTTACAAACCATCCTGTCCACCCTGCTTGTCCTGATTACCGCCGAATTTTTGCCCAAAGCTGTCGTGCAACTCAATCCCAACAAAGCACTTGACCTTGGGCTTTTTGCGCTGCTGGCCATGTACATTTTACTGTACGTGCCCACCCAAATGATTGTACTGATCAGCACTGGGTTTTTGAAGCTCATGGGTGTAGAAAAAGAAGAGCAGCGCGTGTTCTCCAAGGTAGACCTCGAAAATTACGTAGACGAACTCAGTGCACAACTGACAGACGAAGAAGAACTCGGCAACGACATGCTGCTACTGCGCAACGCACTGGACTTTTCAAAAGTAAAAGCCCG
Organism: Bacteroidota bacterium; assembly: GCA_041168605.1. Classification (GTDB taxonomy): domain Bacteria; phylum Bacteroidota; class Bacteroidia; order Flavobacteriales_D; family Crocinitomicaceae; genus UBA952. Next base: position 14,155 of record JBEEKN010000029.1, on the reverse strand, counting down.
AGATTGCATGATCCCAAGGCCTGAAATCATTGCGGTAGACATCCAAGACCCCATCGAAGAAGCCAAGTCGCTCATGACTTCAAAAGGCTTGTCTAAGCTCATCATTTACCGCGACGACATCGACAACATCATCGGCTACATCCATTCCTTTGATCTTTTCAAAAAACCCGCATCTATCAAGCAAATTTTAAAGCCCATCTCCTTTGTGCCAACGGTCATGAGCGGCAAAGAACTCCTTGAAAAATTCACCAATCAGGTAGGCAACTTTGCGGTAGTGACCGATGAATACGGCGGCACGGCAGGCATCATCACTTTAGAAGACGTGATCGAAGAAATTTTTGGTGAAATCCAAGACGAGCACGATAAAGAAGCCCTTACCGAACAACAACTATCTCCAACTGAATTCCTGTTTTCTGCGCGCATCGACATCGATTACCTCAATGAACAATACGGTTTTCACTTGCGCGAATCTGAATCTTACGACACCTTAGCAGGGCTCATCTTAAGTCAGTTAGAAAGACTCCCTGCAGAAGGCGATGAAGTCCAATTCGGAAACTACCGCCTGATCGTCGAAAAAATGAGCGAGCGCAAAATTGAAACCATCCGCTTCTATCATGAGCAGCCATAAACCACAACCACACCTTGCCGATTTTGACGCGGTCATTTTTGATATGGATGGCGTTCTAATCGATTCAGAGCCCCTCTGGAAAATTGCCATGGAATTTGTCTTTGGACAATACGGCTCTACGCTCACGCACCAAGATTTTCAGAAAACCGTTGGCCTGCGCATAGATGAAGTCATCGCTTTTTGGAACGTTCATGAAAATTGGGGGCTGCAAGACCTGCAAGACGTCGAAAATCAAATCATTAGCAAACTCATCTCCCTCATTGAGCAAAACCCACAGCCCTTGCTTGGTGTTTTGGACATCCTCGATTTCTTAAAGGCCCAAGATAAAAAAATTGGCCTCGCAACGTCCTCCGCTCAAAAGTTGATCGATACCGTTTTAGATTGCTTAGGCATTCGGTCTTATTTTGATTTCGCTTATTCTGCCGAATTTGAGCCCTACGGTAAACCACACCCTGGGGTTTACATCAAAGTTGCCGACGAATTAAAGGTTCAAACGCAAAGATGTTTGGTCATTGAAGATTCATTTAATGGGGTGCTCGCTGGCCTCGCTGCCAAAATGAAAGTCTGTTGTATTCCCGAAAAAACACATTTTATCAACCCGCGCTTGGCGGTAGCTGATTTCGAATTTACCGACCTCGGGCAATTACTTGCTACTTGGCGCTAAGCCACACCTACAAATTGTTATTTTTGTAAGACATGGAGGATTCATTCGACTACCGAGAAGAAACAACTGGCCCAAACGAACAAGAACTTGATAAGGTCTTGCGCCCGAAATCTTTACAAGATTTTGCAGGTCAGCCTGCTGTGGTAGAGAATCTAGAAGTCTTTGTGCGCGCCGCTCAGTTCCGCAAAGAGCCGCTCGACCACGTTTTGCTGCACGGCCCTCCGGGCTTGGGCAAAACAACCCTTGCCAATATCATTGCCAACGAACTCGGTGTCGGATTCAAAGTCACATCGGGCCCAGTTCTAGACAAAGCCGGCGATCTCGCGGGGCTGCTCACCAACCTCGGCGAAGGTGATGTTTTGTTTATCGACGAAATCCACCGCCTCAGCCCCGTCATTGAAGAATATTTATACTCCGCCATGGAAGACTACGTCATCGACATCATGCTCGATTCCGGGGCCAATGCGCGCAGTATCCAAATCAACCTCAATCCGTTTACGCTCATTGGCGCCACCACCCGCTCGGGCTTGCTTACTTCTCCGCTGCGCGCCCGTTTTGGCATCAATGCGCGCCTAGAATACTACGATTCCAAAACACTTACTGCCATTGTAGAGCGCTCTGCTTCTTTATTGCATATTGGCATCGAAGAAAGCGCCGCTTATAAAATTGCCAGCCGCAGCCGCGGAACACCGCGTATTGCCAATGCGCTGCTCAGACGCGTGCGCGATTTTGCACAAATCAAAGGGTCGGGTCGCATAGACGACGACATCACCGAAATTGCACTCAAAGCACTCAACGTAGACTCCAATGGCCTAGACGACATGGACTTGCGCATCCTCAAAGTACTCATCGATAAATTCAACGGCGGCCCCGTCGGGCTCAGCACCATTGCCACCGCTATCGGTGAAAACGCCGGCACCCTAGAAGAAGTCTATGAGCCGTTTTTGATCCAAGAGGGCTTCCTCATGCGGACGCCGCGTGGGCGCAAAGCCACTGAAAAAAGCTACAAACACCTCGGCAGAGACCTCGGTTGGGCACAAGGCGGCTTGTTCTGACATGAAACACGACCAGTACAAAACACTGATCACCCAAACCGCCAACGCACTTGGTTTTTTCCATGTCGGCTTTTCAACTGCGGGCTTTCTCGAAGAAGAAGCACCGCGGCTCGAGCACTGGCTGAAGCAAAATTACCACGGCAAAATGGCTTACATGGCCAATCATTTTGACAAGCGCCTAGACCCGCGCTTGCTCGAGCCCGGCACCAAAACCATCATCTCCCTCTTGCTCAACTACTACCCAGAACAAACCCAGCAAGACACCGATGCGCCTCAGATAGCCAAATATGCTTATGGTCAAGATTACCATTACGTCATCAAAGACAAACTCAAAGAATTACTGGCTGTACTACGCGCGCAAATTGGCGACATCCAAGGAAGAGCATTTGTAGATTCAGCACCCGTCATGGACAAAGTTTGGGCAAAGAAAGCCGGCTTGGGCTGGATGGGTAAAAACACCAACCTCATCCATCCTAAAAATGGCAGCTTTTTCTTTATTGCAGAACTTTTTGTCGATTTAGAAATCAGCCCAGACGGCCCGATCAAAGATTATTGCGGTACTTGCACGCGCTGCACAGACGCCTGCCCTACCGATGCACTCGCCACGCCCTACCTCATCGATGCGTCTAAATGCATTTCTTACCTCACCATCGAATTGAAAGATGCCGATTTACCTAGTGAATTCAAAGGCAAGATGGAAAACTGGGCTTTTGGTTGCGATATCTGCCAAGACGTTTGTCCGTGGAACCGTTTTTCTAAAGTTCAGCAAGAGGCTGCGTTTGAACCCCATCCGGAATTTCTCAACCTGTCTAGCAAAGAGTGGGAGGCGCTTTCCGAAGAAAGTTTTCGGATGCTTTTTGGCAAAAGTGCGCTTAAAAGGACCAAATTCAGTGGACTTCAACGAAATATTCAGTTTTTAAAAAAGGAACTCTAGACGTTTTTCGAAAACCCTTAGTGCTTACCTTTGTTATGAAAGCATCTAAGGATTAAAGAGCAATATAATATGACACAAAAACGAGAAGCCATTATCATTGGCGCAGGTTTAGTAGGTTCGCTGTGGGCCGTTTATTTATCCAAAGCAGGATATAACGTCACCATCTACGAACGCCGTTCCGATATCCGAAAAGCCGAAATCAGTGCTGGAAAATCCATTAATTTAGCGCTTTCCGTTAGAGGCTGGACAGCCCTCGATGCCGTAGGTGTTGGCGACGAAATCCGCAAAATTGCCATTCCGATGTACGGCCGCATGATGCACGACCTCAGTGGCAAACTCACGTATCAACAATACGGTGAAGATGGCCAAGCAATTTACTCGGTTTCGCGCGGGAAGGTCAACGCCACCATGATGGATATCGCCGAAACACACGGCAATGCCACCATTCATTACCAAACAGAATGCCTTAGAGTCGATTTACAAAACGCTATCGCCTACTTGCGCAACATACAAACTGGAGAATCCTTCGAAGCCAAAGCCGATGTGATTTTCGCTGCAGACGGTGCTTTTAGTGCCGTGCGCTATAACTCCATGCAGAAACTCAACCGTTTTCAGTATAGCCAAAATTATATTGCCGACGGCTACCGCGAAATCCTCTTACCTGCCCTACCCGACGGCAGCTATGCGATGGACAAAAACGCTCTACACATTTGGCCGCGCGGCCGCTTCATGATGATTGCCTTGGCCAACGAAGATGGTTCGTTTACCCTGACGCTTTTCATGCCGCATGAAGACCACGAATTTGCTTTTGACAAACTCAATACCAAGGCCGACGTCGACCGCTTCTTTCGCACGATCTTCCCAGACTTTCACGACCTCATGCCCGACATCGCCGACAAATGGGAAGACCACCCACTGTCTAACCTCGCCATCATGCGTTGCTACCCTTGGGCAGCAGGTAAAGTGGGCCTCATGGGCGACGCCGCACACGCAACTGTTCCATTTTATGGCCAAGGCATGAACGCTGGTTTTGAAGATTGCCGCGTACTCAATGAACTCATGCTCAAGCACAACCACGATTGGGATGCTATTTGGGCCGAATACAGCCCGCTGCGCAAACCCAACGGCGATGCCCTTCAAGATCTTTCCTTAGACAACTACATTGAAATGCGCGACCTCGTTGCCGACCCGTCTTTCTTGTTGCGCAAAAAAATAGAAGGTAAATTCAGTAAAATGTATCCGAACAAATGGTTGCCGTTGTACAGCCAAGTGACGTTTAGCAACATTCCTTATTCAGTGGCCTACGAACAAGGTAAAAAACAGCGCGAAATCATGGATCAAATCATGGCCCACCCCGACATCGAAACCAACTGGGACAGCCCTGAAGTCATGGAAGCGATCCTCAACGAATGCAGTACCTTTAATTTCCAAACATGAGAATCACCCTCTTATTTTTACTCTGTACGCCGCTGATTTGGGGTCAGGGTGGCTTTGAAAAGTCGCAGAAAAAAGGCAATGACTACCTTCAGGTCAGAAACCACGGCTACCAATTTTCATTGGGGCCAACTTATTCTTTTGTAAACCAATCGCTGCGCGGAGACCTCTTTGTCAATCAAGTCGATCGAGGTGATTTCACTATTACTCCAGAAGCCAAACTCGGTTTTTATGCAGAATTTGGTTTGGCACATTTTCCAAAATGGAAAGGCACGCCCATCAAAGCGTTGGGCAAGAGCCGCATCATGGACTATTTTGACTGGGGCATCGGATACCGCCAAATCAATGGCCTCGAGACCACCCTACTCGAAAACCAAAATGCGCTCGGAGAAATCTACAGCACCAGCACAGGTGAAGGACAACTGCGAACGGGTTATTTGTATGGGAGTATCCGTGCCCACTCGCTCATTTACTTCGGCAAAAAAGTGGTGGTCAAGGTGCGCAAGCATTTTCTAGACCAAAGCTTGGGGCTCAACTACGATTTTCATATCCGTCAAGACACACTTGGTTACCAAGATCAATTTACGGCCTACCAAGCGCCTCAATTGTTTCAGCCCAATTTAGCAGCGGGCTTGCTCCAATTCAATTATCAAATAGGCATTGGTATCCGCTTGAACAAAGCCTGGATCCTGATCCCTGGGGCTTCTATTCCAATTGTAACACTTGCGCCTTGGCAAGGATTCAATGCAAACGTACATTGGTTCAGCTCAACATATTGGCCAATTCAAGCACAGTTCAAGGTCATTAAATTGATAGAAGCGCCTACAAAATGTGGCGTTTATAGCACACCCGAAGACCGCGACATGGAGAAGCAATACCGCATGGAAAACTAAAGCGGTAAGCTCAAGGAAAAACTAAGCTTTAAGCAATCCAGGAAGGAAGCACTTTTTTAGGGAGGCGCTTGCGCAATCTTTTGAGTACGGAATCTCGGTCAGAGACATTGCCACAACGCAACACTTGTCTTGAAATCAGTTTACCTTCCTTATAAATCGAAAACTCGAAGGATACCGAAGTGGCTTCATCGCGGTAAATGTGATAAATGCTGGTGGTTTCGAGCAGTTCGGCTAAAGTTTGGCTGTCTTCGCTGGGCTTAAAAGTGCGGTCATAGCCACGCACATTGACGACCAAATAGGTATCGAATCCTTTTTGCAACAATACTTTTTGAATGGAATCGTTGAGCAAGTGCTGTGGGTCTTCGCCTTGCTTGAGTACATTCATGAGGGGCAGCGCCTTGATTTGATAGCCCTTGAGCATATCGGTCATGAGTGCTTGCATGGCGTAGCGGTCCTCTTCTTTGTCAAATTGCGTGATGATCACCGCGTTGGTAAGTTTGATGTTTTGGGCGCGCAACAACTGCGTACATAAAGCAAAACTGATCAATATTAAAAATTTCATGAGCTAAATTAAAAAACTTCTGTGGCAATTTGGCGAACAGACGTCGAATTTGACATTGTATAATAATGAATACACGGCACACCAGCCGCTTTGAGTGCTTTTGATTGGGCTATACCCCATTCGATACCGAGTTGCTCAACATCCGCATTGTTTTTACACTTCAGCAGTTCTTTGGAAAGTTCTGTTGGGTAATCGATGTGGAAAAACTTCGGCAAGAAACTAATGTGCGCCAGTGATTTAATAGGTTTCAGGCCTGGAATAATCGGAACGGTAATGCCCGCTGCCCTGCACGCCGCCACGAAGTCAAAGTATTTTTGGTTGTCAAAAAACATTTGGGTGACCAGGTAACTCGCGCCCGCCGCTACTTTTGCCTTGAGGTAATGTAAATCTGTTTCGAGGTTCATGGCCTCAAAGTGTTTTTCTGGATAAGCGGCGGCTCCGATGCAAAAATGCGTAGGGTCTTGGCCTTGGCCTTCTGTAAAATAGCTACCGTTGTTCATGCCTTGCACTTGATGGATGAGCTCCTCTGCAAAAGCATGCCCTTCGGGGTGTGCTCTGAAATTGGCTTCAGACTTGACGGCATCGCCGCGCAAAGCCAACACGTTGTCGATGCCCAAAAAGTGGAGATCGATGAGTGCGTTTTCGGTTTCTTCTTTACTGAAGCCCCCGCAAATGAGGTGAGGAATAGCGTCTACGTCGTATTTATGCATAATTGCCGCACAAATACCTACCGTTCCAGGGCGTTTGCGGACCGCTTTTTTCTCGAGCAAGCCGTGCTCGCGCTCGATGTACACGAATTCTTCGCGGTGGTAGGTTACATTGATAAATTTTGGTTTGAACTCCATAAGCGGATCGATGCCCGCATAAATAGAAGCGATGCTTTTGCCCTTGAGAGGAGGCAAAATTTCAAACGAAAACAGGGTGTCTTTGGCAGCTGCCAAGTGATCAGTAACCTTCATAATTTCAATTAGCGTACAAAGATAAGTGAATGACTAAAGAATAGGTGTTTTATAGACGATCAAGAGCCGAAATAATAACTTTCACTGCTAAATCCCATTCTTCTTGCGCTAAATTGAGCGGCGGCGACAAGCGAAAACTATACGGATGAGACAAGAACCAGAAGGTGATGAGCCCTTGTTCTAGGCAAAAATTGACAACTTTTTCGACTTCATCTGCCGATGCTAAATCGAAGGCGAACATAGCGCCAGCTCTGCGGTGCGCACGCACGGCCGGATGCGCCGCAATTTGCGCCGCAAAAACTGCTGCGCGCGCTTCGAGTGCGGCCCAGTCGATTTCGCTGCGCAGGACTTCGACGGTTGCCGCCGCTGCGGCACAGACCATGGGGTGGCCGCCAAAAGTGGTGATGTGCCCGAGCATGGGCGCATGTGTAAATAGCTGCAAGTGTTGTTGCGCCGCCACAAGCGCGCCAATTGGCATGCCGCCACCAAGCGCCTTGCCCAAAGCGAGTATATCGGGGACAATATCAAATTGTTCAAAAGCAAATAAGCTGCCTGCGCGGCCCATGCCGCATTGGATTTCGTCGAGGATCAGCAAGGCGCCCACTTCGGTGCAACGCGCGCGCAGCGCTTGCATGAAGGCGGCCGAAGGCCGCCGCACCCCGGCATCGCCCTGAATGGTCTCCATAATGACTCCGGCTGTTCGGTTGGTAATTTGATCCAGTGCAGCGATTTCGTTGTGGGGCAAAAACCGCACATCGGGAAGCAAAGGCCGAAAAGCAATTTTCTTGACCTCGTTGGCCGAAACGCTCATAGCCCCATGGGTGCTGCCGTGGTAACTGCCCTTGAAGGCCACAAGTTCTGTTCTTCCCGTGGCGCGCTTGGCCAACTTGAGCGCAGCTTCAATGGCTTCTGTACCAGAATTCACGACATACACACCGTCTAGAGCAGCCGGCAATGCGCTCAGCAACTGGCGCACTAAATTTTGCTGCGCATCTTGAATGAATTCACCGTACACCATCACGTGCAAGTGCTTTTCTAGTTGCGCACTGAGTGCCGCCACCACTTTTGGATGCCGATGCCCGATGTTATTGACGGCCACACCAGCAATCATATCTAAATAGGCTTTTCCGTTTTTGTCGTAGATAAAAGCGCCCTCTGCACGATCGACTTCAATCAGAAAAGGAAAAGGACTTGTCTGACCCAAATGGTTCAGGAAAAATTGGCTTTCGTTGGTCATTTTTTAGGTTGCAAGAGCGGTAAGATGGGTTTGCCCGTCATTGAGCCCGGACGTTGTAGGTTGAGCATGTGTACCAAAGTGGCAGAAATATCAATGATTTGAATGGGCTCGTACAGCGCCAAACCCGCAGGAATGCCTTTGCCATACCATAATAAGGGCACATGGGTGTCGTAATTAAAAGCCGAACCATGAGAAGTGCCCTGATGCGCTTTGGGTTCGTCGTAGTCTTTGGCTAAATAACCCGGCTGTAACAAAAAGATGAGCTCTCCACTTCTTTGGGCATCGTAACCATTGCGCAACAGCTCGCCCCAATAATCTGTACTCGCCGAACCAGAACGCAATTGTTCGCGCGTCAGCACCGTCTTGACCTCTGGCCATTTGCGCAACTCGGCCGCAGCAAAAGCAGCAACCTCATCGATATCGAGGTGCAAAGAATCGATTTTAGCCAGATTGAGGTAAATATTCTGATTGGTCTCGTGCTCGAGTAAATCGGCGTTGTATTTCATGATGAAGTCGTCGCGGAGCACTTGCAGGCGGTCGTGCATAAAGAAATAACCGCCCGGCATTTTCATCTTGACCAACATTTCTGGAACCGGCACCACCGCATGATCTGCCGTCAAGAAAAGCACAAAACCGTCCTTGCCGTAGCGCGTTTCGAGCCCTGCAAAAAGGCGCTGCAATTCGCGATCGAGGCGCGCATACATGTCTTCGAGTTCTCTTGAGTAAGGACCAAAGGCATGGCCAGCGATATCCGGAGTAGAATAAGAAATACATAAAAAATCGGTAAATAAATCTTGGCCTAAATTTTCTTGTTCGAGGGCCGAAAGGGCAAAATCTGTAAGCACTTCGTTGGCTTGCGGAGAAATGGTGAACAAAGAAGTAGCCGACGCCCCTGCAGCGATCATTGAGGGAAAATCGTAGGGAAAGGTCGCGCTTTTTTTGCCGCTGAGCACCACTTCATAAGGGCTTTCATCGGTCATCAAATAAGTACTTTCTGGCAAGAGCAAACGCCAAGGGCGCAAATCTTTGGCAGGATCAAACTTGGAATTGAAGCGCTCCACCCAGCTTGGCAAGGCTTGTTTGTAAAACGTACTCGTGACAAAATCGCCGGATTGGTAATCGAACCAATAGCTCCCATCAGAAAGATGCCCGCCTGGTAAAATCGCACTGCGGTCCTTGATTGAAATAGAAATGACTTTTGACTGAGGTGAAGCCAACTTGAGCTGGTCGGTGATGGTGTAGGTCAGTAAATTCATGGGTGCAGCTTGACCGCCTGTTGTGCTTCCCACCGTTTGATAGCGCTCATCTGAAACGCTTGTGACTGTTTTTTGCTTGTCTCTGAGGTACCAATCGTTGCCAACAATACCGTGATTTGAGGGGGTTGTGCCCGTGTAAATGGAGGCATGGCCCGGAGCGGTATAGGTCGGGACGTAGTTGTATTGTGTATTGCGACAATTGGTTCCTTTAGTCAGCAAGCGATTGAAACCACCACTTGTGTAGAGATGCTGGTAGCGATAGAGGTAGTCGTAGCACATCTGATCGATGACGATACCTACAACAATTTTTGGGGCTTTATCAGTTTGGGCTTGAAAGCCAAACACATAAGAAAAAAGGAATCCGAGTAGCAGTGTTTTTTTCATAGTTCAAAATTACGCATTCCATTTTGGCTATACCAAGCAACTTTTTGACGAAATTTACGTCTTGAACAAAATTTAAATCCTCATCATGAAACAAATCTTACCAATTTTAATGCTCGCGCTTAGCTTTTTGAGCTTCAACAACATACGTGCGCAGTTTGTTTTCAATGTCGTTACAGTAGACTGTAGCGCTCCAACCGCATGCGATGGCTATGCTATGATTGACGCTGGCTATGCAACGTACACCATCAATTGGTACATGAATGGCACCCTCATCCAAAATGGTGGCACCGTCATCAACAACCTTTGCCCAGGATCATATTCTGTCAATGCAATGGGAGGTGGAATGGTACTATCTTCACCATTCACTATCGGCATTAGCACCCCAAATCCGTGTGCAGGGCTTGGCATGAACATTTCCGAAACCATGGCGAGTAGCCAAAACGTTTGTGACGGCAGCATTACCGTGAGCGTTTACGGAGGTACCGCACCTTATACGTATCAAATGAATGGCGCGCCAATGACTGGCCTTCCTAGTTTCAATAACTTGTGCGTAGGTACCTACAGCCTTTTTGTTACAGACGCCAATGGCTGTACGGTTAGTCAAGCCGCAAATATTTTCTACGACACCACAACAACCAATCCTTGTGCTGGTTTTTATCCTAGCGTAACCGTAACAGATTGCAGCGCACCAGGTGCTTGCGACGGCGCTATTGATATCTCTTGTGCTACATGTGCTCCATTTTACGTTGTATGGAGTCAAGGATCAACAACCTACGGAATCAATAACTTATGTGAAGGTTATTACGATGCTGTAGTTACAGATACCAATGGTTGTTCATTCAGTACTTCACAATTCGTGGGCTACAACAGTAGCGGCAACATCGACAGCATCAATGTGGTTGGTACGCTTGCTACGGGTGGCAACATCACGGGTACACTTATGTCTAACTGGATTTACAACTGTGACATCGACATGTCTATGCTCGACACCGCTTATATGGTTTCAGCTACTTTTGGCAACAACCCAGCCAACCAAGACAGCTTGTATTCAGTATGGTACTTAGCAGATACAACCGGTGCGTTTACGTACATCAACAGTGCGTTTTATGCACCATTTGCTGTAGGTACTTATAATTTAGTGCTTCAAGTGTACTGCCCCATCAAATCTACCCCAATTTACTACAACATCATCACACAATTCGATGTCCAAAGTGCTGGTATAGGTTCTGTTGCTCCTGTTGCACTTTCGCTTTCACCGAACCCAGTTCAAGATGTCCTTTCTGTTCAAGGGCTTGAGAACGCAACTTACGCAATCTACAACCAAGCGGGTCAAGTACTTCAAGCTGGTGACTTCAACACCCAGATCAATGTACGCAACTTGGCCAATGGCAGCTACTTTGTCCAACTCAATGGCCAAATGCTTCCCTTCATTAAAATGCATCAATAAGCGTTCAAAAACTAGAAACGCTCTCCAACGAAAAGGGCCCGCTATGCGGGCCCTTTTTTTGTTTTCAAATAGATGTATCTCAGGATTTATCCTTTGCCAGATTTGACAGCTGGCATACTTGGCTTTGGTGTGGGTGCAGCTGGTCTTGGAGCTACTGGAGCACTTGGTTTTGGAGTCACAGGAGCGCTTGGCCTTGGCGCTACCGGAGCACTTGGCTTGGATACAGCTGGTGAAGTTGGTTTAGGATTGACTGATTGTGTCGGTCTTGGTGAAACAGGTTCTCTTGGTTCGGCTGGCTTTGAAATCGAGTTGTCTTTGTCTTGCGAGTTGGGTTTCTCGGCGTTTGTATCAGGTTTGTCTATCGTTTGCGGACGGTTGGCTGGGTGCTTACCTTCTGCAAAGGTGTGCGCGTTGTTATTGAGTGCCGGACGCTCTACCTTATTGAGGACTGTTCCGGTTGGATTGGGCACATTGGGGGTTGGCGGTACGTTTGGCGCAATATTGAGGTAACCTTGGTCATAAATACAGCCGCCCATTTCATCTGCCGGAACGCCCATTTGCGCACAACGCTGGCGCGCTTGCTCTCGGCTTTGGGCATTCATTTGTGAAATATTCATATGAACTCTCGGAAAACTTCTGTCGGTAAAATAGGCGGTGGTGGTGCCGGGGCGATAGTCAAAAAGCGTGGTGTTGTCGGTCACGCGCCAGTCTTCGGCAAAATTTTTGGCCAAGTACGCTTGAAACTCTTGTTCGGCTAAACTATTGATTTGCGCCGCATCTCTCGAATCAAAAGCATAGGCAGAGGCAACGGAAAGTGCAGCAATATTGTTGGGGCGTGGCATATTGGTGCGGCTATTGAAATCGTCGTCGGAGAAGCCATTGTTGTTGCCCAAAAGGCCTTCGTATTGGTTGCGGTCGCAATCAAAGATGCCAACCGTTACATTCACAAAACCGCGCGCGCCAGAAGTGCGCACATCGATAACCGTGGTTTCGCCAGTTGGCCAAGCAATGGTATAATTGCGACCATCTAAGCGAATGACGCCGCCATGAGGAAGGTAATAACTTCTACCTTGCAACTGAATTGGTTGGCCATTGAGGCGCAGTGGTGTTTGTTGGATGTCGTCTGGTTTGTCGGCGGCATAAAAGCAAAGGCGGTCGCCAGCGATATTCATAGCCACTGCCGCATTTAAGGAGAAATTCTCGTCTTGGGCGCGCTGACGCGTTTGCACTTCAAATAAACCATTGTTGTTTTTGGACAAAACAAATTCACCTACCGTTTGAAATGAATAGGTTGCGCGGTCATAAGATTTTAAATGTGGGTCTCCGTAGGAGCGGCCATACGTTCGGCTGCAAAAACTGTGCTCGAGCAGGGCTGCAAAAACACCGTAATCCGTATTTTGGCTATTGCTTGTACTGGCCACACGTTGGTTTTCGAGCACCATTTGGCGGAGGTCTTGGCGTTCTTTGGCCGGAATCATGCTCAGCATTTCGTAGGGCGTAAAGTCTTCGGGGAAGGTGCGGTCTGGAATGGCTTGCTTGGTGGCCAGCGCCTGAATGGCTGCAGCTAACCAAGCGCCGCGGATGTCGTCCCAGCGTTCGAGGTGTTCTTTAATGGGGGCAAAAGCAGCGCTCGGCGCCTGTGCAAAATGTTGGTTGACGAGCAGGCAGCAGCCTACAAAGAGAAGTATTGATTTTTTCATAGTTGATGATTTACTGCAGGCCGTTTAGCAAGTTTCGGGCCAAAATTATTCGTTGAACTTGTAACCGATTCCTTTTATTGTAGAAATATAGTGATCGCCAATTTTTTCGCGGATTTTACGGATGTGGACATCTATGGTGCGGTCGCCGACGATGATTTCAGTACCCCAAACTTTTTCTAAAATTTGCTCGCGCTTGAACACAAAATTAGGACGTGATACCAAAAGGGCGAGCAATTCAAATTCTTTGCGCGGAAGCTGCAGTTCTTTACCGTCTTTTTCGAGGAGGTATTTTTCGCGGTTGATGTGAAAACTCGGCTTGGGCTGTTCAACAGGCTTGTTGTGCTTGCTGCGGCGCAACATGGCTTGAATGCGCGACAACAACACTTTGGTTTTGATGGGTTTGGCGATGTAGTCGTCTGCACCAGCATCTAAGCCTGCGATCTGGCTGTAGTCTTCGTTGCGGGCGGTGAGAAAGCAGATCAGGATATCTTGGTATTGGTCATCAGCTTTGATGCGCTCACAGACTTCAATTCCGTCCAGTACGGGCATCATGACGTCCAAAAGAATGAGGGTTGGTTTTTGTTTTTGAATGAATTCCATGCACGCCATGCCATCTGCAACAGCATCTACTTGATAGCCTTCTTTTTGCAGATTGTATTGCAGCAGCACGCGAATATCTTCTTCGTCGTCTACAATAAGAATGTGAACTGGATTCATTGAGTAAAGTTAGGGATTCTAAAATTGGCAAAAAGTCACCACAAAAAAATTTTATGAAAAAATTAACAAACCGACGTAACCCAATATTAAAAAAGCGCTTAACTTTGTAGCATTAGTAGTAGGTTTAGGTTAATAGTCAGGAGCTTTGGTTTACCAAAGCTCTTGGCTTTTATAGACGCTCATGAAAATCAAAATCCTCATGGTAGAAGACGATATCAGCCTTGGTATCGTTGTTTCAGATCAGCTCAGAGCCGATGGCTATGCCGTTACCCTCTGCGAAAACGG
>JBEEKN010000028.1:0-32659 GCA_041168605.1 Bacteroidota bacterium | reverse complement strand
ATAGCCGAATTCCTATTGTTATCAACACATTTAGTTTATAATTTCCGCCCAACAAGCGACTTGCGAGCGCAATAGATTGTTATTTTTGTTTGTTCCAAATTTTGTAAAGCTACATGGCTGAAAATCAATACACCGAAGACAACATACGTTCCTTAGATTGGAAAGAACACATTCGTTTGCGTCCCGGAATGTACATTGGAAAGCTAGGCGATGGCGCTGCGGCCGACGACGGTATTTATATCTTGGTCAAAGAAGTAGTCGACAACTGTATCGATGAATTCGTAATGGGCAACGGCAAGCGCATCGACATCAAAGTCAAAGACGGCAAAGTTTCTGTCCGAGATTACGGCCGCGGGATTCCACTTGGTAAAGTGGTCGAGGTTGTTTCCAAAATGAATACCGGCGGAAAGTACGACTCCAAAGCATTTAAAAAGTCAGTAGGTCTGAACGGTGTAGGTACAAAGGCAGTCAATGCGCTTTCTTCTTATTTCATGCTTTATGCGGTTCGCGATGGCCAAAAAAAGACCGCTATTTTTGAGCGCGGGGAGCTCGTTTCCGAAACGCCAGTAGAAGCCACCGACGAAGGCAACGGCACTTATGTAGAATTCACCCCAGACGACACCATTTTCAAGAAGTACGCTTTCAAGACGGCCTACCTCGACAAAATGATGTGGAATTATTGCTACCTCAACAGAGGATTGTCTATTTATTACAACGGCGAAAAGTTCAACTCCAAAGATGGTCTCAAAGATTTGCTTGAGAACAACATGGACGGCGATCCGCTTTATCCAATAATGCACCTCGAAGACGACGACATCGAAGTCGCTTTCACACACGGCCGCACCTACGGCGAAGACTACTACTCTTTTGTCAATGGCCAGCACACCACTCAAGGTGGTACGCACCAAAGCGCATTTAGAGAATCTGTGGCCAAAGTCATCCGAGATTTTTACAACAAAAACTACGAGGCCTCGGATATCCGTCAGTCTATTGTAGCGGCCATCGCCGTAAAGGTAGTGGAGCCAGTTTTTGAGTCCCAGACCAAAACCAAGTTGGGTTCTCAAGAAATTGAGCCAGGCGGTAAGTCCATGCGGGCATTCATCAACGATTTTCTCAAAGATAAGCTCGATAACTACCTGCACCGCAACCCAGATGTTGCCGAAATCATTGAAAAGAAAATCAAGCAGTCTGAGCGCGAGCGCAAAGATTTAGCAGGCATCCGCAAATTAGCCCGCGACCGCTCCAAAAAAGCCAGCTTGCACAACAAAAAGCTGCGCGATTGCCGCACGCACCTCACTGACCTCAAAGACCAGCGCAGAGAAGACACCACGCTTTTCATCACAGAAGGTGATTCTGCAAGTGGCTCGATCACAAAGTCAAGAGATGTCAATACACAAGCGGTGTTCTCGCTGCGTGGAAAGCCCCTCAACTGCTACGGCCTCACCAAAAAAGTGGTCTACGAAAACGAAGAGTTCAACCTCATTCAAGCGGCACTAGACATCGAAGAAGACATGGACAACCTGCGCTACAACCGCATTGTCATTGCCACCGATGCCGATGTCGACGGTATGCACATCCGCATGCTCCTGCTTACGTTTTTCTTGCAGTTTTTCCCGGATCTTGTCAAGCGCAATCACGTTTATGTACTGCAAACACCACTTTTCAGGGTGCGCAACAAAAAGAAAACGATTTATTGCTACTCCGAAGACGAACGCCGCGCCGCAATGGCTGAACTCGGCAAAAATCCGGAAATCACGCGCTTTAAGGGCTTGGGTGAAATCTCGCCAGATGAATTCATTCACTTTATTGGCGAAGACATCCGTCTAGAGCCCGTGATCCTCACCAAAGACGCCTCCATTGATTCCATCTTGTCATATTTTATGGGTAAAAACACCCCAGAAAGACAAGATTTCATCATCGACAACCTGCGCGTCGAAAAAGACCTTCCCGAAACCCCAGCGGCCGACACTACAGAAGAAGCAACAACCACCGAATTAGCATCTTAACATGGCAGAAGACGAAATCGAAGACCAAATGCCACAAGAAGAAAGCGGGCATAATCCATTTGAAAAACAGCACGTGGACGACAAGATTGTCCCGCTCAATGGCTTGTACCAAAGTTGGTTCCTGGATTACGCAAGTTATGTCATCTTGGAGCGTGCCGTACCTAGTTTGTACGATGGCCTCAAGCCTGTACAGCGCCGCATTTTGCACTCCATGCGCGAGATGGAAGACGGTCGCTACAATAAGGTTGCCAATATCATCGGCAACACCATGAAGTACCACCCGCACGGCGATGCCTCCATCGGCGACGCCTTGGTGCAAATTGGTCAAAAAGACCTCATGATCGACTGCCAAGGGAACTGGGGCAACACGCTCACTGGCGACGGCGCTGCGGCAGCCCGTTACATCGAGGCGCGATTGAGCAAATTTGCCTTGCATGTGGCCTTCAACCCGAAAACAACCAACTGGTTGTCTTCTTACGATGGCCGAAACAAAGAACCGCAACAACTGCCCATGAAGTTTCCTTTGCTGCTCGCACAAGGAGCTGAAGGAATTGCTGTCGGTATGGCCTGTAAGTTTTTACCCCACAACTTCATCGAGCTCATCGAGCAGTCTATCAATCATTTACGCGGCAAAAAAGTAGAGATCTTACCCGATTTTCCCAATGGCGGAATGGCCGACTTCTCGGGCTACAACGACGGCCTGCGCGGCGGACGCGTGCGCATCCGCGCCAAAATCCGCAAGGTCGATAACAAAACGCTCATCATCAATGAAATTCCGTACGGAACCACCACCACTTCATTGATAGAATCCGTGATCAAAGCCAACGACAAAGCCAAGATCAAGATCAAGAAAATCGAAGACAACACCTCTTCTGAGGCCGAAATCATCGTGCATTTGGCTCCTGGAGTCTCGCCAGACAACACCATCGACGCACTTTATGCCTTTACCGACTGCGAGGTTTCTGTTTCGCCCAATTCGTCTATCATCGACGGCGAGCGCCCGCGCTTTATGGGCATTACCGAAATCCTGAAGGTCAATACGGATCATACCGTAATGCTGCTCAAGCTCGAACTCGAAATCAAATTAGATGAGCTCGAGCGCCAATGGCATTTCTCCACTTTAGAGAAGCTCTTCATCAACCACGAAATGTACATCGAGTTCAAGCATTACAGCGACCGCGAGGCCCTTTATGTTTATCTCTACGAGCGTTTCAAACCCTACAAAAAGCAGCTCCTTCGTGAAATCCAAGACGAAGATTTACAAAAGCTGACGCAGATCCCCATGATCCGCATCACGCGCTTCGATGCCGACAAAGCCGACGAAGCCTTGCTCAAAATAGAGGAGGAGATGCAGCAGGTCAAGCATCATTTAGCCAATTTGGTCGAATACGCCATCGATTACTTCAAAGACCTCAAAAAACGTTTTGGAGCAGGCCGCGAGCGCAAAACCGAAATCAAAACCTTTGATACCATTACGGCCAGCAAGGTTATTATTGCCAATCGCAAACTCTACGTAGACTACGAAGAAGGCTTTATTGGTTATGGCCTCAAAAAGAACGAACCCGTATCCGATTGCTCTGAAATCGACGACGTCATCTGCTTTTTCTCATCGGGCAAGCTGATGATCACCAAAGTAGCCGATAAAAAGTTCATTGGCAAAGGCCTCATTTACGCCAACGTCTGGAAAAAAGGCGATACGCGCACCATTTACCATCTTTTTTACCAAGACGGCACCGGCGGGCCTACTATGATGAAGCGTTTTTACGTCAATTCCATCACCCGAGACACCGAATACGACCTCACTAAAGGCACCAAAGGATCCAAAATGCTTTATTTCAGCGTGCATCCGAACGGCGAAAGAGAAGTCATTAGTGTTTTGCTGCGTCCGCGTCCACACCTCAAGCGCCTGCGTTTTGACATCGACCTCGGTGCGCTGCTCATCAAAGGCCGCAACTCTGCGGGTAACCGTGTTACCAAAGAAATCATTCAGAAAATTGTCCAAAAAGAGGTGGGAGGCTCTACACTTGCTGCCCGTAAAATTTGGTATGACACCGTTGTGGGGCGCCTCAATGACGAAGGCCGTGGCAAGTTTTTGGGTTCATTCAAAGGCGAAGACCGCATCTTAACGCTCTACAAAAACGGCGAATACCGCCTCAGCACCTTTGATTTGGCCACGCACTTCGACGAAGACATGATCCACATCGAAAAATGGATCCAAGACCGCCCCATTTCAGCGGTCTACTACGACGCCGAAAAAGAACTGCACTACGTCAAGCGCTTTGTCTGTGAAGTAACCCAAGACAAGCGCGTGAGTTACATTTCTGAAGCGCAGGGCTCTTATCTAGATGTCGTTTCTACGGCATTTCGCCCAGAGGCCCGTATTGTCTTCAATAAATTGCTCAAAGAAACCAAAAACCTGCCTGATCAAGTCCTCAATTTAGCGGACCTCATCGATGTCAAAGGCATGAAAGCGCAGGGCAATCAAATGACCAAAATGAAGGTCAAAGAAATTGTCTTGACCCATCCGATAGACGAGAGCCCAGAGCCTTGGCCAGTAGAAGAAGCGCTTGAAATCGAGGATCAACAAGCCGAAGAAGAAGCCGAACCAGCCAGCATGGAGTGGGACCTCTCCAAAAAAGAAGACGACAACCCGGATCAAATTCCACTCTTCGACGAAGAGCCAGCGGCCGAATAAACATCCTTGAAATAAATGAGCAATATCATTTTTTTGCCGAAAGTGCTTTGCTTATTTTTGTATGTATCTAAAAACAGCAGCAAATGAACGTGCTCAAAGCAGACCGAATCAATTACCTCAATATCGGCTTAATGCTCATCACCGCGGTGTTGGCTTATTATTTTCCATTTGAAACTTTTCTTTTGGCCTATGCTTACCTCGGGCCGCTGCATTACCTCACCGAAATCAGCTGGCTCCACGACCGTCAATATTATGCGAAAGGCAAGTGGGACTTCCTCGTGCTGCTCATCGTCGGCGTTTTGCTCTCCTATGCCGCCTTTGCCAAAGATTTCGGCTTCAGTAAAGACGTCTACGACTACTTTGTCGAGATGAATCTCTTCGATAAACTCTTGGTTTTTGCTTTGTTTGCCTCTATTTTGTTTGCCTTGGTCAAAAGTCTTTGGATCAAATTGGGTTCCATTTTCTTGCTCTATATTTTTGTCGGCGGCTGGCTCAGCCCTGAACGCGCGCAAGAAAATGCAGATAGCACCACTATTTTTGCGCTCACTGCACTCATTCCGACACTCATTCACGTTTATGTGTTCACCGGTTTGTTTATGCTTTACGGCGCGCTCAAAAGCCGCAGTGTTTCGGGCATGTGGCAGATGGTGGGTTTTGTCGCTATTCCGCTGCTGTTGGTCTTTAGCCTTCCTGTCGATACCAAAGACGCTTTCTTGTCCAACTACGGCAAAGATGCCTACTATGCAAAGGGCGACGGCTTTTACAACACCAACTACCTCATTTTAGATCATTTCGACCTCATCGAGGAGCAAAAGCTCACCAATAAAGAATACCTCGACATCATCACCAAAGAGGGTAACAAAAGCTACTTTTTGCGCCAAGGGCTCATCGATACCGCCGCTTTTAATGCGCACACCGACTCACTCACCAAAATTGCAGATCGCCCATTTGTAGTGAAGCCAATGGCCATCAATACGGCCAATTTAGCGCCGCAATTTCAGTACGATCACCTTTTGTATTTCTTCGATACCTCTAGCCGCTACATCAACAGCATCAATGAATACCGCTTTGAGCCTTTGCCGAGAAAGGTCATGAAATCGCGCACCAAAAAAGAAACCGACGGCCTCATATTCTTCTCAGAAGTAGGTATTATGCTCATGCGCTTCATCGCCTTCGCTTACCTTTATCATTACCTCAACTGGTTCAGCAAAACCGAAATCATTCGTTGGCATAAGGTACCTAAAGTGCGCTTTATTTTGGTGCTTGTTACCTGGATTGCTTCTTCAGCTTTCTACGCCTACGACTACTCTTTAGGCCTCAGCTTGTTGTTTTTCTTGAGCTTTTCTCACGTCTTGCTCGAGTTCCCACTCAATATTGTTTCTATAGTTGGCATCGGGACCGAAGCGCTTTCGATTTTCAAAAATGGCTTCAAAAAACCGCTCAAATCCTGATTTTTTTAACAAATTTTACGCGTATCCCATGCTCAAACTCACTTCCTTTTTAGGCGCTTTTTTAAGCGTTAGCTTCTTGTTTGCCCAATTGGTAAGCACTACTTCAGACGGTCGTTACACACTGTCGTCAGAAGGCGCATCGTATTTTGCCAAACTCTCTTTGGATTGCACATCCAAGCCAACACCACACTATTACTACCAAGCATTGCGCCAGCCCGGCGATACCCAAACGCCTACCGATATTTGGCCATCTTTTTACGGCTGTTACGACTGGCACAGCGCCGTCCACAACCATTGGGCTTTGGTAAAAATCCTGAAAACGTATCCCAATATTCCTGAAGCGGAAGCTATTCGCGCCAAGTTGAACGAAAGTTTCAGTGAAGAAAACATTCGTAAAGAATACGAATACTTTGAAACCAACAAAGAGCGCTACGTATTTGAATTTCCTTATGGCCAAGGTTGGCTCTTGAAGGTGGCCGACGAATTGGCCAACTGGAATGACCCGGACGCCGAACGTTGGTTAGAAAACCTTGCACCTTTGCATCATTTGTGTGCAGCTGCCGCACAAGTCATCTGGAAAGACATCAAAGAAGTGAAGTTATCAGGTTCGCACGATGCGCCTTCACTCAATCTTTCTTTTGCCATCGACTACGCCCGTACTTTTGGCGACGAAGACCTATTGAAAGTAGCCCTCAAAGCCAGCAAACGCTATTTTGGCAAAATGACAAACGCGCCTTTGCGTGCGGAGCCATTTGAATACGATTTCATGTCGGCATCTTTGCTAGTTACCGACCTCATGCGCAAAGTCTACGATGCAGAAGATTACTTGGTGTGGTTGAAGAAATTTAGCCCGGGTTTATTTGCTGCGCAAACTGCTAGTAAAGATTTACAGATCAAAAAGACAGACAAACACGACGGCTATGAGTCTCACTGGGATGGCTACCACCTCAACCGCATTTGGTGTTTGAATGGCATGCTCAAAACCCTGCCAGCCGGAACGCTCGACGAAGCCACTAAAGCTGCATGGGTAACAAACATGAACGCTATGTGGGATTACGCACAAGAAAGCATCGGAAAAGGCAACTACGATATCGACCACTGGTTGTCGTCGTTCTCGGTATTTGCTTTAATCGGTTACGAGTAAAGCCACGCGCGAAAGCGCCCAATCTAATTGTTCTTCACGGCTCAGTGCGGAGGTATCCAAGACCACCGCATCGGCTGCCTGCTTGAGTGGGCTTTCTGCTCGTGTGCTGTCTTGGTGATCGCGGTCTAGGAGATTTTGTTGTACGGCCATTTGATCGATTTCTTCACCTTTGGCCTTGAGTTCTGCTAAGCGCCGTTGGGTCCTGACTTCAATAGAAGCTGTTACAAAGATTTTGAGTTCAGCATTAGGGAAAACGACCGTCCCGATGTCTCTGCCATCCATTACAATGCCGCCACCAATGCGCATCTGCCGCTGGAGCTCTACTAATTTGGTCCGCACAGCTTTGATTGCCGCAACCTTGGATACAACACCAGCCACTTTTGGTGAGCGAATGACCTCCGTGATGTCTTGGTTGTTGAGCCACACTTTTTGATCCGGGCTCAAGTTGATGGAGAGTTGATCAAGCTGCTTGAGCAACTGAGCGCTGTCTATTTGCTCATCTTCCGAAATAAATCCTTGCGCTAAGCAATAAAAGGCAACGGCGCGATACATCGCGCCGGAGTCTATAAAAGTATAATTGAGGGCTTTGGCGAGGGCTTTGGCAAGTGTACTTTTGCCACAACCTGCATAGCCATCAATTGCTATGGTGATTTTCTTTTGCATCAATAATAAATCGCTCTGCGTACTTGTGTAATGTATTTGGCCATGCGAATCACTTGCTTGGTGTAACCAAATTCGTTGTCGTACCAAGCGTATAGCACCACATTTTTGCCATCTACTGATACGATACTTGCGTTGGAGTCAAAAACACTACAACACGTATTGCCAATGATATCAGATGAAACCAATTCAGGGTCAAAAGAATAGTAGATCTGATTGACCAACTCGCCGTGCAAGGCTGCATCTTTAATGGCTGCATTGACTTGCTCTAACGTAACTTGTTTGTCGAGTTCTAGGCTCAAGATAGCCAAAGATCCGTTTGGTGTGGGTACGCGCACGGCGTTGGCGGTGAGTTTGTCTTTGAGTTCAGGAATCACTTTTGTAACCGCAGAACCAGCCCCTGTAGAGGTAATGACCATATTGACAGCTGCTGCACGGCCACGACGCGGTTTTTTGTGCATGTTGTCCAGAAGGTTTTGGTCGTTGGTATAGGCGTGAACGGTTTCGATATGGCCCTTCACCACGCCAAAATGATCGTTGACTACTTTCAGAATAGGGGAGATGGCGTTGGTGGTACAAGAAGCTGCCGAGAAAATATTTTCGTTTACAACATCTAATGTGTCTTGATTGATACCATAAACCACATTCGGAATTTCTTTACCCGGCGCCGTGAGCAGAACTTTGCCAACACCTTTTGCCTGGAGGTGACGAGAAAGTGCCTCGCGGTTGGTGAATACACCGGTGTTGTCGATGACCAATGCGTTTTGGATGCCAAAGGCTGTGTAGTCGATGTCTTCTGGGTTGGCGGCATCGATCATGTGTACAATTTGGCCGTTGATGATCAGGCTCTTGTTGGCGAGGTCTTCGATGACAGAACCTTTGAAGGCGCCATGAACGGAGTCGTTGCGCAATAAAGAAGCTCTTTTGATGATATCTGCGTCTGAGGAACCGCGTGTCACAATAGCTCGCAAACGCAATTGCTGGCCTTTTCCGGCTTGCTTGATGAGCTCGCGTGCAGCCAAACGGCCAATGCGCCCAAAACCATACAGCACGACATCGCGTGGTTCAATGGCTTGTGGGATTTGCAAATCACCGAGTTTCTCCATGAGAAAACGCGCCATTCCGCTTTGCTCTGTTTGCCCAGCCAACCATTCGCTCGCCAAAAGACCAATGTCTAATTTAGACGCAGGAATGTCGAGCGTCATGAGGGTTTCGGCTAAAGCTGCAGTCGTAAAAACGTCGATTGGTTTGTTGACGACTTGCTTGGCGTATTCGTGAAGGTTCAGGATTTCTGAAATGGTGATGTCGGTGAGGTGGTTTCTGAACAAGACCAACTCGATCCCTTTGTCGTAGAGGAGTTCTCCGACCTTACTTTGCAATTTAACAGCTGCTCTTTCGCGCTCAATGTGTAGGTTGAGCTCTTTTTCATAACCGTCTTTGTTTTCCATTTTGTTGTTGATTGATGTGGATAATTGATTACTGATGAAAAGAAAAAGGCTACCCACATGTAGGTAGCCTTGAATTTGTTAGCCTAAATAAGACTTCAAAAGTTTGTTTCGCGAGGTGTGTCGGAGTCGGCGGATCGCCTTTTCTTTGATTTGACGCACGCGCTCTCTGGTAAGGTTGAATTTGGCGCCGATCTCTTCTAAAGTGAGGCCGTGGTTCATGCCGATACCGAAGAACAAGCGGATGATTTCGCGTTCTTTGTCTGTGAGGGTGCTCAGTGAGCGCTCGATTTCTTTTTGTAAAGACTCTGCCATGAGCATGTGGTCGGTACGTGGGGAGTCTGGGTTTGCCATGACGTCCATAAGGGTACCGCCGTCGTCGTTGGTAGTCAGTGGTGCGTCCATAGACACGTGGCGACCAGAAACATTGAGACTTTCTTTGATTTTATCTTCAGGCACTTCGAGTGCTTCAGCTAATTCTTCTGCACTTGGCGGACGCTCAAACTCTTGCTCTAGGCGAGAAAAAGCCTTGTTGATTTTGTTGAGTGAACCTACTTGGTTGAGTGGCAAACGAACAATACGCGCCTGCTCGGCCAAAGCTTGAAGAATAGATTGACGGATCCACCAAACAGCGTAAGAGATGAACTTGAAACCACGGGTTTCGTCAAATTTTTGAGCAGCCTTAATGAGGCCTAGGTTACCTTCGTTGATGAGGTCAGGAAGGGTGAGGCCTTGATTCTGATATTGCTTGGCTACAGAAACTACAAAGCGAAGGTTGGCTCTAGTGAGTTTTTCTAATGCTTTTTGGTCTCCGGCTTTGATGCGTCGTGCCAATTCTACTTCTTCTTCTGCGGTAATGAGTTCTTCACGACCGATATCTTGAAGGTATTTATCGAGAGATTGGCTCTCGCGATTGGTGATGGATTTGGTGATTTTTAACTGTCTCATGCGCTTATCTATACTGGATTACAAGGTGAAGTTTGACTTCTGCTTATGAAGCAAAGTAACGTCGAAAATCAGGGATAAAAAAATCTGAACACGGCTTTTTTTGTGGAGTTATTAACGAGTTCTTAACTTTTTCAACGCAGCCTGATTTCGACGAAAATGCCTTACAAACCTAAGCCGCGGTAGTCTTTTTTACCTGTTTCATCCATGATTTCGAGCAATACGCCTCTGTTCACACCACTTAACTTTTCGGTGAGTTCTTCGACAGTTTCGATCGGTTCGTTGTTGATCTTGGTAATGATGATGCCCTCACTTAAGCCTATTGCTTTGAGTTTGCCCGTGCTGATGGTTTTGATTTTGACTCCAAAGTTGATATTGAGCTCTTTTTTCTCTTTGTCTGTGAGTGGAATGAAGGTGGCGCCGAGAGCGTAATTTTTGTTGATTTCTTCTTTGCTCAGCAATTCGGTCTCGCCGTCTTGGTTGCGCAGCACCAAATCTTTGGTGATGATGTCGCCGTCTTTTTGACGCACGCTGAGCGTGACTTTATCGCCGGGGCGGCGCTTGCCGATTTCTTCTTGCAAGGCGGCTACGGAGTTGACTTCCTTGCTGCCAATTTTGAGTATGACGTCGCCGTCTTTGAGGCCCGCTTTGTCGGCAGAGCCGCCTTCAACTACTTTGGCAATCAAAACGCCTTTGAGGTCGGGGAGTTTGTTTTTCTCTTTAATGTCTTGAGATACATCGGCAATTTGTACGCCTAAATAACCGCGCTGTACGATACCGAAATCGATGAGGTCGCGCATGACTTTATCTACAAGATTGACTGGAACGGCAAAAGAATAGCCCGAGTAAGAACCGGTTTGAGAAGCAATGGCAGTATTGATGCCGATGAGCTCGCCGCGCGTATTGACCAACGCTCCGCCGCTGTTGCCGGGGTTGACTGCCGCGTCTGTTTGGATAAACGATTCGATGGGCACTACTTCTTTGGAATTGCGCTCCGAAAGCAAATTGATGTTGCGCGCTTTGGCCGAAACAATACCTGCGGTGACGGTAGAAGTCAGATTAAAAGGGTTGCCCACAGCCAAAACCCATTCGCCAATTTTGAGTTCGTCGGAGTTGCCAATCGGAATAGCGGGGAAGTTCTCGCCTTCAATTTTGAGTACGGCAATATCTGTTGAGGGGTCTGTGCCCACCACTTTAGCAGCGTATTTGGAGTTGTCGTTGAGGATGACTTCAATTTCGCTGGCATTCTCAATGACGTGGTTGTTGGTCACGATATAGCCCTTGGAGGAGACGATGACACCCGAACCTGCCCCCGCGCCGTATTGTTTGAATTCGCGTCCTCCGGCACCAGGTCCGTAGAAAAACTCTTGGAAAGGATCGCGCTGAAAGGTGGTTTGAACTACTTTGGTGGTGATGTGCACAACGGAATGAACGGTGCTTTCTGCTGCTGCAGTGAAGTCGAGGCCTTGGGGTACGCCGTTGTAGTCTACTTGCTGAATCGGAGCGCGGAGCTTGCCGTCCAAAACTTGATCGGATAAGCGGCTACTATTATGTTGAATAATGACATAAGTAGCCAAAGGAAGGGTACCTCCTAAAATACCCAAGCCGAATAATTTGAGTGTGCTGGTAAGTGTCATACTGTCATATTTTAAATTACTGCTGCATAAACGCAAAGAGCGTTCCAAAAATTGCTTGAAAAATGTTAAATTTTGTTAAGAATTGGTAACGAATATTCAACTATTTTTGTTCGAGCGCAATGACACTACAATTCTCCAAATATCAAGGCACTGGCAATGATTTCATCCTGCTAGACAACACCTCGGGTGCATATGACAATTTGTCAATTGCTGACATTCAGTTGCTCTGCAAGCGCAAATTTGGCATAGGTGCAGACGGCCTTATGCTATTGAAAACACACGCGAGCTTAGATTTTGAGGTGGTTTATTACAATGCCGATGGCACGCAATCTTTTTGTGGGAACGGCGCGCGTTGTGCGGTAGCTTTTGCACATACCCTTGGCCTTTTGAAAACGCCGCACACCCATTTTTTAGCCATCGACGGCCCACACGAAGCTTGGTTGTGCCAAGACGAAGTGCGCCTCAAAATGGCCAATGTGCCGCCCATTGTAGCACTTGAAAACGGTTACGAAGTCCAGACAGGCTCTCCACACTTTATTCTAGAAGACACCAACCACCACACCTCACATGTAGTGGAGGTGGGGCGCAGCATCCGCTACAACGATACTTATTGCAAAGCGGGCATCAACGTCAATTTAATGGCCATTCAAGACAAATCTATTCAAGTGGCTACCTATGAAAGAGGTGTGGAAGACGAAACACTATCTTGTGGCACAGGCGTTACAGCTGCGGCGCTCGTTTTTGCCCAACTTCAAAATTTAGCTTCAGGCAAAGTGAATGTCCAGACCAAAGGCGGCGCCTTAATGGTTGAATGGCAACAGCTCGAAGATTTGTCTTTTTGCGAAGTGTACCTTACCGGGCCAGCCAAACGCGTTTATAACGGAATTTATGAGCTTAAGGGGTAGTTTAATTACATTGAGAGCAGTCGAAAAGGACGACGCAGGCACTATTTTTCTCTGGGAAAACAATCCGGCCAACTGGAAGGTTTCCAATACCGAAGTGCCTTTTTCGATGTTCGACATCCATCAACTCATCGAGCAGCAATCGGATATTCGCAAGTCGGGCCAAATGCGCTTGGTGCTGCAAACCAACACCGAGGAACGCCCCGTTGGCGTCATTGACCTCTACGACCTCAATTTCAAGCATGGCTATGCCGCGGTGGGTATTCTCATCGCCGAAGACCAAGACAAAGGCCAGGGTTTTGCCACTGACGCCCTTTCCTTACTCATTGTCTATTGCCGCGACACCCTCGAGCTTCGTAACTTATATTGCCAAATTCACGGAGACAACCACGCCAGCGTTCATCTTTTCGAAAAAGCAGGTTTTGTACACGCCGGAACCCGCAAAAATTGGTTGCGCTTTAAAAATGCTTATTACGACGAACTTACTTATCAATTATGTCTAGAAAACAAAAACTGATTTTAATGGCAGGGGTCCTTATTTTGGGGGCTACTGTTTTACTTTTCCCCAAGTTAAAGTATGCTTATGCGGCTTTTCAGAAGTCGAGCAATGCATCGGCGGTCGTCATCTACCTTTCGGGTAAGGAGTCTGCTCTAGATGTAAAAAGTGTGGCGCGCTTGCTCCAAGAAAAAGGAGTGCTCTCTAGTACTGAACTTTTTGAACTAGTAGGCAACCAGAAAGAAATGACTGCGCGCAATATTGCGCCTGGCAAATACATCATTGAACCCGGAACGGCCTACCGCCATATCTGGAATGGTTTGACTTTGAACAGCAAGCTCAACGGCAATGCCGAACAATCTGTGCAGGTGAGTTTTGAAAATTGCCGCACCCTCAACGACCTTGCCGGCAAGCTACAAAAACAACTCGATCTAGATAGCACCGAGCTCATGGCTTACCTTCAAAACGGCACCACGCTTTCTTACTTAGGCTTTACCTTAGAGCAACTGCCGGCGCTATTTATTCCGAACACCTATGAACTGTATTGGGACCAAACCCCTCAGCAATTTGTAGACCGCATGGCCCAAGAATTCAAGAACTTCTGGACACCTGAGCGCAAGGCCAAACTGCAAGCGGTGGGCCTGAAAGCGCCAAGCGAGGCGGTCACGTTGGCGAGTATCGTTTATTCCGAACAATCGGTCAGAACGGAAGAATGGCCTATTATTGCAGGGCTATACCTCAACCGGGTCAAGCAAGGCATCAAATTGCAATCTGACCCCACTTTTAAATTTTGCTGGGGCGACCAACTCAAAGGCGTGCAGCGTTTGTTGTACACGCACCGCGACATCGACTGCCCTTACAACACCTACAAAATTGCTGGTTTGCCTCCGGGTCCTATTTATTTACCACCGGTGGGCGTTGTAGATGCGGTACTGAATCCTGACAAAAACGATTATATATTCATGTGTGCCAAACCAGATCATTCCAAAACACACAATTTTACCGCTTCTGGAGCCCAACATGTGCAAAATGCCACGGCATTTCAAAAATGGCTGGATGCCGGACAACCTTAGTTTATACAGATGAAAAGAAGACAATTTATCCGCTTTGGCGCTATTTTAAGTGCACTGAGTTTGGTAGACAAACCAAAAGCGAGTCAGGCACTCACCCAATCTTTCTCTGGAAAGGCAGATGGTCCACTAGTGCTCTCTACCTGGAACCACGGCTTGGCAGCCAATGAAGGCGCCTGGCAGGTGCTTTCCAAAGGCGGCTCTGCGCTAGATGCCGTCGAAAAAGGCGTCATGGTGACCGAAGCCGACCTCAGCAACCGCAGTGTAGGCGTTGGCGGCCGCCCAGACCGCGATGGCCACGTGACCCTAGATGCGTGTATCATGAGCGGCGATTCGCGCTGCGGCTCAGTGGCTTTCTTAGAAGGCTTGGCGCACCCGATCAATGTGGCGCGTGCGGTCATGGAGCGCACCCAACACGTCATGCTCGTAGGGGCAGGCGCCAAGAAATTTGCAATTGAGCAAGGCTTTGAAACGGCCAAAATGCCCATTCCAGAAGTCAAGAAAGACTACGAGCAGTGGCGCAAAGAGAACAAAGATTTATTTAAAAAACCCGACATCAACCACGAAAACCACGACACCATCGGCATGATCGCCATGGATGCAAATGGTCAGTTGGCGGGTGCTTGCACCACCAGTGGCTGGGCATACAAAATGCATGGGCGCGTGGGCGATTCGCCGATTATTGGCGCAGGTTTATTTGTAGACGAAGAAGTGGGGGCCGCAACAGCCACGGGTTTGGGCGAAGCGATTGTCCGCGTAGCGGGCAGTCATACCGTGGTGGAGCTCATGCGCCAAGGTCTTGCACCAGAGGCAGCTTGCAAGGAAGCTTGTATGCGCATCATTCGCAAAAACAAAGACCTCACGGGCTTGCAATGCGGCTTTATTGCCATCGATAAAAACGGCAATTACGGCGGTTATTCCATCTTTGCTGGCTTTAATTACGCTTTGCGCAACAACGCAGGCGAGGCCCTCATCGATGCCAAATTCGACCGCAATTGGTAAGCATGAAAAGTAGTATCGCTTGCTTATTTCTCCTGTTTTTTACGGTGTCCACAACTGCACAAACCACCCTAGATTGGGAAGTATTTCATCCCGTTCAAAAAACTTGGCTGCCTTTCGGCCAAGCCGGAACGGTACAAGAATTTTTATGGAAAAAAGGCGAACTCCCCGATCCATTTGATGGTGAAAACGAAGCGCAATATCAATGGCTAGAGGCGCATTCATGGGTTTTTCGCTCGCAGTTTTTCTTAAATGAGACTTTTTTCAACGCCGCTAAACTCAGGCTTGACATCCCCAACTTAGACACCTACGCACAAATTTACCTGAACGGAAAGTTGTTGGCCAAGACCGATAATTTCTTTATTCATTACCGTTTTGTACTTGAGCCCAAAGACTTAGTTTGTGGATACAATCAAATAGAAATTCGAATTGATCCGCCAATAAGTTACCACGCGCAAACTGATCAGTACAAGGCATTTTCCTATCCGTCTCCAAATGATGTTGGTGCTGTAAAAGTGGCTTCCTTAAGTCGCAAGCCGCAGTATCATTTTGGCTGGGATTGGGCGCCAAGGCTCAACACCATTGGTTTTGCGTATCCGATCACTTTAGACGTTCAGCCCCAATTAAGTGTCGCATATTTATTGGTCAATACGCTTGAAATAAAGGATAACAAGGCGAGACTCGAACTCAAAGGAGAGCTGCTTGGTGTGGCAAGCGTTCTGCGTTGCAGCAGTACTTATTTCAAGGATTTTCAAATTGCGCAGCAAGAAGATTTTAAATTAGAGCACACCCTAACGAACCCTCAGCTTTGGTGGCCCAACGGACAGGGCGCTCAGCACATCTACGAAGACACCCTGCGTTTTTACGATGCGCAAGGCGCGCTAGTTTTGGAACATCCTTTTTCTTTTGGCATCAGAACCGCAGCATTGATTCAAGAAAAAGACGAGTGGGGTACTTCTTTCGCTTTTCAAATCAATGGCCGCAACATTTTTGCCAAAGGAGCCAATGTCATTCCACCCGGTATTTTTGCGGGCCCGGCGCTAGACAGCGCTTATGTGGCCTTGGTGCCGCAAATGCAAGCTGCGCATTTCAATATGGTGCGCATATGGGGGGGCGGTATGTATGCGCCAGACGCATTTATGAAGGCTTGTGACCGCGCGGGCATAATGGTTTGGCACGACTTCATGTTTGCTTGTGCCATGTATCCAGGAGACAAGCCCTTTTTGGACCTCGTGACCAAAGAGGTCAAGCAACAAATTCCGCGCTTGGCGGCGCATCCATCATTGGTTTACTTCAATGGCAACAACGAAGTAGATGTTGCCTGGCATAACTGGGGTTTTCAAGCGCAATACAATTTACAAGAGCAGGCGCAACAAGAAATTGAATTGGCGTATGTTGACTTATTTCAAAAGGTTTTGCCTTTGCAGGTCCAGACCATTACCAACTCGAGTATTCCGTATGTCCATACTTCTCCTCTGAGCAATTGGGGAAAAGACGAATATTTTGACCATGGCACCATGCATTATTGGGGCGTATGGCACGGCAAAGATCCCATGACTGATTTTGCTACAAAAATTGGCCGCTTCAATGCCGAATACGGCTTTCAGAGCTTTCCTGAGCCAAGCAGCATTAACCGTTTTGCGCAAGCAAAAGATCAACATCTTCATTCTTCGGTCATGAAGGCCCACCAGAAGTCTTATGTAGGCAACGGCATGATCGAAAAACACGCTAAAACTTATTACGGCAAGGCCAAAGACTTTGAAACCTTTATTTATTATTCACAACTCACACAGCGCAAGGCCGTGAGCATGGCTATTGCAGGGCATCGGGCCGACGCACCCCGCAGCATGGGCACCGTTTATTGGCAGCTCAATGACTGCTGGCCGGCCCCAACTTGGTCTAGCCTAGACGACCACAACAACTGGAAAGCCTTGCATTATGCTGTCCGCGACGACTACCAGTCTGTTGCCGTCATGGAGTTACACAAAGACGAAGCCAGGTATATTGTGCTACAAAGTGACCTGCCAACCGATACTCTAGTGACGGTTCAGGTCGAGTTTTACAATGCGGCAGGTTTGCAAACCGATGTGCAAAGACGCACGTATCCGCTGGCCACCTACCAAACCCAAGTTTTGTTCAATGTCAGCGATGCGTATGTTGGTTTTGTGAAAGTGATTTTAGACGAACAATACACCCGAACTTTTACTTTCATTGACAAGAGAAAACCAAAGGAAGTCAGCCCTCAAATGCGTATTACTGCGCAAGACGCCAGTTCCAAAAAAGGCTTGCTTACCATCGTGACTACCGAGCCTTTGGTTGATCTTTGGCTCTATAGCAAGACCCAAGAATTGCATTTTGAACGCAATTTTGAAACGCTTTTGCCTGGCACACACGTCCTTGAATTCACCTACCAAGACCAGCTTCCAGTTTTGGGCGAAATCACTTATTTGTTGCGCTGAGTCTTGCAGCGCTCAGAGCAATACTTGACTTGCTCCCAGTTTTTCTCCCACTTCTTGCGCCACGTAAATGGTTTTTGGCAAGTAAGGCAGGTTTTTTCGGGTAAATGCTGCTTTTTGACTCCTTTCATATTCGAAAAACAAAAAGTTGAGTATGTTGTTTCAAACATATGGACTTGAAGTTGCTTACCGACCAAGATATAGACCGCGTCATCGAGATGGCTTGGGAAGACCGCACGCCTTTTGACGCCATTCTATTGCAATTTGGCCTCAAAGAAGCCGAAGTGATAGCGCTCATGCGCAGAGAAATGAAGCCAAGCTCTTGGCGTATGTGGCGGGCTAGGGTACAAGGCAGAGCCACCAAACACAGCGCTTTGCGCGGTTTTGAAGCAGGGAGGCACAAATGCAACCTGCAGCGCAACATCACCGGCAACAAGATTTCCAAGCGCTGATTGTCTTTCATTTCGTATTTTTGCAGCTTTTATGGAAAATACCAATTGTTCAATTCCTTTAAGCATGACAGCATCAACGTTTTTCTTGAATCATAAAAGAAATGTATTTTTCTTATTCGTTTTATGTCAATTTACCTTGTTCTATGCCCAAGAGCCAGCTCGGCAGAAGTTAGATTCTCTCTTGACGCTAATTCCTGCGCGCGAGATCACTACCTATCAGGTTGAACTCATTGCGGGCCGCAATGGCGGTTCTTTTTATGCGCGCATGCAAAGCATCGAAAAATTGAATCAGGCAAATCTCAACAAGCTCCCAGCAAGGAGTGTCGCTGATGCCTTGTCTTTTTCAGCAGGGGTAGACGTGCGGCAACGTGGTTTGAGCGGCACGCAAGCTGATATCGGTATCCGAGGCGGGAATTTTGAGCAAAGCCTTATTCTTGTCAATGGTTTCAAGATGACCGACCCACAAACAGGGCACCACGCGGCAAACTTGCCCATTCCACTCATTGCTGTTTCGGAAATACAAGTTTTCAAGAGTCCAACGGTCTTGTCATTTGGTCAGAGCGCACTCACTGGAGCCGTGCATGTTGGTGCCTATGCGCAAGATGCGTTTGAGGTCAAAACAAGTGCTTATGGGGGTAGTTTCAATAGTTTTGGCGCCCAAGCCATGGTGCGCATGAAGATCAAAAAATACCAACAATTACTTGCGGTTTCCAGAGACCAATCTGCGGGGCATTGGTACAATTCAGATTTCAAGAACCATCAGCTCTTTTACACGGCCACCCATCCTTTGGGCGCAAATCAAAGACACCGCTTGACATATTTGGCGGCTTATACCGATCGGAATTTTGGCGCCAATGGATTTTATACCAATAAGTTTCCAGATCAGTGGGAGCGCACCACTATGGCCATGGCTGGTGCCAAACATAATTTCCACTGGTATTCAAACAAAGAAGGGCGTAATACTTGGTATCAATTTCGCCAACAAGCCATGTTGCGCAGCCATGCCGATGAATTCCGACTCAAGCGTTTCGACCCCGCGTTTTACACCAATACGCATGTTTCAAACGTGCTGAGCTATGAGGCACAATTTTCAGTGAATGTGAATAGACAACAATTTCTTTTTGGTTTGGAACAACGCTTAGAGCAACTCAATAGCAGTAATCTAGGCTCGCGCGAGCGACAATATCAGAGCGTGTTTGCTCAAGCTCAAGGCTCGCTGGGTACGCTCAACTATGCTGCCGGGCTCTTGGTGTTTGCATACAACTGGGAAAACCCACAACTGATGCCAAGTATTCAACTCGGGCGTGCGCTTTCTTACCAACATTTTGTTTTTGCCAACTACAGCCGTGGCAACCGCGTGCCGAGCTGGACAGAAATGTATTATACTGACCCCTCCAATGTAGGAAATCCAAATTTACAGCCTGAATTTTCGAATGCAGCAGAACTTGGTTACCGTTACAATCCTACTCAGAACAATAGCAAATGGTATGCTTGGAAGGCTGATGCAGCACTCTTTTACCGCCAGCACACCAACATGATCGACTGGGTACGAGAAACATCCTCGGTTTCGCCCAATCCGAATCCGTGGATGCCTGTCAATATTGCCAATGTGGCTTTTACGGGTATGGAAACGAGCCTGCAATTCCATGTCAAGAAAAGTGGAACCTGGGGCCCGAATAAACTGAATTTGAATTATACCTACATCACGGCCAAGCACAATTTTACAAGTGAGCAAGAATCTAGGTATGCTATTACGAGCATGCGTCACCAGCTCAATGGGCAGGCCTTGTTTGATTTAAGTGAAAAAGTCCAACTCAACGTCACCTACCGTTTGGTGCAACGCATCGCGCAACCTTTGTATCAGGTAATGGACGTTAAAATGATGGTGCCGATCAAAAATAAATGGACTGTTTTTGCCGAAGGGAACAACCTTACCAATACGCAATACGTTGAGGCAGGCTTTGTACAGATGCCAGGGCGTTGGTTCAAGCTGGGCCTTACATTTGGCCACAAAGCGATTGAGAACCCTAGACCTTAAGATTTTCTAATAACCAACTTTAGTTCGAGCGCGCTTGAGTACTTCTTGCGCCACGCTTCTCGCTTTTTGCGCACCAACAAAAAGCGCAGCTTCAATTTCAGAAGGGTTTTCCATCAAGTGGTTAAAGATGCCCCTTTCCTTAGCGAATCGGTCGAGAATGAGTTCAAAAAGCGCTTGTTTGGCGTGTCCGTAACCGTAATTTCCACCGTGATAGTTGGCTGTCATTTGCTCAATTTGAGCAGGTGAGGCCAATAATTTGTATAGTGCAAACGTGTGGCAGGTTTCGGTGTTTTTGGGTTCTTCGAGTGGCGTGCTGTCAGAGACAATAGACATGATTTGCTTGCGCAGTTGCTTTTCGGGTAGGAAAATATCGATGTAGTTGTTGCGCGACTTGCTCATCTTTTCGCCGTCGGTTCCGGGGATGAGCATGGTGTCTGGCTGGATTTGTTCTTCCGGCAATACGAAGGTGTCGCCGTAGGTGAGGTTGAAGCGATTGGCTACGTCTCTGGCCATTTCGATGTGCTGTTTTTGGTCTTTGCCAACCGGCACTATTTCGGCGTCGTAAAGCAGGATATCCGCAGCCATCAGTATAGGGTAGGTGAACAAGCCTCCATTGACGTCGTCTAGGCGGTCTGCTTTGTCTTTGAAAGAATGCGCAAGGGTGAGGCGCTGGTACGGGTACTGGCAGAGCAAATACCAAGTGAGTTCACTGACTTCAGGTACGTCAGATTGGCGGTAAAATACCGTTTGAGCAGGGTCTAGGCCAAAAGCCAACCACGTGGCAGCTGTGGCGTAGGTGTTGTTGCGCAAGGTGGCGCCGTCTTTGATTTGCGTCAAGGAATGCATGTCGGCAATAAACAAAAAGGATTCGTTGGCGGGGTCTTGGGCCAAGCGTATAGCTGGTAAAATGGCGCCTAAGATATTGCCTAAGTGGGGTGTTCCTGTACTTTGAATTCCGGTTAAAATGCGAGACATTGCGTTAATTTTGTTCAAAATTAGTCATTTTAGAGCGTTTTTAAGTGGCTGTTGCGCTCTTGTAATTGCTAACTTTGAGGCATGCAGAAAATCATAGGTGTGTTCGGTCTCATTTGGAAGCTATACATAGCCCTTGTCTTTTTTATTTTCGCGCTTTTGTTTTATCCTTTCTTTTGGGTTTTACAACTCAGGCCATCTTGGCGCAAACATGGCTTTCAGATCTTTATTCTCTGGAGCTGGTTGTTGCGTATTTTTTGCATCTATCCTGTTCGGGTCAAGCTCAACTCCCCTTTGCCAAATGCGCCGTTCATTATCGTATCCAATCACAGTTCTTACTTAGATATCTTCCTCTTGCCCTCTATCCTTCCCAAGCATCCTTTTGCTTTTTTGGGCAAGGCTGAAATCCTCAAATACCCAATTGTCAGAACTTATTTCAAGGCACTCAATATTCCAGTGTACCGCAAAGACAAATCAAAGGCTGGGCAAGCGCTTGGGCAGGCTAAAAAAGCAATGGAAGGCGGTTGGTCTATCGTTATTTTTCCAGAAGGCACCATCCCAGAAGAAAACATCCCGCAACTGTATCCTTTCAAAAACGGCGCCTTTCGCTTGGCCAAAAACTTGAATGTGCCTATTTTGCCCTTGACCTTTACCCAGAATTTTCGACTTTTTTCAGATCCAACGCAAATCTTAGGGCCAGCGCATCCTGGTGTTGTAGAGGTGCACATCCATCCCTATATCTCTGTTGAAGAAATCGCTGCGCGCAGTGCAGAAGAAATCAGCGACAAATGTTTCGAGCTCATTGAAGCGCCGCTGAAGGCAGCCCATCCGCATCTATTTAAAAAATCGTAATTTTGTCTCATGGAAATCAACGAAGCTTTACTCGATCACATCGCCAACCTTTCTAAATTATCCTTTGAAGGCTCAGAAAAGGAGGCAATTCGTCAAGATTTACAGCGCATGATCGCCTTTGTAGACAAACTCTCCGAACTCGACACCACCGGGGTAGAACCACTTATTTTTATGTCTACTGAAGTCAACCGACTCCGCGACGACATCACCGAACAAAGCGTTAGCCACGAAGAAGCGCTGCGCAATGCACCCAAAAAAGACTCCGATTATTTCCGAATCCCGAAAGTTTTAGACAAATAGCCTTGAAGGTTAGCGGCTTTACATTCATCAGAAATGCCATTCTACTCGATTACCCGGTAGTGGCTTCCATACAATCCATCTTGCCTTTGTGCGACGAAGTAGTGGTAGCTGTTGGCAACTCAGCCGACGACACCCTCGGCCTGATCCAAAACATAGACCCGAAAGTCAAGGTCATTCAAACCACCTGGGACGACTCCCTGCGCCAAAACGGCCGCGTACTCGCCGTCGAGACCGACAAAGCCCTTGCAGCTATTGCCCCAGACGCCGATTGGGCCATTTACATTCAAGGCGATGAAGTCATGCACGAAGCAGATCATGCCGCTATTCGCAGTGCCATGGAGCAGTATCAAAATGACCAAGAAGTTGACGGGCTTTTGTTCGATTACCTGCACTTTTACGGTTCTTACGACTACATTGGTGTCTCTAACAATTGGTACAAAAAAGAAATCCGCATCATCAAGCCGCGCCGTGGCATTTATTCTTTTCGAGACGCCCAAGGATTTCGCAAAACTCCCGATCAGAAGCTGAAAGTGGCCTTGGCCAATGCCAAAGTGCATCATTACGGTTGGGTCAAGGATCCGCAAGCCATGCAGCGCAAACAAGAGCGCTTCCATCGGCTATGGCACGACGACGCTTGGCTCGAAAAAAACGTCAAGGTGGCTACTTCTTTTGATTACGAAGACCACATCCATGAGCTAGCGCGTTTTGAAGGCACGCATCCGCAGTGGATTGTCGAACGCATTGCCGCGCGCAACTGGACGTTTCAGACGGATATCGCCCGCAATAAAAAGACACTCAAAAACAAACTCAAGGATCTCTTGAAAAAGATAGGAATAGATACCAATTACGCGAATTATACGCGCATCCGTTAAGCTTTCTCAGCCAGACGAAACTTACAGTACTTAATGATGTGCCCACGCTTGCTGAAGAATTCTTCGTAGTAGGTTTTGATGTGGAAGATTTCTTTGGTTTGGGCGTCTAAATCTTCGGGAAGATTCGCGTACAGATTGGGGTAGCACTCGAGCATTTGGTGGCCGTGTTCTTCGATTTGCTCGAGGGTGTAGTCGAACAAGACGTCGGAGTCGGTTTTCATGTGAATGATGCCGCCCGGTTTGAGGATTTTTCGGTAGCGCGCTGTAAAAATTGGCGATGACAACCTTTTGCGGGCTTTTTGGGGCTGCGGATCAGAGAACGTGAGCCAAATTTCATCGACTTCGCCTTCTTCAAAGTAATCTAAGATAAAATCGATGCGGGTGCGCAAAAACGCAACGTTGCTCAGGTTGGTTTCCAGTGCTTCTTTGGCGCCAATATAAATGCGGTTGCCCTTGAGGTCTACACCGATGAAGTTGCGATCCGAAAACTGCCGGCCCATGCCCACTGCGTATTCACCTTTGCCGCAACCGAGCTCCAGAATAATGGGGTTGTCGTTTTGGAAAACGCTGGTTCTCCAATTTCCTTTTTGCGCAAATGCCTCACCCATGACGGGTTCGAATACATTTTCAAATGTTTTGATCGCTGCGAAGCGTTTTAACTTATCTTTTCCCACGCGGCAAAGTTAAGAGATTCCTTGTAATTTTGCGCCATGCATTTCGTTGAACCCTTTTATAATTGGCGCGGCTACTACATCGCCGACGAAGACCCGAGCTCTCCATTTTATGGCAGGGAATACAGCGAGTTTGCCTTCAGCAATACCATTTACAATTTTTACATCCATCCGCAATGGGATGAATTTGGCTCGCCCACGCTTTTTTTGAAGGTGCTTTACGCAGACTACGACGAGCGTTATGCCATCATCGAACTCATTGGCGAATGGAACGACGCCATTGAAAACGACATCATGCTACTCAAGCGCGATGTTATTGATGTACTGATAGAATCCGGCATCCATGCTTTCATTCTCGTCGGTGAAAACGTCCTCAACTTCCATCATTCCGACGACTGCTATTACGAAGAATGGTTCGATGACGTCGAAGACGGCTGGATCGCGATGGTCAACTTCCATGACCACGTCATCCGCGAATTTGAGCACGTCGGCATCGACCACTATTTTGTCATGGGCGGCGAACTCGAAGAAATTGAGTGGCGCACCTACCAGCCCCAACACTTTTATCAGAAGGTTGCGGCTTTGGTGCAGAAAAGAATTGGCTAAGCTTCAGCTTCTGTTTGCATCAGCCCTTTGAGCCAGCGCGACGCCAAAATAACGATGACACCCGTAACGAAGGCGTAAATAGATAATTGAAGATAGCCTTGTGTGTATCCATCAAGACGTACAGTCAAACTAGCGTTTTCATCTGGGCTGGCCATTCCGGCGCCGAGAATTCCCGCAAAATACTGCCCGTAAGCTGAAGCCAGGAACCACATACCCATCATGATGCCCCAAAGGTGTTTGGGAGAAAGTTTGGTCATGAGTGAAAGTCCAATTGGTGAAAGGAACAATTCTCCAATCGAGATCACTAAATAGGCTAATGAAAATAACCACAAAGAGGCCATTCCTTCGCTGTCAAGATAAAAACGCAGGGCATAGAAGATATAGAAGGCCAAGCCAAGAAATAAAAAGGCAAAACCAAATTTTTGATAGTAATTGGGTTCAATATTGCGCTTCTTGAGCCAAATCCAAAGGCTACCGATAGCCGTACTGAGTAGAATGACAAACAAAGAGTTTGCGCTGTTGTTGACTACATTGGGATCAATTTTGATTCCGCTGAGGTCGTGGCTCAGTAAATCACTAGCCACAAGGCTTAAGGAGCCGCCACTTTGCTCAAAAAATGCCCAAAATATAATACTCAAAAAGATGAAGATGAGTGCTGCAAACAATTGTTTAATTTGTGCTTTGTCTAGTTTTTTGGCTTCGAAAAGGAGCAATGCAATAGTGAGTGGCCCAATGATATACATGAAAATATCGGTATAGGCTGTGTTATTGATCATGATGTAGACCAACGGTAAAGACAGTAAAGTTCCTGCGTAAACTAAATTTTGGTTGCGCTTGATAGTGTCAGGGTTAGCTGCTTTAGGCTCCAGGCCAATTGGTCCGAGATTTTTTCGGGTCAACAAGAAATTCAACAGCCCAATAGCCATGAAAATTCCGGACAATAAAAACGCGAGGTTCCAACTGTAAGATTTGCCCACATAAACACACAAGCCACCTCCAAGTAAAGCACCAATATTGATGCCCGCATAAAATAAACTAAAGCCAGCATCTCGGCGCACATCGCCAGGCTTGTAGAGTTCGCCAACCATTGTTGAAATGTTTGGTTTAAAGAAGCCCGTCCCGACAATGATCAGGCAGATGCCGTAAAAGAAGAAGTTGGCGGCATCAAGCCCTAAAATGGCACTTCCAAGAATCATGAGTGCGCCACCCCAAAGAAGTGATTTCTGAAAGCCTAAAATTTTGTCGGCAAAAAGCCCGCCAATGAATGTAAAGGCATAGACAAATGCTTGAATGGCACCGTATTTTAAACTTGCTTCTGCTTCTTTGAACAAAAGGATATCTCTCATGAAAATGATCAGCATACCGCGGTTGCCATAAAAACAAAAACGCTCCCACATTTCCGTAAAAAAGAGGCTCCATAATTGTTTGGGGTAGGTGCCTTTGAAGTCTTGGATAGATTCTAGTGTATTCATAAAGTGAAGATAATAAAAAAAGGCCCCGATTGGGGCCTTTCAAAAAAATCTAATGATCGTTACGTTTTATTGCACGTTGTTTTCACGCATCACGCTATTGAGCCATTTCAACATTAAAATGAGAATAATAGCGGCTGCCAAAACGAGTCCGAAGTTGAGGTAGAAGAAGTTTTCTTTTTGCGGGAATGTTTCCCACAAACTAGACAACATACCTGACAACTTGTTTCCGACAGAGATAGCTAGGAAATAACCGCCCATCATGAGCGCTGTAATTCGCGGTGGCGATAATTTCGATACCAAAGAGAGTCCCATTGGCGAGAGGCAAAGTTCACCGATGGTAATGACACCGTAAGAAGCAAATAACCACATAGAACCAGCTTTGATAGACATGTCGTTGGTGGCGAAAACGGCACCTACCATTACCAATGCAGAAAGCGCTGTGATGACCAATCCGATCGCAATTTTGGTCGGTGTAGAAGGTTCGCGCTTGCGGCGACGCATCCAACCAAAGAAACCAACTACAACTGGCGTAAGCACCACCACCCAGAATGGGTTCATAGACTGGTAAAGTTCAGTTGAGTAGAGTTTTAAGTCTTTGCCTTCAGCTGGTACTTTGTCGGCAGGTAGCGTTTCAAAGTATTTTCTAGATTTTTCGAGCTGAGAAATGCTACCTGAAAAATCAGATTTTTCTTTGATTTCTTTTTTCGTTACCGCAGGCATATTTTCTTCGATGCCACGCAAAGAATCAATTGTCGTTTTGAATTCGGCGTCGGGTGCACTTACAATTTTGTTGTTGACTACAATTTGAGCCATTCCTAATTGATCTGCAATATCGGCAACGCCTGCGCTCATTTCGCGGTCAGTGTGGTCTTCTGCCCAAACGGTGAGCGCATCTCCGTTTTGGTGGAAAATCGCAAAGAAGAGAATGACACAAGCAAAAACAGCTAATAGTGCTTTGATGGCACGGCTTTCTTTTACATCACCTGTAAAGGCGAGGTAAATAAAGAAAGCAATGACCGGTAAACAACCGATAATAAAGGCATCGTTGGTATCGGAACCAAGGAAGTTGCCTGGAAGAATATAACCGAGTACACCGAAAGCGAACATTGGTAATACAGTGAGAGATAAGATTTTGATGGTTGTCATGTCGCCGTCTTGAACAGGTTTCACCACGTCAACGTGTTTGATGTGCTTAGAGCCAAGTAAGAAAACACCGACACCGATGAGCATCCCAACGCCAGCTGCTGCAAAAGCGTGTCCCCAACCGTAGTTGATGCGCATGTAAGCGGCTACGAAGTTACAAATGAAAGCACCGATGTTGATACCCATGTAAAAGATGTTGTATCCGGCATCTTTCTTGTCTTTCATGTCGTCAGACGAATAGAGATTACCGACGAGCGTAGAAATATTTGGTTTAAAAAACCCGTTGCCTAAAATAATCAATAAAAGGGCAATGTAAAATGATGTTTCGCTGTGTAAAGAGAGTGCGAAGTAACCTGCAGACATCATCAAGCCGCCAATAATAATCGAGCGGCGATATCCAAGAATACGGTCTGCTAACAAACCACCAATAAATGGCGTGAGGTAAACAAGGCCTAAATAAGTTCCGTAGATATCAGATTTTTTCTGAGCGTCGAAACCCATTCCTCCGTTGTTCCATCCATCAATCATGTAGAGAGAGAAAATCCCTAACATGAGATAGTAACCAAATCTTTCCCACATTTCAGTTCCAAACAAGTACCAGAGTCCTGTTGGATGCCCATTCTTTTTTGTATTTTCCATAATGCAATTTTAGTTTACCTGCCGAATATACTAATTTTGCCGCGAAAATGAACAAAATGACAAACTGGTTAGAACGCACCGAACTTTTAATGAGTGCACAAAGTATGGAGCAACTCAAAAATGCACACGTGCTGATTGTTGGGCTCGGCGGTATTGGCTCTTATGCGGCAGAGTTTATTGCCAGAGGAGGAGTAGGGCGCATGACGATTATTGATGGCGATGATTTTGACGCGACCAATAAAAACCGACAGCTTACGGCGCTCGATTCTACTTTGGGTCGGAACAAAGCGGTGGTTTTGGCCGAGCGGATCAAAGAAATCAATCCGGATTGTCAGCTGACGGTGATCGAAGAATTTGTGTTGCCTGTACGCGTTTGGGAAATTTTGCAAGAAGACTGCCCCGATTATGTCATGGATTGTATTGACTCTGTGACCCCCAAGCTCGAATGGATTTTAGCCTGCAAGCGCCTCAAGGTCAAAATCATTTCTCATATGGGAGCAGGTGGAAAGACCGACCCTGCGCAAGTGAGGGTTGGCAATATGGAACAACTTTCGGGTTGCAAATTGGGTGCACACATCAAAAAACGCATGAAGCGCAAAAATGCGTCGTATCGAGGGGTGAAGGTCGTTTTCTCAACGGAAGTTCAGCAGCCGCACTCCCTTAAGATGACCGATGGCACCCGCTACAAAAAGAGTTTTTATGGCACAGTAAGTTATATGCCAGCCCTTTTTGGCCTCATGGGTGCGTCAGAAGTATTGCGTTATTTATCGAAAGTAAAAGCATAAATTAGTTTTATTCAGGTCATTTTCATAACTTTTGGCTCTTAAATCAGCTAAACTATGAAAAGAAACGCCTTACTTTTAATGGGTTTACTCAGTACCCAACTGGTCTCAGCCCAGCTTTTTTCCGATAATTTTGACAGCTACGCATTAGGTTCATTTATTGGGCCGCAATCCAATAACTGGACAACTTGGTCGGGTGCGCAAGGAGGTGCAGAAGACGCCGCCACCACCAACAACCAAGCTGCAAGTGCGCCGCATTCCATTTATTTAGCCTCTACTACAGCAGGCGGCGGGCCGCAAGATGTCGTGCTCACTTTCGGACAACTTTACAATTCAGGAATTTTTACACTCAGTTCAGATTTCTACGTCAATAGCGGAAAAGGTGCATATTACAACATTCAAGGCGCTACCACTATCGGTAATTTATGGGCCCTCAACGTACACATGGATGCTGGTGAATTAGCTATAGATGACGGAATCACGCCTAATCTATGCCTTACTACTTATCCGCAAGCTACTTGGTTCAATTTGAAAATCGAGGCAAACCTCACCCTTCATGTTTGGAAAGCATATGTCAATAACGTTTTAGTAGGCACTTGGGTCAACGGCGTCAATAGCGTGGCTTCGGCAGACTTTTTCCCGCTCCAAAACAACCAATTTTTCATGGATAACGTAAGTTTTGACCACCAAACCTATACGCTCCCTGCGCTCAATGCTATGGTGGGTTCATTGGATATGGGCGGCAGTATCGCGGGCCAAAACGTGACGCCAACTGTTTCTATCTTGAACGCAGGCCAAAACGCACTCACTTCATTTGATGTCAACCTCAATTACAACGGCCAAAACTACACACAAAACATTACAGGTGTCAACGTAGCGAGTATTGCAAGCTATTCCGTGAATATTCCAACCCTCACTTTAGTTCCAGGGCTCAACAATGCGGTGGTCACCATTTCGAATATCAACGGCGGCAACGACGACAACGCTGCCGACAACACCCTTACGCAAGCACTTGACCCAGTTGTTCCGGCAGCGGGCAAAATTGTTGTTGGCGAAGAAGCGACAGGTACATGGTGCCAGTGGTGTCCGCGTGGCGCAGTGTTCATGGATCTATTTGAAGCCAATTACGGTGGTTTCTGGGCTGGTATTGCCGTGCACAACGGCGACCCAATGGTTGTTGCCGACTACGACGCAGGTATTGGTTCGCTCATCGGTGGCTACCCAAGCTCGCTTGTAGACCGCGTTGGCGATGTAGATCCATCACAAATGAGTTCCGATTTCTTTACCCGTTTGCAAACCGCTCCAAAAGGCGTGCTTACCAACGGCGCTACCTGGGATCCTGCAACGCGTGTACTCAATGTTTCAGTAAGTACCGAAATGCTACAAGCGACAAACGGATCTTATAAAGTAGCTTGTGTCTTGACTGAAGACGGCGTTACGGGTACTGGTTCTGGTTACAATCAATCAAACGCATATGCTGGCGGTAACAACGGCGTAATGGGCGGCTTCGAGAGCTTGCCAAGCCCAGTGCCAGCTGCACAAATGGTTTACGATCATGTGGCGCGTGCCATTGCACCTAGCTTTACAGGGCAAACAGGCGTGATTGCTGCCACTACAACAGTAGGCGACAACTACACAGCTAACTTTAGCTTTACCTTACCTGCAACTTGGGACGAAACCGAAATGCACATCGTTGGTATGCTCATCGATCCACAAGGCAAAATTGACAACGCTGGTTATACAAACATCAATGAAGCCGTTCAAAACGGATATGTTGGCGTACAAGAGCAGATTGCGGCTGTCAATTTAGAGCAAATGCTTACAGTAGCGCCAAACCCAGCTACTGATTTTGCAAACATCACGCTGCATATTCCGACAGCTGCACCGGTCAGTGTGCGCGTACTCGATGCAAAAGGTGGAATTTTACAAGCACGTCAGTTTGGTAGCCTACAGGGTGATTTCGAAATTGGCCTCAACACCAGTAACTACGCACCAGGTTTATACATTGTAGAGTTACAAATGAACGGACAACGCACACAAAAGAAATTGGTGATCAGATAAGCACTGCACCAGTAAATACATAAATGAAAAGAGCCGCAACTTGC
Source organism: Bacteroidota bacterium (assembly GCA_041168605.1). Lineage (GTDB taxonomy): Bacteria > Bacteroidota > Bacteroidia > Flavobacteriales_D > Crocinitomicaceae > UBA952. The sequence continues at coordinate 1,849 of JBEEKN010000028.1, read as the reverse complement.
GGCTCTTTTTTATTTTGTAGAAACAACCTTGATGCTGTCTTTTACGATTTGCGCTTTGGCCCTGACCTCTTGCATATCGGCGGCACTGATGGTAACGTGCCCCATTTTGCGAAATGGTTTGGTGTGTGTTTTTCCGTATAAATGTGGATGCACACCCGGTAATTTCAAGATTTCTTCGAGTCCTTGGTAATAAACTGGCCCTTCATGGCCTTTTTCGCCAACGAGGTTCAGCATCGCGCCCGCACTGTGTAGTGCGGTATCTCCCAAAGGGAGGTTGAGAATGGCGCGCAAATGTTGTTCAAATTGAGAGCAACGCGCAATTTCTATCGTATGGTGTCCGCTGTTGTGTGGCCTAGGGGCAATTTCATTGACGAGGAGTTCACCTTCTGTAGTCAGGAACAACTCGACTGCCAGCAAGCCCACCATATCGAGTTTTTCAATGATGTCGATGGCAATTTGCTGTGCTTTTGCCTCAATTTGTTCAGAAACTGCAGCTGGTGAAAATAAAAATTCGACGAGATTGGCCTCTGGGTTGAACTCGCACTCAACAAGTGGAAAACAGTTGGTTTGGCCCGTCTCGTTGCGGGCAACGATGACCGACAATTCTTTAGAGAAAGGAATGCACTGCTCCAAGATGGAGGGTTCGGTAAAACTCGTATTGAATTGACTCGCTTCTTTGATGATATGGACACCTTTGCCGTCGTAACCACCCGTTCTTAGTTTATGAACCACCGGAAACCCAAACGGATTATTTGAAGGCGCGGCGGGATCGCAAAATATAAAAGGTGCAGTAGGGATGTTGTTGTTTAGGTAAAACTGTTTTTGCAGGCCTTTGTCTCGGATGAGTTCTAATATATGCGGCTGCGGAAAAACTTTAACGCCTTGCTTTTCGAGTTCGCGTAGGGCATCTGTATTGACATTTTCGATTTCTACGGTGAGGAGATCTTTGTTTTGACCAAAAGCCATAACGGTGTTGAAGTCGGTGAGTGAACCTACTTCAAAACTGTAGGCAATATCAGCGCAAGGAGCTGTTGGGTCGGGGTCGAGCATATGCAATTGGATGTCCAAACTATTGGCTGCTTGGATGAGCATGCGCCCCAACTGACCACCGCCGAGCACGCCAATTTGTAGTTCCCTACCGTACCATGTTTTTGTCATGCGGCAAAGATACGTTTAAAATTGTACCTTTGTACGACGATGCGTACAGTGGTTCACATACACGACCTTTCTTTCGCGCCCTTCATTTCGGAAACGACAATACAAACGCGCATTAAAGAATTGGCAAGTCAGTTGGATACTGACTACACAGGCAAGGATCCTATATTCTTAGCGGTGCTCAACGGTGCGTTTATGTTTGCCTCTGATTTATTCAAGCAATTACAGTGCAAGCCAGAGCTTACTTTTGTAAAAGTGAGTTCTTATGTAGGTACGCAATCTAGCGGCCGAGTAGACGAGCTCATTGGCTTGCAAACCGCCCTCAAAGACCGCCATGTCGTGATCATCGAAGACATCCTCGACACCGGCGTCACCATGGACAAAATATTTACTTTACTTCAGACCGAACAACCCGCATCAATGGCAGTTTGTGCGCTTTTACTGAAGCCCGAATCCTATAAAGGAAAACATCAACCCCAATATATTGGCTTTGAGATAGAAGATCGCTTTGTGGTCGGTTATGGCCTCGACTACAAAGAACACGGTCGTGAACTTCCAGCTGTTTATCAATTAATCAATTAGTTATGTTAAATATTGTACTTTTTGGCCCTCCAGGAGCAGGTAAAGGAACCCAATCCGAAAGACTCATCGAAAAATATGGTCTTGTACATTTATCCACCGGCGATGTCTTTCG
>JBEEKN010000027.1:0-33652 GCA_041168605.1 Bacteroidota bacterium | reverse complement strand
TACTCGTGCCGTTGCTCCAAGAGTAGCTCACGCCGCCACTTGCCGTGAGTGAGATACTTGTTGTGCTGCAATCTAAGACTGTGGTAGCCGTGTTGTTTACTATTGCGGCAACTGGGGCTTGGGTGTTACCCGTAATTGTTATACTCTGGGAATTTTGACAATTAATACCGTTTGAGCCCGTTAATAAATAAGTGCCAGGTGAAGTAACACTTAGCGTATTTGATGACCCTACCAATGCATTATTCAAGTACCAAGAGTAATTGACTGCTCCACTTCCCGTCAGCACGACAGAGTTTGAACAAGTAACTGTAGTCGATGGGATGGCATTGATTGCAATTACAGGAGTTTGTGCAACACCAACAGTAATTTGATCGCTAACGATACATGCACCCTGTGTTGCCGTTAAAGTAAAAGTAGTTGTAGACGAAATAGATGCCACAGGGTTAAGAATATTTGGGACATTCAATGGCAAAGAGGGTGACCAAGAATAAGTAATTGGGGCAGTATTAGATCCTACATTACAATTAGTAACGGCTATGGTGCTTGTTTGGCCACCAATTATATTTCCAGAGTTAATTACAGATCCATTGCAGGAGATTGAATAACTAACCACGTTGTTGTTATTTATACCCTGTGTTTCGATAAAAAAACTCAATGGACCTGAGGTTGTTAGCGGAAAAGATTGTGAAGCCGACAGGGTTGCAAAATACGGACCACCTGAACCCACTGTTCCCGAGGCATTTGTAAGCGTCCAGGTGGTTTCATCAAGCTGAATTTGGCCATTGATTGTAACCGTTAGGTTAGCTCCACCAAAAGAATTCCCAGGACTGACCGATGCATTTAACTGAGCTGTGGCGCCACTACATATAGAAAAATCCGGACCCGCATTTACAATCGGAGGCGATGTACATGGTTGAGCACAATTTACAGAGTATGAAATTTTTGTTGACGATGTAAGAGCTAAACAATTGAACTTTGTCAATAGTAATGTATAGTTCCCGGAAGCACTACAAGTCCAAATCATTTCTGCCTGAATGCCATTTGCACAGCCGTTGTCAGCAACTCCAATTTGAGTATTTGTGGCGTCATACAACCTAAATTTCGTATCTAAAGTACTTAAACCACAAGTAGAAAATGTATAGGTACAACCAGAAGTTGCCGCAAAACTAAAAGCCCTAATGCCTGTTGTATATGTTGGTGACTGTTGTGTCGTTGCAGTTGGGGTGATGTTTAGTGTGGAGGCAGGGGTCGAACAAAACTGAGAAAATACTGACTGTACAATAAAGAGCACAATAAATAAAATACAATATCTATACATACAAATAGGAATTTCCTCCTGAACGAATATAAAATTTGAACGTTGCCTAAACTAGTGGACAATAATTTTAAATAATTGAGCTGAACTAGTAATGCGTACAAAATAAATTCCTGGATTCACATTTCGAAGTTCAACAAAAGTTTCAGTATTTAGAATCTTACCAGAATGAATGAGCTTACCTTGGGTGTCTTCGATAGAATAAATATCATTAAGGACATCCAAATCTGATGTAATATAGAAAGTACCATTGTTTGGATTGGGATAAACGGAAAAATGACGTTGTGCCTGTTCATTTAAACCAACAGTAAGTGTAAGATTAAGCTGAAGCGTAGAATCACAACCATAAACGTTAGTTAAATTTTGAATATAGGACCCCGATTGGGTATATGTAATTCCATTCAATTGGAAATTATCAACTGCCGTAACATCAATCGTACTTGAAGTTGATTGAGATGATACAATATCAATTGGTTCTGATAAAACTGAACAACCGTTACTACCTGTTATCAGACAAGAATAACTACCAGCCTCATTTATAATTATTTCAGCACTCGTTTGGTTATTAGGAATCCAATTATAACTATTTCCACCTTGTGCAGATAACTGTATGGTTTCACCCGAACACAAATAATTATTGCCGTTGGATGTAATTTCGTTGGATGGAATATCATTAACAGTTACTACAAATTCGGCTAAATCTTGACAACCATTAGCTCCATAACCAGTGACAACATAGGTTCCCGAATTGTATACCGTTTGTGTATTTCCAGATAAATTATTGGACCAAATATATGTAGTTGCACCACTTGCAGTTAATATCGTGGAATCTCCCAAGCAAAATACAGCGGGACTAGATGATTCAATCATTACTTCCGGTAATGGTAACACATTTACTGAGATTGGTGCTGATGTACCTGAACAACCGTCATTATTTGTAACCGTGACTGTTATTGTCGTTGAGGTATCTATATTCACACCTTGGGTGGAACTCCCATTTGACCAATTATAAATACTTCCTGTACTTGCCACTAAAGTTACCTGAGCTCCTTCACAAACTGTTGTTGGCGATAAAGCGGTTATGGTAGGTGTAAAAAATGGTAATGCCGATACAATAATTTCATTAGAAACAGTACTACATCCCGCCGCATTAGTTACTGTTAAGTAGTATATTCCCGAAACTCCTACATTGATAGAGGACGTTTGAAGTGAATTATTCCACTGGTAATTGTTTGCATTGGAAATTGCACTCAAAACAACACTTTGTCCTTGACAAAAAGTTGTTGGACCTGATGCACTTATAGAAACAATCGGATTCGGACTGACACTGATGGTAAGCGGTGCAGACGTTGCCGAACAACCATTTTGATCAATAACCGTTACCGAATAAGTTCCTGCTTGGGAGATTTGGATTGACGATGTTTGTGAACCGTTACTCCAATTATATGATGACGCAGGGCTCGAACTCAAGGTAGTATAATTTCCTTGACAAATTGCTAATGAACTAGCATTAATTGTAGGTAATGGTAATGTGTTTACAACCACTGGTACAACTACAGATGTAGCCGAACAACCTAAAGTAGTAAGAGTAACTTGATAATTTCCTGTATTTGAAACTGTTAAACTTTGGGTCAATGCACCACTACCCGACCAAGAATAGGAATCGGCTAAAGGTGCTGTTAGGGTTACTGAACCACCCGTGCAAAATGTAGTCGGACCACTCACACTTAGAGCCGCATTTGGTAATGGATTTACATTTACGGATTTTTGAACGGCAGTTGTACAACCCAAGCTATTAGACGTGATGTAAGTAATGAGGATAGTTCCTGGATTAAATGCAGTAAGCACACCTGTTGCAGATATAGAAGCAATGGATGGGTTATTAGACTGCCAAGTACCATTCGGAACGGAATTACTTAGAGCTATTGAACTTGCAACACATACACTTGACGGACCTTGTATGGGAGCTGAAGTGGGATAAGGAACCACCGAAACAGTTACAGGTGCAGAGTTTGAAGTACATCCAAAAGAATTTATAACCGACACACTATAGGTTCCCGAATTTGTAATTGTAGTCGATTGGCTTGTTACATTAGGAATATTCCAACTATAACCGTAACCAAGAGGTGCTGACAAAACTACAGAGCCACCTGAGCAAAAAAGTAAGGATCCATTCACGGTTATATTTGCAGGAGGTGCAATTAATGTCTGGAGATTTTTATAAACAGTGTTTGAACAACCATTTTGGCTTACGGTGTATGAAATTTGACAATTACCCACACCAATCCCTATTGCCATACCTGAAGATGAAATACTTGAAACCGCAGGATTTGATGAGGACCATATACCACCGGAATTTTGATTGACGAATTGAACAGCAGCACCTTGACAAACAGAGCTTGGTCCTTGAATTTCAGTCAGTACTGGCACTGGATTCACTACTATATTATAAGTCGGACTAATTGTGTTACACCCATTTGAACCGGTAGCTGTAAAATATATTGAAGTTGAGGATGTAAATGATTGCGTAGCAAGGCTTGATCCATTACTCCAAAATCCGTTCACATCTGATGTCAAAGAGACAGAAGATCCCTCACAAAAAGTTAATGGACCATTTTGGGTGATGTTTACGATAGGTGAAGTAATGACGGTCACATTAATAGGTGAAGAAACAGTAGAACAACCGTTTAGATCTGAAACAGTTACAAAGTAAGAACCAGTACTATTCACATTTTTTGTCGATCCAGGAGTAAAATCATTCCATAAGTAATTTACTCCGCCTGAAGCAGTTAAAATTAGTGACCCTCCTTGACAGAAAGTTGTGGGACCATTTAAATTCACATTGACTACCGGATTTTGATTCACAACCACAGCATATGGTTGTGAAATAGGAGATACACAACCATTATTATCAGTAATTGTTAGTGAATAAGTACCGCTATTTTGAACAATTATAGACTGGTTTGTTGAACCCGTATTCCAAAGATAAGATGCGGCTGTTGGGGAATTCAGTGTTAGACTATTTCCCTGACATATCGATGGACTACCATTTGAGGTAATTACCGCGTTTGGCAAGGCATGAACAATTAAATTTGAACTCATTTGTGTAACACATCCGTTCGCGGCTGTTAGCGTGTATTGAATAACTGTATTACCAGGAAATAAGCCTAGTATTTGACCCGTTTGGGCATTGATTGACGCGACACTTGGGTTGTTGAGTGACCAAACACCGCCGCCGATGCCATTTGTTGCAATTATTGAACTACCAACACACAGGTGATTACCCGCATTGATTGGCGAAACGGATGGTGATGGAAGCACCGTAATATTTGTTGTATCTGATGCCACACATCCATTGGTACCTTGTGCAGTTGCAATGTAAGACGTTGATATGATTGGGGCCACATCCAAATTGATAAGGCTACCCTGGCCATTAGCGTTGGTATAAGTCCACATGGCGCCTAATGGTGAGCATCCACCAGCGATGCCTGTCCAAGTTCCTGATATACCTGGGAAATAATTTGAAACGAGTGTTGTACCTGCACCATTTGAAACTGTGAAGTAAGGTTCTTGAACCCATTGTCCAGCGTTGAAAGTTACGCTGATTATATCGTTAGTAGTTGCGTTAAAGTTAAATGTAGCCGGTCCAGAACCTGAACTTAAGGTAATATTTGACAAGACAGCACTTCCATTTACCAAAACGTTTATTGAGCAATTTGACCAACCATCACCGTTAGCATCATAAAGTGAAATTGAATGACTACAAGTTGTATTATAGATTACACTTGCGTTGAGTTGAACGTTAGTTCCACTACAAATAGTGCTGCTTGGAATAGCTGTTACAATCGGTGATTGCAATGTAGTGAGTGAGAGGGTGGTTGTACTATTCGGACACCAAGTCCCTACATTAGGTACTGTGTAGGTAATTTGGACGTTACCACCTTGGTTCGCGGTTAACAAACCTGTTATCGGGTCTATCACAGCAATTTGTCCGTTTGACACAGACCAAATACCATTTACTGTTGCATTAGAATAAATTTGACTTAAACTACTACACAATACACTAGGCCCAGTAATTGATGGCAGAATTTGAATGGTTTGAACCACCACTGTATCAGTTACCGAACCGCCAGAAAGACAGCCATTGGGGCTATTGTAATTTAAACTTACAACTCGCATTCCAGCACTTAAATACTGGATTGACAGCATATTTGAGGTCGAAGTTCCACCTGATAGAATTGTGTAATCTTGCCCAGCCACACCACTAATGTTCCAACTATAATTCTGCATGCCGCTTGCCGCTGTATATTGATATGTTGTTTGTGTACATGCTTGAGCCGTTGGTGAACTGGTGAACTCAGTCTGAATTGGAATGTAAGGAGTGATAAGAATATTATAATCTTCGGTTTCCCCGTTTGCAAATGGTGTACATGGATCCAAATTCGTGAAAACCGAAGCTTGGATGGTTCTGACACGCAAACGATGTAATCCAGAAATAGCATTACAGGCTAACGTAAAGGGAAATGTCGAAGTCGGTAAATTACTAACTGAAGTGGATTGAATGATTTTTTCCGAAGCTTCAAAGAAATTATTATCGTTGAAATCTATCCAAGCGGCAAAGAGCTGACCACTTGAGGTTCCAGCACTAAGCTGCATCGTGTAAGACAAACCCGACTGGAGTTCTATATTGGAAAGATTATTATAGTATTGATAAAAAGGTGAGCTAACATTGATTGCTGAAGAATTGTTCAGAGAGGTTCCTGAAATACTGACATTTGTGATGGAAAAATTGTGGTTCGAAGAGCCCGTATATTGAGGACCGCAGTATGGGTTGTAATAAACATAAAGAGGTGCTGATACTGACTGAGATGAAGAATAACTACAATTAACAACACATTGATACCACATTGATGTATTTGGTGTTATTGTTAATGATTGTGCGTTTGCATTCGCAATATCAGACCATGGCCCTGTTGATGCTGATGCTTGTTGCCATTGGTAAGTTACGCCTAGACCAGTAGTTAAATTTTGTAATGACAATTGTGCCGATTGTCCGGGGAACACCATATTTACTGAACTCGTTGTGTTACCTGGCGACGGAGTACCTGAACATGGTGGTGGAAGAATAAGGTTTATGCAATAGTCTTCCGTTTCACCAAAATTATAATTTGTGTGGGCATAATTAGTAGCTGAAAGTGGGCCCTGTACATTTACAACTCTTAGTCTTGTTATACCACTTTGGGCATTTAATGGAACGATAAAGCTTCCCGTTTTAGTATGGTTACCTACTGCACTTACATTTTGATTATAGACCATTTCGTTTAGGTCTAAAAAGTCGCCATCTTGATTGTAATCGATGTAAATTTGAAAAAAGTTAGAGGCCAATAAGGCACCACAACTTGCTTGTGTCAAACTGAAGTTAACAGATGAACCAATGTCAACTGATGGCCCCTGAATTAAACCACTGTAATTTGAATACTTATTTGCAATTGAACCAAAACCAAGGGCAGCTGTAGAACAAGTAGAGGTATTGGTCATATTGCCAATTGTCACTGTGGTGATCTCTTCGTTTGCCGTAAAAAGTGCCGAATTGGTTGGATAACTTAAGCATTGACAAGAGTTACTAACCAAAGAAACTTGAATTATATTCGATTCATTTGTAGAACCTGAATTTGAACAAGTTGTGATGAGTTGAAAATAGGATGTCTGAGAAATGCTAGTGCTTAGTGTTGTGTTCGTCGCACCGCTAATATTTGTCCATGGCCCAGTAGGGGTGCTGGAAATTTTCCATTGATATGAAACCCCCAAACCTACAGACAACTGTGAACTCGTTAATGTTAGACTACTCGTAGAACACGCAGTTGGGCTATTTGTGCTGATGACACCCGGATTTGGGATACCCGTACATATGACCGGTGCAAGTAAATTGATTTTGTAATCACGTGTTTCCCCGTATGACAATGTACTACAAGCTGATGAAGATGTTAGTGGTGAAATAGCAGCAGTAAATTCAGTGCGTATCCGCATCGAGATTTGTCCATTTGTGACGGAAACCGGGACATTAATAATCGCGGTGCCGTTCCAATAGGCCAAAGATGTTGATGAGCCGAGAGAAAAATATTCGGAAGATTCAAAAACCGAATTGGCATTCCAGTCGAACCACGCACCGACTGCATTGTAAAACCCGCTATTAACTGTTAATGTGTAATTCAATCCACCCTGTAAGGTAGTAGTTGCCGTTGTTGTCGGATACGTAGCATAGTATGGCGAAGCTAATGGAGCGAGTCCAGTATGGTTCAAAGTATTTATGGCTACACTTTTTATAGTACCATAATATCCTCCGGTTGCGCCGTTAGTAGAAGTGCTGATACACGGCCCAAGTGTTATTTGAACAGGATTAGAGAAGGAAGCGGAACCACATGTCACCTGACATCTCAACCAAACAGCAGTTGAAAATGTGTGTAGATACGTTGAAGAAGTGGCACCTGTTATATTCGTCCATGGACCTGTTGAGGATGCTGCACTTTGCCATTGATAAGTAGAGGCTACAGATCCTGGCGTCTGAAGTGATAGCGTTGTTGTCCCTCCAACAGGGACTTGAGTATAGGTTGCAAGTGAATTTCCAGGATTTGGTGCACTCGGACATGCAGTACAGGCTCCTGCAGAAACGTAAGTTACAGTGGTGGTGCGACATGTATTTTGAGTGCCACATGCCGAATTGGTACTCCAATGACAGAAATATGCGCCAGAAGTGGTCGAGGTGAAGGTAAGCGGCATGGAGCCTGAAGCAATAACAGGTCCTCCAATTGTACCCTGTCTTACAGTTACAAAATCGGTTAAGTTGGAGCTTGAAAGCCTGTAAACAGTTAATGCCTGTACGTTATTCAGCGGAGAATATTCTCCACCCCATGAACAAGTTGTAAAATTCACAGAACCTGAAGTCGGTGCAGTTGCACCACCATAAAGATTTGAAAATTGGCATTGTGCAGAATTTGAAGCTCCGCAGTCCACGCAAGAAATGGCAGAAACACCAGTAGTAGCTGAGGTGGCACAAGCAGTACCGGAGTTCCAATGCACGTAATAATTGCCATTACATGTTGCAGTGAATTGTAGAGGTGATAGACCAGCGGCAACTACAGTTCCAGAACTTGTATTAAAACGAACCGTAATAAAAGCATTGGGCGCGCTGTGTGTCAAGACATACCGATTACCAGCTACCAAACTGTTTATTTGAGTAAACTGAGTCATGGTCTGTGTACTAGATATCGTTAAGACTGTTGCGTTTGTTGGAGCATTTACAGCTGCTGGAAACGATTGGTTGTTAGTACACTGAGCGTGTGTTTCTGAGGGAAACAACAAAAATGACAAAACGAAGAGGCATAGAGCCGAGTAAATTTTTAACATAGCTATTGCATTAAACAAGAATGGCAAATTTAACAAACGCTTTCGGTTAAACAAAACCTAATTAATTTTGCAGAAAGCTAAACTAACCAATGTTAGTCAATTAATGAATATTGACCCTGTTATAATGAATATTGAACTTGATTTGCCGAGTATTCACTTTTGAACAACTTTTAAATAAAGTAATAACCCTATGAAACTAATCGGCTTACTCTCTGATACCCATGGCAATTTAGACCCAAAAATCTGGAAATACTTTGCCGATTGCGATGAAATTTGGCATGCAGGCGACATCGGTGACATGGCAACGCTAGAGGCTTTAGAAAAATTCAAGCCCTTGCGCGTGGTTTTTGGCAATATTGACAACCATATCATTCGAAGTGCGACAAAAGAATTTTTGAGATTCAAGGTGGAAGAGGTCGAGGTGTTAATGACCCACATTGCTGGTAGACCGGGCAAATATGCAAGGCCAGCGCTAGAAGAACTGCAAGCCAATGGCGCACCGCAACTTTTTGTATGCGGACACTCTCATATTGCACTCGCCCAATTTGACAAGCGCTATAATATGTTATGGCTCAATCCTGGGGCTTGTGGCTACAAGGGTTTTCATCAAGTCAAGACCATCTTTCGCTTCTCGATTACAGGTGCTAAAATCCACGACCTGGAGTGCATCGAACTTGGGCCACGCATCGGTAATTCTACGGAACAGCAGCTATAATTTCTGGTGTTTTCAGTATTTCTACTGAATGTGGAGGCGTTCAACTCGCGTAATTTCGTTTTCTAAATTCCCGAAAATGAAAAAGCACCTTACCCTACTCTTTCTACTTGCTAGCCACTTACTTTTTGGACAAGTCTGCACGATTGATGCCACGCAAACCCAAGTAGGTATTTACCCTGATTCACTGCCAAACGGCATTGTCGGGCAAGCCTACAGCCAAGACCTCACGTTTGTCATGCCTTTAGACACAATGGGCTACAACTTCACCAACTTTCAGATTGTGTCCGTTGCTTTGCCCGTTGGCCTCAACTGGGCCTGCAATAACACAGCCGCCAATTGCAATTACAATCCGCAGGTTTCGCCTTATGGCTGTGTGCATATCTACGGCACGCCGCTGCTCGCTGGCACCTATAATATAGATGTCACTGTACTTGCCGACCTCAGCATCCTTACTGGCTATCCCATCCTTTTCCAACTTCAAATCGTTATTTTACCTTCAACTACGAGTATTTCAAACAACGGCTTCACGAGTATCGGCGCGCCCGCCTGTGCACCTGCTTTAGTGCAATACATCAACAACAATCAGGGTTTACCCTATTACAATTGGGATTTCGGCAACGGCAATTTCTCCAATCAAGAGGCGCCTACACCTCAGTATTACCAGAATCCGGGCACTTACTTGGTTGCGTACAATGCCTATACTTCATTAGACACCACTACTGTTTTTACACTAGAAAATCTCCAAATCACTGCGATGAGCAATTATGGCGGCGGCTTTCCGTCTTACGACAACGCAGACAGCTATTTTAAACTCTTGCAAAACGGAGCCGTTGTATATCAATCGGGCATTATCGGTGACCAAAACCCGCCGGTGCAGTGGTCTTTGAATATCAACCTGAACCCCAACAGTACCTATACAATAGAAATCTGGGAGGCCGATGACAGCTATGCCGAGCCGTATTTTGGCAACGACGACTACATCGGCAGCCACGCCCTCAATCTGAATGGCTGCAACGCTTGTGCGGCGAGCAATGCAACAATCAATTATCATATTGCAATGCAACAAATTTCACCTTCTCCGCAAATCACTACAATCGATACAATTGTCATTTACGAGCTACCTGCAACACCTATAATTGCTTACGATTCCCTTTCTCACACCCTCAGCACACCCCCACTCGGCTTTGCTTATCAATGGTACTTCAATGGCTCCCCTATTGCCGGGGCTACGTCTGCTGCGCATACCATATACCAAAGTGGCGCTTATGCACTTGTGGCGATCAATGCGCAAGGTTGTATTGCACTTTCTGACACACTGCAAGCTGTTTATTGTAGTCCTTATGTACAAGCGCAGCTTACAGAAAACAACGGCACGCTACTCGTTTCAAATAGTCCACAAAACGCTTCTTTTTATTGGTATTTCAATGGGCAACTGCTCCCCAACCAACAGACCAACACCCTTGCTTTCCAAGAAAATGGGCATTACCAATGTATCGTAAACGATGCCTTTGGGTGTTCAGACACCACCAACCTACTGCTCATCGAGGTCGGTTTGACTACAAGTTCAATGCAGCAACCAAGGGTCTTTCCAAATCCGGCTTTAGATTTCATTACCATTTCAATTCCAATTCAGTGGCTCGGTGCGCAAATAGAAATCAGTGACCTATTAGGAAAAGTACTTTACAAAAACCAATTAAACACTTATGAAAACGCAATTCCTTTGCCAGATATTCAATCAGGCAACTACCTTATCCGTTTATCCACTCAAGAATTGTTACATCAGGAATTGATCTTTGTTTCACCCTCTCACTAGCCCGTAAATTAAACGTAATTTTGCAAAGTGAAAGCAAATAAATCCCCACTCAGCAAATACCAATGGTTGGTTGGTGCCATTATCGCACTTACTCAATTTACCGTTGTTCTGGACTTCATGGTAATGTCGCCCCTCGGTGACCTCCTCATGAAAGACCTACAAGTCAAACCGTATCAATTTGGCATTGTGGTCTCGAGCTATGCGCTCGCGGCTGGATTGTCTGGTTTTTTGACCGCTGGCTTTGCCGATCGTTTTGACCGCAAGCGCCTATTGATTTTCTTTTATACTGGTTTTATCGTCGGCACCTTATTTTGCGGTTTGGCAAAATCCTATGAACAATTGGTTATGGCGCGCATTTTTACCGGAATTTTTGGGGGCGTTATGTCTTCGATCTCCATGGCCATTGTGGCCGATTTATTCAGCTTGCAGCAACGAGGGCGCGTCATGGGCTTTATGCAAATGGGGTTTGGCCTGAGTCAAATCTTGGGCATTCCCATTAGCCTCTATATTGCGTCTAAATCCAGTTGGCAGATGCCGTTTTACATGATCGTAGGCCTTTCGATCCTCATGCTCATGGGTATTTTATTGGCTCTGAAGCCCGTTCGTGCACATCTCGACAAAAAAACAGAACGCTCCGCTTTCCATCATTTATTAGCTACAGTCAAAAACCGCAACTACCGCATTGGTTTTATGGCTACCGCCTTCATGTCACTTGGCGGTTACTTCATGATGCCATGGGGCAGCGCGTTTGCGGTCAACAACGTGGGTTTATCTCAAAAAGAGCTCCCTTTTTTGTTTATGGTTGTTGGGGTCGCCACATTTATGATCATGCCCATCATTGGTATTTTGGCCGACAAAATCAATAAATTTCAGCTCTTCATGTGGGCATCAATCGTCATGATTATAGCTGTTTTGGTATACGTACAACTTGGCGAAACAAGCCTTTTTGTGCTCATTGTCGTGAATATCTTCATGATGGGTGGCATTATGGCGCGAATGGTGCCATCGCAAGCCCTCACGAGTTCTGTACCCGAACTCCATGACCGTGGTGCTTTTATGAGTATCAATGCGTCTTTACAGCAAATCGCGGGAGGCATTGCAGCAATCATCGGCGGCAAAATTGTTTGGCAGGCCAGCCCGAGCGCACCACTTATGAACTTTGATCTTTTGGGCTATGTAGTTGTCGGGGTCATCCTGATCAACATCTACCTGACGCGCCGCGTGTATCTGTACGTAGACCGCAAAAACAAAGAGGCAGCCTAGGCCACCTCTTTGAAATTTCGATTTATCGTTAATGATTTACTCTTCGGTCAATTTAGCCAAGCGTTTGAACTTGAGCTTATCCTTGATGCGGTCTACGGTGTAGTACATCATTGGAACCACAATAATTGTCAAGAACATCGAGCTCGTTAAGCCACCGATCAAGACCCAAGCCAGGCCGTTTTTCCATTCAGCGCCTGCACCTGTAGCGGTAGCAATTGGCACCATACCAATAACCATTGCAATGGTCGTCATCAAGATTGGACGCATCCTTTCTTTTACAGACTCTAACAAGGCGCTGTAAGTACTCATTCCTTTTTCTTTGAGGTGATTGGTGAAGTCCACAATCAAGATGGCATTTTTTGCCACCAGCCCCAGGAGCATGAGCATCCCGAGCATCGTGAAAATTCCCATGTTGGAAGCGCTAAGCGCCAAGGCTAAAATGGCCCCTACCAATGACACTAAAATGGAGAACAAGACCACAAACGGATACACAAAGTTGTCGTAAAGCGCCACCATGATCAAGTAAACCAAAATGACACCAATACCCATAGCCGTACCGAGCGCACCAAAAGATTCTTTCTGGCGCTTGATTTCGCCACCCCATGTGAGGCGAACGTTAGGGTCCAACGGTTGTTTCTTAAGGTACTTTTCGATATCGGCGGCAACCGTTCCCGGCGCTGCCCCAAGTACGTAGCAACGCAAAGTGGTGTTGGAAATCCTGTTCTTGCGCTCGAGTGTTCCCGCGGCATTGTCTACTGAGATGTCGGCAAACTCACTCAATTGGACTTGCTTGCCTTCATTGTTGGCAAAGGTCATATTTTGAATATCCTCTACATCTTTGCGATTGGCTGCATCGAGCATCACGCGGATGTCGTATTCTGAGCCATCGAGGTCAATCTGGCTGTCGTCGTTGCCAGAAAGCGCACCTTGTAATTGCATCCCAACTGCGGCAACATTGACGCCGAGTTGGCCCATTTTTTCGCGATTGAGTGCAATTTTAACCTCAGGCGTGACATCTTCTGTACTAAGGTAAGGATCTTTGGCGCCTTTCATGGCTTTGATCGCCGTTTTGAGCCTGCGTGCTTCTTTGATCATGAGGTCTTTGTCGTTACTAGAAATAAAGATCTCAATAGGTGCTTGTTCTGAATCGATCAAGCCCATGTTGAGTGCCTTTACTTCTACACCCGGATACTGACTCTCGATTTTCGTGCGGATCATGTTCATGTAGTCCACGGTCGGGATCTCTTTTTGCTTGTCTTTTTTGAGCATCACCGTAATTTCTGAACGGTTTTCTGAACCAAAAGCTGCAGCACCTAGGCCGGCACTCGGACCACCCACGTTAGAGAACACGATGTCAATCATGTCTTTTTGAGCCAATAACAATTGCTCAATTTTCATAGTGGTGAGGTTGTTTTCGGCAAAAGTGGCGCTCTTCTCGTACTTGAGCTTGAGCATAAACTTACCTTGGTCTCCTTGAGATACAAACTCCTGCCCTACGATACCTAGGCCCATAGTGGCAAAAGAAGCGACAAAAATAGCAATGATGATCAGACCCATAGAAATTTTATGGCGCAGCGCCCAGCCTACAATTTTGACGTAAGAATTCGTGAAAATAGTCACACGGCGTTCAAACCAGAGCAAAATGGCCTGAAATGGTTTCTTGGGGTCGAGCTTGACTTCTTTGGCAAAGCGCGAAGCCAACCAAGGCGTTAAAGTAAAACAGACAAAAAGTGACATCAGTGTAGAGACCACCACTACAATGGAGAACTGATGTAGGATATCCGAAATGGTTCCTTCAATAAAGACGACTGGCGAGAACACCACAACATCCACAAGCGTAATGGCCAAGGCGGTAAAACCAATCTCGTTTCGACCATCCAAGGCTGCTTGGCGGCGTTTTTTGCCCATTTGCAAGTGTCGGTAGATGTTTTCGAGTACAACAATCGAGTCATCGACCAAAATACCGATCACCAAAGACATCGCCAAAAGGGTCATGAGGTTGAGCGTATAACCCAAGAGATACATCGCTACAAACGTAGAGATCAAGGAAGCTGGAATAGACACCAAGACAATGAACGCGTTGCGCATGGTGTGCAAGAACAAGAGCATGACCAGCGCCACAAGGAATACCGCCAACTCGAGGTCGTGGATCACAGCGTCCACCGATTCAATAGTTGGCAAAGAGGTATCAGTTGCCACTGTAAACTTGAGTGCTTCTTTGGTGTATTTAGCCTCTAAGTCTTTGAATTTGGCTTTGGTGGCGTTGGCTACATCTACCGCATTGGCATCGGATTGCTTTTTGATGCGCAAACCTATACCATTCACGCCGTTCAAACGCGAGATGGTGATTTGGTCTTCGGAAGCATCTACCACCTCAGCTACATCGCGCAAGCGAATAGCGCTGGTTCCTTTGGCCATCAGGACTAAATCTTGAAGGTCGTCTAGGTTTTTATACTTACCCGTTAAGCGCACCGTGATTTGCTCACTGCTGCTTTTGATTTTACCGGTAGGGAAGTCTAGATTGGAAAGGGCAATGGCCTGATTGATTTGGGCCATAGACAAGCCCAATTTGCGCATTTTATCTTTGTCTACATTGACCCGAAAAGAGCGGCGCTCGCCACCAATTACTTGCACTTCTGCAACGCCTTTCACTTGCTTTATGGCTGGCAAAAGTTGGTCGTCCATGAGGCGCATGAGTTCGGCATCTGACAAATTTTTAGCGACTGCACTTAGCTGTAATACCGGCGTGGCATTCGGCTCAATTTTGGCTACCATTGGGTTTTGTGCGTCGTCTGGCAACCTACTGAGGTTGTTGTTGATCTTGCGCTGCGCATCTTCTAAGGCGTCGTCGATGTTGGCAGAAGCCTTGAACTCAAGCAAGACAAACGAAGCGTTGTCAAAAGAAAAGGAAGTGACCTCATCGACGTTTTCCATGCCGGAGAGTACGTCTTCTAGCGGTTTAGAAACCTGACTTTCCACTGTTGCGGGAGAAGCACCAGGGTAAGCAGTCGTAATAGTGAGCAATGGCGCCGAAAAATCGGGCATGAGCTCATAAGAGAGTTGTTTGTAGCTGAGCAGACCGCCGCCCACCAAAATAGTAAAGACGACGATGATAAAAGAGGGCCGCTTAATGGCCAATTCCGTAAGTGTCATAAGGCTATTTATTGCGTTTAATGTTCATTCCGTCTTCTAGGTTCACTTGTCCTTTTAAGACAATTTCGTCTGAGGCACTCAAGCCCGAAACCACTTCTAAGAAGTTGCCATCGGCAGTACCTGGGCTAAATGACGTCAAGACCGCTTTGCCATTTGACACCACATAAATTTGTGGGTTCTTGGTGGAGCCAATAAGTGCCTTGCGCGGTACCGCTAGCGCTTTGACGCTTTCGTTATTGGATAGCGTCACGTTGCCGTACATACCTGCAAGAATTTTTTGTGTACTGGTGTTGTTCACCAATACTTGGACCTTGAAATTGTGCAAGCCATCGGCCTGAACAGAAATGCTGTAAATACTGCCACTCACTTCTTTGTCGTGCGCATCTACGCTCACGCCTACTTTCTGACCTTTTTTGAATTTGAGTACATCGCGTTCTGGTACAGAGATCGTTAGTTTGAGCTGCGAGATGTCCGTGAGCTCCACAATTGGGGTGCCTGGCAGCACCATTGAGCCGAGGTCGGCCATTTTTTTGGTCACTACGCCTGAAAATGGGGCCAAGACTTTAGTGCCGCGCAACTGTTTTTGCAACTGCTTGAGTTGTACTTCGGCAGACTTGAGGGCGAGTTCCATTTTTTCGGCTTCCATGGAAGAAACCGCTTGTTCTTTTCTCAGGTTGGCAAAGCGGGCGTTGTCGTTTTTGAGCTGTGCAATATTGAGTTTCGCGTTTTCGATTTGCAGCGAAATGAGTTCGTCGTCTAGTTTGGCAATCACCTGTCCTTTGCTGACGCGATCGCCTTCTTTGACTAATAGTTCGGTGAGTTTGCCAGAACCTTCTGAAGCCACATTGTTTTGGTGCATGGCCTCAAAGACGCCTAAATAAGAGAAAGCGCTTTCAAAGGTGTGCATTTGGGGTTGATCTGTATCGACCAAAACCGCCGCTTCCATGTCGTGGATATAAATTTTCTTTTTGGCTTCTTTGGCGTTTGAAAGGAGTTTGAAAATGGTAAGGCCCAATAGAGCCAAAACCGCTAGAGAGATAAAAATGATGCGTTTCATGAGTTGTTATTTGATATTTCCGTTTGATTTTAAGTATTCTAGTTCGGCCTGACGCAAGGCGACATAAGCGGCCACAACGCCTGTTTGCGCTTGTTCAAGGCCTGTTTGCGCTTGCAAGAGGTCGTTGGTTCCGATGAGCCCTTCTGCAAACTTGAGGTTGGCATGTTGGTGCACGGCTTCAGCCAATTTCAATTGCTCTTTGGAGATCTCGAGCGCATTGGCCTTGACCTCAACCATTCTTTTGTTTTGGTCAATTTGCATCTGTAGCTGTTGCTGTGCAAGGTTTGTTTGGGTTTCGATTTGCTGCTGTTTGAGTGCGTTCATCGCAGCTCTGTTGTGTTTATCTAGGCCGTCGAAAAGATTCCAGTCGACGCGCAAACCAATAAATGCCCCATCGATGCCCGTTCTGAAATCGGTTTCGGGATTCATGTTGACGTTGTATTGATAAATGCCGTACAAATTGACATTTGGCAAGTACCCCATCTTAATGCCTTTGGCTTCTTCTTGGGCCATGAGTTGCTGTTGCTCGAGGAGCTTGATGGCAAACAAATTAGCAGCATTTTGATCGACCAACAAAGATTTTTGGACCATTTCGTCGTTCTGCAGCGCAATTTTCGCCTTCGGATCGAGCCCTACCAATATTTTAAGGAGGTCTTCTAGCTGGCTTTTGGTAGCTGCGAGATTGGCTTGGGTGTTTTCTAAATTCAGCCTATTGATGCGGATTTTGTCGGCCTCGGTTTGCACGAGCATGCCTTGCGCCACCATCAAGTCCATGTTTTTGAGAATGCGGTTGGCGTATGTAATGTTGCTATCCACAAACTGAATTTGCTGATACATACCTTGCAAGATAAAATAAGTGTTGGCCACCTGGTGCTTCACCTCTTGGATGGTCATGTCTCTTTTGATCTTGACGATTTCGCTGTTGATGCGCAGTGCTGCCAAGCCGTAATTGACTTGAGAGTTGAACAAGATCTGGTTGAGTTGAACGGTGTTGCTCAAGACCCAAGGCACGCCGAATTTAACCTCTGCAAATGTTCCGGGCTGGCCACCAAAAAACTGCGCGGGTACCACCTGACCTGGAATGACCGCATTGTACTTGTAATCGGCCACAAAATTCAAAGACGGCAGGCGTGAGGAGAGATACGCTTCGCGCTGACTTTCATTGATGGCGACATCTAATTTGGCACTTCTGATTTGGGCATTGGCGGAATCTGCCATGCGCAAACAAGCTGCCAAATCTAAGGTTTGGGCCTGAGCCGAAAAGCCAAAAAGTAGGCTCAGCAGACCACCGGAGAACAGGGTTTTCATTTTCATGCTTTTGTGTTTGATATAAATAGATAATTGGTAATGAGTTCTTTAACGATTTCTTTGTGCTTTTTCAGGTCTTCATCGAAATCTTTGGCTGTGATGCCGTGAAATTGCATGGTCAGTTTCTTTGACATAAAAGGATAATGCACATTAGACATCAGTAGCAGGGTCACATTTCTGATGCTGATATCCCTCACCTCTCCTTGCGCCTTAGCTTTTTCAAATTGTTCAAAAATGCCTGTATTGGCAATGGGCTCCAAAAAATGACTGGGCATAGGAGCATCCGTTTTATTTTGATGCAAAGACTGTAAAATAAACATAGGGAGTTCGGGGTGTTCTAAAAAGAATGAGAACTCCTTATCAATGAGTTGCTCCACTTTTTCTTTGAGCGTGAGGTCCGAACTGAACACGGCAATCATGGACTGAAGAAAGTCGCTCATGGCGCCTTCAAAAATGAGCTCAAAGAGCTTTTCTTTGGAGCGAAAGTAGTAATTGAGCAGCGCTACGTTGCTGCCGACTTCTTTGGCGATGTCGCGCACAGAACAACCATCAAAACCTTTGGTCATGAATACTTTCTTGGCTGCTGCCTTGATTTTTTCTTCCGTACTTTGATCTCTTTTCATGTCTACACTTTGGCTAGCGCGCCGCAAAGTTAAACACTCTTTTTAAACAAATGTTTAAGAATCTTGAAAAAATTAAACAATTGTTTAAATTTTGGCAAATTGGAGGCGTTTTTGTTACTTTGAGAGATGAAGTTTGCACTGATTCTCGCCCTCCTGCTCCCTGCCCTGTCCTTCTCGCAACAAACCGCTTGGTTCGCCGACGCCAAACTGGGTATTTTCATTCATTGGGGCATGTATGCAGCAGACGGCACCTCAGAAAGCTGGGCATTTCACAACAAAACGGTTCCTTATGCGCAATACATGAGCCAGATGAACAGATTCACTGCCGAAAACTACAATCCAGCTGCTTGGGCTCAACTCATCAAAGAAAGCGGCGCCAAATATTGCGTCATCACAACCAAACACCACGACGGACTTTCGCTCTACAATACCCAACTGAAAACCCCACAAGCGCCCAAACAAAAAAACTGGAACCCTAGATACCCGCTGAGTACAATCTATCAAACACCTGCCAAGCGCGACCTCATTACACCATTGTTTGCCGAATTAGAAAAAACAGGCATCAAAAAAGGAGCTTACTATTCGCTTTTAGATTGGACTTCCAACGATTACCCCGGTTTTTACAAAGATTCTAGCCGTTATCAAATTAAAGATGAGCCGCAGCGCTGGGCTAATTTTCTAGCTTTCATGCACGGGCAAATTGATGAAATCAATACCCAATTGAAACCAGACCTTTTTTGGTTCGACGGCGATTGGGAACACTCCGAAACAGAATGGCAAGCCGCCAAAATTGATTCGATCATACATACAAGCAACCCGAATGCGATACTGAACGGCCGTCTGAAATCTTACGGAGACTACGACACACCCGAACAGAACATGCCGATCATTCACCCAGACCGCAACACTTGGGAGCTCTGCCTCACCACCAATGACAACTGGGGTTACCGACCCCAAGACCACAACTTCAAAAGTCACTTTGAACTACTCAGCATTTTTACCGAATGTTTGGGCATGGGCGGTAACTTACTGCTCGATATCGGCCCAAAAGCCGACGGCAGCATTCCGAGCGAACAAATCGCGATCCTTAAAGAGTTTGGCCGCTGGACCCAAAAACACAGCGCGGCCATCTACGGCACTATTGCAGGCCTACCCTACGGACACTATCACGGCAACACCACACTCTCCAAAGATTCTACAGTACTGAATATTTTCATTCCAAGCCCGCAAGGAAGCGACTTGAAACTGTCCACCGCCAACCTACCCATTTACCTCAAAGGCATCAAAAGCCAACCCATTTCCATTCAATTATTGGGCTCCGACACACCAATTGACTACAACCAGGTCGGTAAAATTTCTTGGAGCAGCGTGCCGGGTACTTTATTTATGGAAATCCCTATTTCGGCAATGGACCCTATGATCAGTGTGGTTCAAATTCAATTCAAGGAACCCATTCAACTCTACCGCGGCAAAGGCGGTTTTCACTAGACTCATGCGCAACTCACTACTTCTTTTACTGTTTTTCCCACTTCTTTTATGGGGACAAAAGGAAATGTTCAATAACCGTGTTCAATCTACTTTTAGTTTTTACCTCAGAGAAACCGGTCAACAAAACAATCCTTACAACCTGCGTTTTTTCTGGCCAGACTCCAGCGCTTTTCCGAATTGCAAAAATTGGGGCAGCGACGGTTTTGGAGTCATTACCAATCAGAAATCCATCTTTGTGTTTGGCTTCACCGATCAAGCCCTTGAAAATGGCGTTTACGACCTCTTGCAGCACAAATTTGGCTTTGAATACTACCAAGCTGAAGCCGTACAAGTCCCAAGTAAGCTACCCAAAACGTTCGCCTACGACAAATACGAATCCATCCCTGCATTCAACTACCGCGAGGTCTTTTATGGCGAAACTAGGCGCAGTGGCTTTGCAGACTGGCACAAACTCACGAGCGGCGCTTCGCCAGGCACCTTTGAAAACCACCCCGGTTGGGGTTTATGGGTTCATACCCTCCATCGCCTCTTGCCACCCGAGCAGTATTTTGAAGCGCATCCGGAATACTACGCCTTGCGCAATGGCGTGCGGCTCAAAGACCAAGTTTGCCTGAGCAATCCTGATGTCTTAGATATTGTGTGTGTCAATTTAGGCAACGAAATAGCCAAAAATCCGAAAGCTAAATATTGGTCGGTGAGTCAAATGGACAACTACAATTACTGCCAATGCAGCGCCTGCCACCACACAGATTCCTTAGAACATAGTCAAGCGGGCACCATGCTGCGCTTTGTCAATGAAGTCGCCAAGCGCTTTCCGGCGCAAATCATCTCCACACTTGCGTATCAGTACACGCGCTCCGCACCCGTATTGACCAAACCCGAGGCCAACGTGAATATCATGCTCTGCACTATTGAAGAAAACCGAGCCAAAAGCCTACGAGGCACCAGTTTTGAAAAAGACTTGCGCAACTGGGCAGCGCTCACCCACAATATCTTGATCTGGGACTACGTCATCAACTTTTCTCATATGGTCATGCCCTTCCCGAATTGGCCTACCTTGCAAGAAAACCTCCTGATGTTCAAGGAATACGGCGTTCAGATGCTCTTTGAACAAGGCTACAACGCGCCATCTTCAGAAATGCAACCCTTGCGCGCTTATTTGCTCTCCATATGGGCCTGGGACCCCACCCGCGACCCGACAAAACTCATCTATGACTTCACCAACTATTTTTACGGACCCGCGGGGCCAATTGTCAGGGAGGTCATGGCTGCACAAATCAAAGATTTGCAAAACAGCAACAAAGCACTCACGCTCTACGAACCACCAATTACGCACATTGGAGGTTATTTGGCCCCTGCCAATTTAAAATGGGCACTCAATATGTATGAAAAAGCCAAAAATCTCGATGGCATGACCTCCGCACAAATAGCGCGCATCGAGATGGCCGAACAAAGCACTCGCTATGCGCTCATCGAAGTTGGTAAATCTCCGCTAGCTGGCCCCGATTGGTATTTCAACAACAACCAACTATTCTACAACCAACTGCTCACTGACTTCACCAAAATAGCTCTCAAAAACGGCCCTAAGCTCCTGCATGAAATTAAGTTAAGCCCTATTGAATACAAAGAGATTACCTTGAAGTTTTGGAATGAAGCACAAGTCCAACACTTAGCAAAAAAGCAACAAATCAGGTACCTTACCCTGCCCTCCAAAAATTATAGCGATGGGCTCAGCAGCACCGATACAACTACTTGGGTCCAATCATCTTCTCTAAATGATGGCCTGCGCTCAACGCTCGAATACCAACGAGGCTGGCAAGGCTGGCAAGGCCAAGACGCTCAAATTGCCATCCAACTTGCCAAACCTTACATCATCGACTCCGTTCGCATTCATTACCTAGCCAACAACCAATCCTGGATCATGGGGCCGAGTTACCTCAAAGTAAGTGGTCAGTACATTTCAAATCAAGTCTTTAATGTTCAGACCGAGAATCCATTTGTGAATCTACCGCAAGATATCGGCGCTTATCCACTCACCATCACCGAATTTTCAAACACACCTATTCAAAACCTCAAATTAACCATTGGCAATCCGGGCCCGCTTCCAAAGTGGAGAGGCGTAGCAGGCGACGGCTGGTTATTTATCGACGAAATTGAAATATATGGACATGACTAAAACCCTGATCTCTTTCTTATTTGCGCTTAACCTTCCTTTTGTAAGCAGCGCACAGCACCACGAGCAAACGTATTTCCCGCCGACAGACAGCTTAGTGCTTCAAAAACTTGAAACATGGCAAGACTACAAATTTGGCCTGCTCATGCACTGGGGCGCCTACAGCCAATGGGGCGTTGTAGAAAGCTGGAGCATTTGCCCTGAAGATGAAAATTGGTGCATTCGCCGCGGGCCCCACTCGGGTTCGTATTTCAATTACCACGCTGCCTACAATAACCTGCAAACTACTTTTAACCCGACCCAATTTGAACCAGAGCGCTGGGCCAAAGCAGCCAAAAATGCAGGCATGAAATACATGGTGTTCACCACCAAACACCACGATGGTTTCTGCATGTTCGATTCTCAGTTCAGCCCTTATACCGCAGCCAACCCCGCCTGCCCCAACAGCCAAAGCGCTCACCCCGACCTCACCAAAAGTATTTTTAATGCCTTCAGGGCACAAGGCCTTTGGATTGGCGCGTATTTCTCCAAGCCAGACTGGCACCACCCCGACTACTGGGACCCTCAATTTCCACCCTACGACCGCAACCCCAATTACGACCTCCAAAAGAAACCCGAAAAATGGGAAAGCTTTGTGCGCTTCACACACAATCAAATCCTGGAGCTCATGCAAAATTATGGCAAGATCGACATCTTATGGCTAGACGGCGGCTGGGTACAACCCTATACCGCCACCTCCCCCAAATGGGGCTACAAACCCGTAGACCAAAACATCTGCATGGATGAACTCGCTGCCCAAGCGCGCCAGCTCCAACCAGGCTTAATTGTCGTAGACCGCGCCGTCGAAGGCCCCAATCAGAACTACCTTACCCCCGAACAAAGCATACCAAACGAACCGCTGCCCTACCCTTGGGAAACCTGCATGACCATGGCCAATAGCTGGAGCTACGTACCCGGCGACCAATACAAAAGCACCGCCACCTTGCTCAAAAACCTTTGCCTTATCGTTTCAAGAGGCGGCAACTTCTTGCTCAATATTGCCCCCGACCCACAAGGTCGCTGGGACAGCACAGCCTACCAGCGCCTCGACGAAATCGGCGCCTGGATGAAAGTTAACGGCGAAGCCATTTACAACTCCAAGCCCATTGCACCTTATGAAATCAAAGCCGGCGACAACGGCAGCTGGGTATTTACGCAAGTCCAAAAAAGCGTATATGCCATCTGGATTCCGGGAGAAAGCGCCACCCTATCGACAACACTAAACGTAGCCTCTTTTGGCAAAACCAAAGTGCAAGCCCTGAACCCAAGCAACAAAACCAAGCTCAAAAACGGTGTTTTATCCGTAGAAATACCCCAAATCCCCTTCAATACACCTCAAGTATTTCGTTTGCAGTAGCAAAAGCGCTGCAATCTTCGTATCTTTGTACCTACGTTCTTAGGGGTCGACATTGGATTTGACAGCGATAGCGGCAGTCAGGTGTCAGCATGCAGAGGCTTGTAGTGATCCTTTTAAATCAAATGCTACGAACGATAAATGACAACACGTCATACTCACTAGTGACAACACGTCATACTCACTAGCGGCTTAAATAACTGAATGTTAGTTGACTTTATCCGGCTGAAGTACATTTGGCAAGACAAGTACCGCTGATGAACGCCCCCCTTTCGGTTCATCACTCAGAAGCTCATCCCATAGGGTAAGTGTTGCCGATGGTTTTAACGCAACTTGACTGACCTCCCCACAAATTTTCAAACTGCAATAAATATTAACCGCTTATTTTGTATTTATTTTTTAATTTTATATTCAACTCTCTCCAATTATGAAATCAATTTTAAACACCAAACTATCTCTTCCAATTTTCATGATTTGCTGCTTTTTAGCTTCGGGTGCGACCTATATATTTGCACTCAAATCCTCCAATGAAAAAATTGAATTACTCACACAAGAACAGACAGAGAAAGAACTTTTAGCAACTGAAGATTGCAACTACAACGTAGATCGCATGTCGGGCTATAAATTCATCAAACCTATAATGTTTGTGGACAAAGACTGTGAAGCTGCCAGCCTCAAACCGATAAAATTAAAAATACTTCAAATTATAGATTCGTACAAAGCGTCACGAAACCTCAATCAGGCATCTGTTTATATTCGTGATTTCAACAGTACCTCCTGGACGGCAATTAATCCACAAGAAAACTATGAACCTGGTTCTTTATTCAAGGTGCCAATCTTGCTTTGCTTTCTTAAAATGAATGAAATCCAACCAGGCATCATAGACCGCAAGTTACGTCTTGAGGCTCCATTTGAAAACAAATTAAACGTCGCATTTAAATCAAAATCAATTCAGGTTGGTAAATCATATACAATCCGCGAATTGCTCAAATACATGATTGTCTATTCAGACAATAACGCTACAATGCTGCTGAATCAAAATATTCAGCACAGTGTTTTAAGTCGGATTTTTAGTGATTTAGACCTACCCATACCAGATAAAAACGCACCTCACTATTATTTTACAGTGGGTCAATATTCTATGTTCATGAGAGCAATATACAATGCTTGCTATCTAAATCCCAAGGACTCCGAATACGCTGCAAAATTATTAACCCAAGCAGTTTTTAGCGAGGGGATCCGCAATGCTATTCCTAAGCCTATTCCAATTGCTCATAAATTTGGTGAATCCGGAAACTCCGATGAACTTCAACTCCACGAGTCTGCAATTGTTTACCTTCAGAACAGACCCTTTCTGCTGACGATAATGACCAAAGGTAAAGACAACCAAAAGTTAGCAAATCTAATGAGTGATATCACCGATGTAGTTTACGAAGATTTCTCAAAATAATCAACTTTTTGAATTTATAGAACTACCTTTGTACCTACGTTCTTTGGGGTCGACATTGGATTTGACAGCGATAGCGGTAGTCAGGTGTCAGCATGCAGAGGCTTGTAGTGTTCCTCTTAAATCAAATGCTACGAACAATAAATGACAACACGTCATACGCACTTGCTGCTTAATTAACTGAATGTTAGTTGGCTTAATCCGGCTGAAGTATAGTAGGCCAGACAAGTACTTCTGATGAACGGCCACCCTTTCGGTTCATCGCTCAGAAGTTCATCCTATAGGGTTAGTGTTGCCGATGGTTTTACCGCAACATGAAACTAAAAAACCTAAGTATGCGCGTTGGGTGTTCTTGTCCGGCCGCATATCGAAAACCAACCAACGAACTAAGCATGTAGAAAGCTTGAAAACTCGTCGTTTGGACGAGGGTTCGAACCCCTCCGGCTCCACTTAAAAAGAGTTATAAAATATTGATTTACAATATTTTATAACTCTTTTTTGTTTTAATATTAAAACAATTGTTAAAACACTTTTCGGAAAAATTGAATTGTTTTAACAAAAATGGCTAAATGCAACTTGGCAGATCAACACGGCAAGTAGTGTTTTGGACGTAGCAGAATTCCCGAAAGGATTTTATTTTCTTAAACAATCTTCTAGTGGACAAGTCCAACGTTGGATTAAAGAATAGATCTGCTTTTTTTCGGGAGTTGAAAATCGACTAGCCCATTCACTGGATTAGGGGTGAAGTAGAAACGATAATTAATGGAGGTGGGCTGATGTGTTTTCTACTCGGATATTATTACCTAACTTTATTCATATGAAGCGATTATCCGTCTTGGTTTGTTTTGTTTTTGTGCTGTCTAGTGTTATTTGCCAAGTTACTGCATCTGATTGCGGTACTGCCGTAAACATCTGCCAAGACGCTAATTTCGCCATAGACCCAAATGGTTTTGGTGCACTAGATGAACTAATTGCTGGAAGTGTTAGTAACCCTGCTGTAAATCCGGCATCTGGCAACTCAGGCTGCCTGCTTGCCGGAGAATTGAACCCAACTTGGATGATCGTGAACGTAGCAGGCTCTGGTACTTTGGAATTTTCTTTTGGGGCAGATAACAGTTCAGGATGCTTTGATTGGATCATGTGGCCTTATGACAGCAGCAGCTGCAATGATATTTTATTAGATCAGCTTGCACCTGTGCGCTGCAATTGGAACGGCTTGTGTGAGGGCTTTACAGGCATAGGCACACCTTTGCCCGCCGGAGGTGATTCCTCAAATTTTGAACCTGAGTTAAATGTTCTTGCCGGAGAACAATATCTAATCTGTCTTTCTAATTTCAGTGGGCAAACAACTAATGTACCTTTGAATTTCTTTGGCACGGCGTTGATTTCCTGTGACGCCTACTTGCCAGTTGATATCAACGATACGACTATTTGCCCTGGAGAAGCTGCTGTTTTAACTGCTATTTCCAATGGAGTATCTTCCTATTTATGGTCGCCCGGTGGCCAAACAACGGCATCAATTGTAATCAATCCTTTAGTTTCGACCACTTATACCTGCACAGTTACGGGATTAAACAACCTAGGTAATCAAGCAACCGGATCTGCAAGCGCAATAGTAACTGTCCTTACGGTCAATGATCCTCTTTGCGGTTGTTTTATTCAGGCAAGCAACAATGGCCCAGTTTGCGCTGGTGATTCTGTCCAACTCACTGCAACAACGCTATCCGGAGGATCCTATAACTGGTTTTTTTCGGGAAATTTGGTAACAACTGATCAACAGTTTTTCATAAATGATGTAATGCCAGGAAACTATTTGTTTACCTTACAAGGAACAGATAGCAGTGGGAATACATGTAATTCATCGACTGAGGTAACCGTTTATTCGCTTCCTACAGTGAGTTCAGGATCTGACACATATATTTGTACAGGTTCAACGATCACACTAACAGCCACCGGAGCAAGCACCTACATATGGACACCAAGTGGAATTGTCAATGGCGAGGCATTTACTCCAGGCAACACGGGAACTTATATTGTGACTGCTACTGATACGAACGGTTGTATTGATTCAGATAGTATTCAAATTACGGTTTTACCAATTCCAGTAGCCAGTTTTACAGCAGTTCCATCCTCTGGAGTTATAGGAACACCTATTTCATTTTTAAATCTAAGCCAAAACGGAATAAGTTACGTATGGGACTGGGGTAATGGAGACAGTTTACTGGTGCTTACTTTAGCGAATCAAACCGCTACGTTTAATTCTCCGGGGGTGTATTTTGTGACCTTGACAGCAAGTAACGATATTTGTTGGGATACAGCTTCTGTTTGGGTAACCATAGCCGCACCCTTGGTTCAGATCATTGAACCAAACGTATTTACACCTAATGGAGATGGATCGAACGATGCATGGGGGATATCAACACAGCATATGCTAAACCTAAGGGTGCTCATCTTAAACCGATGGGGCAATCTAATTACAGAACTAGATTTAAATGAAACCTGGAATGGAATGGTTAATGGAAAGATGGCTGAAGAAGGTGTATACTTTTACCGCTATGAAGGCACAGATGTATATGGGGTCTTTCACGATGGCCATGGGCATTTTACCTTAGTCAATGATTAATCTATGTCGAATCTCAACAACTTCCTCCAAAGCGGCTTACAAGAATCTTTCTTCAATTTGGTATTGTATGCTATTTTTGGAGTAGCCGTTTTTTTATTGGTTTGGGTGCTCCTGAAAAGCAACTGGCGTTGGCGAAGAATTCAACCCAAAAGTGAGCAGCGCAAGCATTTTTTCAGTCACGACATTTTATTTTCTTTCGGTTCTATTCTACTGGCTGGTTTTCTGACTGCGTTCATTACTTTTCTAGATCAATTAGGCTACATGAAATTGTATTGGGATTTTAATGCCTACAGTCTCATCTGGGGAGGTGTTCAGTTATTCGCTCTACTGTTCTTTACTGATACCTACTTTTATTGGACACACCGCTGGATGCATCATCCGAAAATCTACCGTTGGGTGCACAAAACCCACCACAAAAGCACTGCCCCATCTCCCCTAACCATTTTTGCTTTTCATCCCTTGGAAAACTTAATAGAATTCTTGCCATTTCTAATTCTTCCGATGCTCATTCCGATATACTGGCCCATTTTATTCCTTTGGCAAATTCTTGATTTACTCAATAACATGCTTGGGCATTTGGGTTATGAGATTTATCCAAAGAATTGGGTTCGCTTGCCCTTTTTGAAATATAAAACAGCCTCCACACATCATAACATGCACCACGAACAGTTTAATGGTAACTACGGTCTTTATTTCACCTTTTGGGATAAATGGATGCATACTGAAATAAAGGACTATCAACAGCGGTTTGATGCGGTTTACAAGAATGAGTAATGCACTCTAAAAGAATGGGTTGATGTGAAATAGAGCTCATCAACAAGAATTGTTTGAACGGAACTTTTTATAGTTTCATTTGTTTAAGAGGAAATTGATTCTTATGAGAATATGTTTTTTATTTATCGTTTTACTGATCAGCACTGTCACTTGGTCTCAACAATTGGAGTTTCAATACACCAATCAGCAAGTGAATGTGTACAATGATTTAACGAACGATGTTCCGTTATTTACTCAAAATTTTGATGACCAAGTTTCCAGTGCTATTCCGATTGTTCCATTTACCATAGGGGGTCAGGCTTACAACACGCTTTTTGTGAGTACCAACGGTTTTCTCACATTAGGTCAAGCTGCAAGCACTACGAATTACAACCCCATTTCTCAGCCACCAGGAACACCAGTAGTTGCCCCATTTGCATGCAATTTAGAGAGTGCCAATAACAACGCAAGAATAAGTTATCAAATTGTAAATGGTTTTAATAATGCGCCAACAAGCATCATCATTCAATGGAAGAATGTTAGACGCTTTGGTATGCAAGGGGAGTCATTTTCTTTTCAGGCAAAACTAAGTTTTACTTCTTGGATTTTGCCGGCAATTGATTTTGTTTATGGCGATTTTTCCTCGGTGAATACGGCTCAAAGCAGCGTCGAAATTGGCATACGCATAGGTACTGGAAACGCTGCAACAAATTTCCAAAACATACAGGTAAATAACGGGGGGTCATGGGTGCCTCAGCAATTTGGGACAAGCGTCAATTCTAATTGCTTGTTTCCATCCTCTTCAGGATCTGCGGGCGTTCCTCCATCTGGCATGACACATCAATGGTTTCTTCTTTACAACAATAATCAACCTACGGTGAACACTTCACCTATTTGTAATCAAAATGGGAATGTCGTTATCTATTCTAACTATGATGGTGGTACGCTAAACATCAACTGCGACCAAAACATCCCCAACCTAAAAATTGGTATTTGTACTTACGAACCTGTTATCGTAAATATCAACGGCCCGTTCGTTGGGAACATCACAGAAGTTTTGTACGCAGGGTTTAATTCAAATCAAAACAATAATAATTGTGGATTGGGAAATTTTACAACCAGCATTTCAGGTGTGAGTCCTTCGTTGGTTCAAATACTCACTGCCCCGCCACTAGATTACACGCCAACACATCAAAATGGACAAGCCTTTACCAGCAGTTTAATGGTTGGCGTCAGCGGTCAATGCGATACGATTTATTATGCTGGCGGAGGAAATACCCCCGATGAAGTGGTCGCTTATTTCTTAAATGCTTTCAACGGTGATCTTCGTTTTCATCACACTCAATACAATTGTTGGTTGACAGAAATCTACGATTTATCTGATGGAGGGACCTGTTGTACAGATCCATTTGTGACCATTCCAAGCTGGGATATTACGGTTTCAAATGACACCATTATTTGTGCGGGCGAAACGGTCAACCCAACACTTCTGACAAATACTGACGGTGTAGGGCCTTTTACTTATGCTTGGACCTTCGAAGGCCAAGTGGTTAGTCAGCAACAAGCATTTAGTTTTAATCCAAGTTCGAGTGGGTTGGCATGTCTTTTCGTCACCGATGCGAATGGAGACACCCTAACCGATTGTATGTACATTTTGGTCAATCCTCAACCGGTAGCAGATTTTATTGCTTCAGATACGTTATTGTGTTGGCCGGGCTCAGTCGTGCTGAATAATTTGAGTACACCAATACAAGGAATCAGCTCCACTTGGTCTGTGAACGGGCAAGTATTTTCCACACAAACCAATTTTACGTTTAGCCCTACAGCTCCAGGTACTTACGACATTTCCTTAAGTGTCACTACTTCAGCTGGCTGTTCAGATAGCCTTACGTTGAGTAACTACATCACCGTAGTGGATTCACCAATTGCAGCCTTTGATTTTTCTCCTGATATCATTCAAGTTGGAGACCAATCTATTCAATTCACAGACGTTTCAATTGGACAAATCAACAATTGGTTTTGGACGGTCAATTTTGCCAACAATATTGAAACAAGCAGCCAACAAAACCCTACCTTCTCTATTCCTAGTAACACATCTAGTGAGTTTTCTGTAGTACTCGAAGTGACCAATGAAGCGGGATGTTCTAGCAGCGCTACAAGTATCATTAGCATTTTTGAAAATGCTGCGATTTTCATTCCCAACGCCTTTACACCCGATGGCAATGAACTTAATCAGTACTTTCAAATTGAGGGGAACAAAATCGATCCTTCTGACTTCTCCATGCAGATTTTTAACCGTTGGGGCGAGCTCATTTTTGAAAGCAATAATATAGCCTTCGGTTGGAATGGCAATTACGGTCCAAATAACACTGCTGCGCCAAGTGGCGTATACACCTATCAAGTACGTTACCTTTTTGACGGAATGCAAGAATCCAAAACAATTCAAGGGCATTTTAGCTTACTCCGATGAAAAAATACTTGATCTGGTTTTGTTCGCTGCTTGCATCTATTTGTGCATTTGCCCAAAAGGAGGCCAATGTTTGGCATTTTGGAATAGGTAACAGCTTGGATTTTAATAGTGGGTCTCCCGTACAAACCTCAGGCAGTCAGATGTATACTAACGAAGGATGTACCTCCTATTGTGATGAAAATGGCAACTTGCTTTTCTATTCAAATGGCGGAGGGAGACTTCCGGCGAGTGGCCAAGATGGCGGTAAAATCTGGAACAAGAACAATCAGGTCATGTACGACATGCAAGGAACGGAAGGCGGAGGTTGGAGCGCTGCACAGTCATCCGTTGTAGTACCTTCACCCGGTGAGCCCAATGTATATTATCTTTTTACGATGGAAGAACTTGAATTTGATGGTGACGGGGTAAATCCTTCAGAACCAAACGGCAGAGGGTTGCGCTATTTTAAAATAGACATGTCTCTAAATGGTGGTTTGGGAGATGTTGTTGAAGCGGATGTTCAAGTATATGATTACTCGTACGAAGGGATTTGTGCGATTCGCCATTCAAATGGAACAGATTATTGGATTTTAATCAATCAAGATACAAGCGGTATCGGAGTTTACAGTGTCACTCAAAACGGTGTTCAACTTGCTGGTGTCTATCCTTACCCAGTATTTTACAGTGGGTTTGGTATCATCAAGTCTAGCCCAACCCAGAGTGGCGTTGGAGCACCTTGCTGCAACAAAGTGATGACATCCGCGGGACTTTATGACTTCAATTTGTCGACAGGTGTGCTCACCCTTGAAAGTGATTTGGGAGCTGCGTTGCCCTACTATTTTGAGTTTTCTCCGAATGGATTTTATTTATATGCAAGCATTTTCGATACAAATACGTTCGCGTCTAATTTGGTGCAATACAACGTATTTGCCCCGTCTCAAACGGGACAAACCGTGGAATCAACCGCACAAGTTATTGAGCCAAACTTCGATGGTTTGTATTTGCAATTAGCTTCGGATGGAAAAATCTACTTCACCGAACAAAGTTTCGGTTTTACAACGCTTTTGGGAACGATCAATTGCCCAAATACTTCAGACCCAACTGTCAGTTCTGGCGTTTTATCCTTCCCGAATGATCCCATTCTTTCGATAGGTTTTTACTCTCTCCCAAATTTCCCTTCTTGGATTTTTTATAACAATTATGAAGCACAAATTCAGTTTGGACCAGACACTGTTTATCTATGTCAAGGAGATACACTTCTGTTAAATGCTGGTGAAGGAACATCTTGGTCGTGGGGTGGAGATGCGTCTACAAATACTGGTCAATTTTATACCGTAACCAGTCCTGGAATTTTCAGCGCTACAGTTACGAGCACATGCGGATTGGGGAGTGATCAAATTGTAGTATTGGATTGCTCATTTATAAATATTGCTGCTTCCACGGATACCTGTACAAACGAAGAAATTTCTTTTAATATCAATACAAATTTGTTGATAGAACAAATAATTGAGTGGAATTTTGGTGATCCAGCAAGTGGTGCGTTAAACACTTCACAACTTGGTACCCCAACGCATATTTACTCGAGTCCAGGATCCTATACTGTGAGATGCATTGTTCAAATTAATTGTTCAGCCGCAGCTGATATAAATAATCCTATTGGAACTCCTTGTTTTTATGAGGATACGCTATATTACACGCTCAACGTTGTAAATTGCCCAAATACGGGTTCATCAAATAGTTTTTTGGTTCCCAATGTAATCACACCAAATTCAGATGGAATCAATGATCTTTTCGAAATTCAAAATTTACCGGAAAACACAGAAGTGATTATACTAAACCGCTGGGGAAATGTCGTTTTCTCTTCAGCGAATTATCAAAACAATTGGGGCGGAAAAGATACTTTGGGAAATGAGTTAGTTAATGGGGTTTATACCTATAAATTCACCACTGAATCGGGTAAAGAAGGTCATGGATTTGTGCATTTAATTAGATGATCTTTATGCTCATTTTAAAAAGATATTCCCTTTTTCTTATCCTAACTCTCACTCTACAAACACCTTTTGTTTTTGGTCAATTGCAAAACAATAATTGGGTTTTTGGCTATGGAGTCCGCGTCAATTTTTCAGGTCCAATCCCCGTAGGTTCGAGCAATGCAGCCATCAACTCAAATGAATCAACGGCTAGTGTTTCAGACCCAAACACAGGACAATTACTTTTCTATACCGATGGCAGAAAGGTATGGAATGCAAACAATCAGGTTATGCCAAATGGTTCAAATCTCTTGGGCGGATTTTATAACTCATGTACCCAGGGAGCGTTGATTGTGCCTTTTTCTGAGGATAACCAACGATACTATTTATTTACACTCGAAGAACTGGAGGCACTTTCCCTAAGTCCTGTTATTGACAATGGTTTGAGATATAGTGTCGTGGATATGACATTGAATGGAGGACTTGGAGACGTGCAAGTTGCAACTCTGAATACGCCACTAGCAAATGATTTGACCGAAAAATTGATTGTTATTAGAAGTACTGAAATACAAGGTTTTTGGGTGATTGCTCATAAAAAGAATGCGAATGAATTTTTAGCTTGGAAAATTGATGCATGTGGTGTTACTGCACAACCTGTTGTAAGTGCAGTGGGTTCAAATTTTGCGAGTGCTCCCTTCGGGGCGA
>JBEEKN010000026.1:0-34008 GCA_041168605.1 Bacteroidota bacterium | reverse complement strand
TTCAAGGCGCTCCTTCAATTAGAAAATGCACCGAAAGCATTGCGCATGGCGGTTCCCACAACGGATCATTATATTCCCTTACTCTACAGCTTAGGCCTGGCTGAGTCGAACGAAGAAATCCAATTTTTCAATGATGAGCTACTTGCAGGCAGTTTGAGCATGACTTCTTTGCGCATCGGATAGAATTTCTGGCCAAATAAACCTTTAGGTCCTTTGGGATGTTCTATCTTTGTCACAAACAAAAATTACATCATGTCGCAAAGAAATTGGCAAAGCATTAAAAACTACCAAGACATCAAATTTGAATTCTTTGAAGGGATAGCAAAAATCTCCATCAACCGTCCGCAAGTATACAACGCGTTCAGACCAGAAACTAATTTTGAAATGCTCGACGCAATGGATATTTGCAGAGAGCGTCCGGATATCAACGTGGTTGTACTCACCGGTACTGGTGACAAAGCATTTTGTTCTGGAGGAGACCAAAACGTCAAAGGTGTAGGCGGTTATATCTCAGAAAATGGCGTTCCGCGCCTTAATATACTCGATTTACATAAAGCCATTCGCTCGTTGCCTAAACCAGTTATTGCCATGGTGAATGGTTATGCTATTGGTGGAGGGCATGTTCTGCACGTTGTTTGCGACCTCACGATTGCCTCTGAAAATGCCCGCTTTGGTCAGACTGGCCCTAAAGTAGGTAGCTTTGATGGCGGCTTTGGCTCCTCTTATTTGGCCCGCCACGTAGGTCAAAAGAAAGCGCGTGAAATCTGGTTTTTGTGCAATCAATATACCGCCGAAGAAGCCGAAAAAATGGGCATGGTCAACAAAGTTGTGCCTTTTGACCAACTAGAAGATACCGTTGTGGAGTGGTCCAAAACCATCATGATGAGAAGCCCACTAGCGATCCGCATGATCAAGCGCGCTATGAACGCCGAGCTCGACGGGCAACACGGCCTCATGGAACTCGCCGGTGACGCCACGCTACTCTACTACCTCACAGAAGAAGCACAAGAGGGCAAACATGCCTTTTTAGAAAAACGCGATCCTAATTTCCAACAATATCCCAAATTTCCGTAACCATGGATTTCAGCAATATAGAACCAAAAGCACTGTGGCAACACTTTGCAGCGCTCAACGCAGTACCTAGACCCTCCAAAAAAGAGGAGCGCGTCATCGCCTTCATGAAAAATTTTGGCGAAGCACTAGGCCTAGAAACGCTTGTAGACCGCATTGGCAATGTCATCATCAAAAAGCCAGCAACTGCCGGCATGGAAGCGCGTCAGACCGTCATTTTACAGAGCCACCTCGACATGGTGCACCAAAAAAATGCACAAACCGTTTTTGATTTTGATCAACAAGGCATCGATATGTTTCAAGATGGCGACTGGATCCGTGCAAAAGGGACCACACTCGGCGCCGACAACGGCATTGGCGTAGCAGCTATTATGGCACTTTTGACCAGCACCGACATCGCCCACCCAGCGTTAGAAGCATTTTTTACCATCGACGAAGAAACCGGCATGACCGGCGCCAAAGAAATGGATGCAAGTCTTTTGAGCGGCACCATTCTGTTGAACCTCGACACCGAAGACGACGACGAACTTTCCGTGGGTTGTGCGGGCGGCATCGACACCAACACGACTTATAACTATACGCAAGAAGCCATTCAAAGTGGTTTTGAAACACTTCAAGTCAATATTTCGGGCTTACTTGGCGGGCACTCCGGCATGGACATCGACAAAGGGCGCGGAAATGCCAACAAATGGATGGCGCGTTTACTCTGGGAACTCAAGCAAACACAAACCATTCAGTTGCTTTATTTTGATGGCGGTAGCTTGCGCAATGCCATCCCAAGAGAAGCGAGCGCAATAATTGCCGTTCAAAATGCTACTCAAGTTCAAGAAGCTATTGCTGCATTTGAGCAAACACTTCGTGCAGAATACCACCTCATTGAACCACATTTCAAAATAGAATCAAGCCTTACAAACAGCGATCTAAACGCTGTTTGCGCAGCAGATTTCAATCAAATCATTGCTACGCTTTGTGGCGTTCACAACGGTGTGTACCGCATGAGTCCAGACATTGTAGGCTTAGTAGAAGCTTCCTCGTCTTTGGCGCGCGTCATTATTGACAAAGGTAGCTTCACTACACAATCACTCCAACGCAGCTCCGTTGAAAGCACCAAAACAGAAGTGAGTATGGCCCTGCGCTGCGCTTTTGAAAACATGGGCGCGACCGTTGAGCAAAGCGGCGACTACCCAGGCTGGAAACCCAATGCACAGTCCCCTATTCTTTCAAAAATGCGCGCACTTTACACTGAACTTTATGGCGAGGAGCCAAAGGTCAAGGCGTGTCATGCCGGCTTGGAATGCGGCTTATTGAGCGAAAAACTCCCTGGCGTGGACATGATTTCATTTGGCCCGAACATCCGTGCTGCCCACTCCCCTGACGAATGCGTCCAAATTTCGTCGGTACAAAAATTCTGGTCTTACCTTCTTGCAAGTCTCTCCCAAATACCTAATGCGTAAGCAAATCAAACTATGTCTCAAACACTCCATACAATAGAAGAAGCTATTCTCGAAATCCAACAAGGACGCGTTGTTATTGTTGTAGACGACGAAGACCGCGAAAACGAAGGCGATTTTTTAACCGCTGCTCGAAACGCAACACCTGAGCTCATCAACTTCATGGCAACGCACGGGCGCGGCCTCATTTGCGCTCCGATTAGCGAAGAACGCTGTGACCAACTGGGCTTAGAACTCATGGTGCGCAATAATTCTGCTGCCTACGAAACACCCTTTACCATTAGCGTAGACCTCATTGGCCACGGCTGCACAACCGGTATTTCTGCGAGCGATCGTTCCAAAACCATTTTGGCCATGATCGACCCCGTTATCAGACCCGAAGAACTTGGTAAACCTGGTCACATCTTTCCCTTGCGTGCGCGCAAAGGCGGTGTATTGCGCCGTGCCGGACACACCGAAGCGGCCGTAGACTTATCTCGTTTGGCCGGCTTTGAAGAGGCTGGTATTATTGTTGAAATCCTCAACGAAGACGGCAGCATGGCACGCCTTCCACAACTTTTGGAAATCGCCAAGAAATTCGACCTCAAAATCATCAGTATCGCTGACCTCATTAAGTACCGCATCTCACACGAATCTTTGATCGTAGAGCAAGTTCAAGTGGAGATGCCAACCGCTTACGGCGATTTTCAGTTGCGCGCCTTTAAGGACCAAAGCAATGACCAAGATCATTTGGTGCTCACCAAAGGCACCTGGACCGAAGACGAAGCGGTTTTGGTGCGCGTGCACTCGTCTTGTCTTACTGGCGACATCTTCGGCAGCTGCCGTTGCGACTGCGGACCACAGCTACACAAAGCCATGGAACTCATCAATAAAGAAGGAAAGGGCGCCATTGTCTACATGAACCAAGAAGGTCGTGGCATTGGTTTACTCAATAAACTCAAGGCCTACAAACTTCAAGAAGAAGGTTTAGACACCTATGAAGCCAATGAAAAACTTGGTTTCAAGGCAGACGAACGCGACTACGGTATCGGCGCTCAAATGCTGCGCGCAATTGGCATCCGCAAAATGAAACTGATGTCTAACAATCCTAAAAAACGCACCGGACTCATCGGTTACGGACTCGAAATAATCGAGAATATTCCACTTGAAATCGAGAGCAATATCCACAACGAACGCTATCTCGAAACCAAACGCGACAAAGCGGGGCACACCATCAAACAAAATCACTAATGCTCGAGGCAAAAGGCATAGAGAAAAACTACGGCGAGCTGGCCATCTTGAAAGGGATTGACCTTTCGGTGGCTGCGTCTGAAATCATTTCTATCGTTGGCTCGTCTGGCGCAGGTAAAACGACCTTATTGCAAATTCTCGGTACACTAGACCACCCAAACCATGGGCAATTGCGCATCGAAGGTCAAGACCCCTTCTCACTCAACGAAAAAGCTTTGGCTCATTTCAGGAACCAAAGATTGGGTTTTGTTTTTCAGTTTCATCAATTACTCCCCGAATTTACTGCGCTTGAGAACATCGCGCTTCCAGCGCTAATTGGTGGCAGCAACCAAACAGACGCCTTCAAAAAAGCACAAGTACTCCTCGACCGCTTTGGCCTCGCGAGCCGCGCACAACACAAACCCGATGCACTTTCTGGAGGTGAACAACAGCGCATTGCCGTTGCGCGCGCACTGATCAACCAACCTGCTTTGGTTTATGCAGACGAACCTTCTGGCAACCTCGATACCGAAAACGCCAATGCCTTACACAACCTTTTTCTGGCACTTCGCGAAGAAATGAAGCAAAGCTTTGTGATCGTGACACACAATACCAATTTTGCCCAAATGGCCGACCGCTGTTTAACCATGAAAGATGGACAATTCGTTTAAGGGCTCAAACCTCGAGCTAAAGGAATTTCTCGACTTCAAAGCACAACAATACGAAGCTGCACACTTCATTTCTTCTGACCCCATCTCATTAGCCCACAGGTTTTCACAAAAAGAAGACATCGAAATTGTCGCATTTTTGATGGCCACCATCGCTTGGGGCAACCGACAGAGCATCATCAAAAGTGGAGAAAAACTACTCGCTATCTTAGGTCCTTCACCGCTCGAATACGTTCTGAACTACCAAGACGGAAGTTGCGGCGTATTTGTACATCGAACCTTTAATCATATCGATTTAAATGGTTTTCTTTTGGGACTCAAAAGTCTTTACCTCAATGGTGGTCTACAAAAAGCATTTCAAGCAAACAGCCCACTTTTAGATCAGTACATTCTTAATTTTAGATCGCAGTTCATTCCCTTTCTAGAAGTCAGAAGTCACAAGCATGTTGCAGATCCATCCAAGGGATCGGCAGCCAAAAGAATCGTAATGTTCTTGCGCTGGATGGTCCGTAGCCCGCAAAATGGCGTCGATTTTGGACTCTGGAATCACATTCCACTCCATGCACTTCATGTGCCCCTTGATGTTCACACGGGTAACATCGCCCGCAAACTGGGGCTGGTCAGTCGCAAACAAAATGATTGGCAAACGAACCTCGAACTCCAGGCTAAGCTTCTTGAATTTGACCCAGTAGATCCAGCAAAGTATGATTTTGCACTTTTTGGGCTAGGCGCCTTTGAGAAATTTTAACGCGGCAAGGATAGCGGTACTAAATGCAAGTAGCGCGCAAGGTCCTTACCTTTTAGGGTCTTGAGTACAATTTGCTCGTCTTGGAGCGACTGCACTTTAAATGTCCACTTTTCTTTGCCAATATAGATGGTGAGTTCTTCCTTGTTTTCATGGAATTTGAAATGTCCTTTGTCGTAAGCGCCTTTATCCAAATCTCCAAAAGACCCCACCAGTACTTCGCCAGTGACATAAAAAACAAATAGGATTTCTCCCCATGTATTTGATTGCAATTGGCCCTGCTCCTGTTGTTGGGTGCCTTTGAGCATCCAAACCTTGCTATTGCCGCCGCTCAAAAAATGAGTGTGGTCGGCACGAAAAGTTTGCTCTCCGTTGATACACGAAGTCAAAAAGAGCAAAAGCAGACTAAAATACCAACTGTTTTTCATTGAGAATTTGTAAAATTTCGGCCGAAACCTGCGCTTGTTTTTCTGGCTTGATATTCGCGTCATTGATTTGCTCGCAGCGCACATACTGGTAACGGTTTTGCTTCCAAGTAAAAAGACAATTATAAAAATACTTCTGGCCCTCAAAGCGCTCGAAAAAACGGATCACGACGTCGTCATAAGTTTGGGCCTGAGGTCGAAATTCGATTGGGTAGCCGATGAAACCATTGGCTTGCACCATTTCTTTTCCTTCTCGCTCATATACCACAAAACGACGCACCGGAAAACCATTGACTCCTGCTTTCAAAAGCACCATACAACCCTGTGCCACATCGAGTCCTTTTTTCAAAGGAAAAACCCGAAAATAATTGGGTGTGCACGACGGACGAAGTAAATCATCGCTCCATTGGATGGTGCTATCGCATAAATTCAAGTCCTTCAGCACCTTGGGTTCGGCTTTGCTTTCAAATGTATTGGTATTGAAGTCGGTGCTGACCTGAACACCTTCTGTCTTTTCTATTGTCGGTTTTTTCGGGTCTTCATCCAACGTATTGCGGGAATCATTGAAGTAGTAAATAACGAGCAAAAGTGCCATAAGCACACCGATGAACCAAAGAAGCTTTCTGTTTCGCATAAATTAAAAAATTAA
Organism: Bacteroidota bacterium; assembly: GCA_041168605.1. GTDB lineage: Bacteria > Bacteroidota > Bacteroidia > Flavobacteriales_D > Crocinitomicaceae > UBA952. The sequence goes on along the minus strand of JBEEKN010000026.1, from coordinate 27,790 downwards.
AGTGGACAAAAGGCGAGCTGTTTCAAAAGAAGCGCTGTCGATTGTATGATTTATATTGAGTTGGGCTGCATAATTGAGCAGAGCTTCTGTAGCTAGATTACCTGTGAGTTCGTCTTTGGCCATTGGACAGCCACCAAAACCGCCAATTGCGGTGTCAAAATGACGGCAACCGCCTGCTAAAGCAGCCTTAATGAGCGCTTGCTCTTGTCCTCTTACCACGTGAAGATGTGCGGCAAAACGCAACTGAGGGTATTGTGTGGTCAAGGTTTCAAAGAGCGTTTGTGCGGTTTGCGGACTGGCGCAACCGATTGTATCGGAGAGCGCGTATTCAGCAATTTCAAAGCGTTGATTGAGCTTTTCTACCCATTGAGCTACCAAATCTGTGGACCAGTCATCACCGTAAGGATTCCCAAAGCCCATAGACAGGTAAACCCGCAACTTTTTACCGTGTTCGGTACAAATGTTGGAAATTTGTTGTAGGCCTTCTAGCGCTTGATCTGTTGTGGCATTTGTATTTCTAATTTGGAAAGTCTCAGAAATAGAAAATGGATAACCAATGATCGCTATCCGTTCATGTGCACAAGCCTCAGCAGCACCACGTGTATTGGCAACGATGGCGAGTAATGCTGTTGGTGAAGGATCGAGTTGCGCAAGAACCGCAGCGGTATCCTGCATTTGCGGAATGGCTTTAGGTGATACAAAACTGCCGAAATCGAGCACATTGAACCCGCACTTGAGTAGTGCATTGAGGTAACGAACCTTTTGTTCGGTGGGAATCCAGTCTTTGATGCCTTGCATGGCATCGCGCGGACATTCTGTAATTTGTAACTGCGCTGCTTTCATGTTTAGTTTTGAACGCGTTCAAGCAATGCTTTGTTGATGGCCTTGACCAAAGCAGGACCTTCGTAAATAAAACCTGTGTATAATTGAACCAAAGAAGCACCTGCATCTAGTTTATCGAGCGCATCTTGGGTAGTGTGAATACCGCCAACGGCAATCATTGGAATGTTTCCTTCAGATTTGTCATGAATGTATTTGATCATGGCAGTAGCACGCGCGGTAACGGGCTTGCCTGAAATGCCACCAGCGCCCATTTTTTCAACCTCAGCTGCTGGTGTTTTGAGTTGGTCTCGGGAGATGGTAGTATTGGCAACGATGAGCCCTGCAATTTTGGTAAAGGCAACAATCTCGATGATTTCATCAATTTGGGTATCAGTGAGATCAGGTGCAATTTTTAAAAGGATTGGTTTAGGTGCTGAATGAGCCGAATTTTTGTTTTGAAGCTGATTGAGGAGGTCTTGAAGCGGCTCTTTTTCTTGTAAAGCGCGCAAATTAGGCGTGTTTGGCGAAGAAACATTGACCACAAAATAATCTACGTAAGGGAAAAGTGCGTCGAAAGACAAAAGGTAATCTGAGGCCGCTTCTTCGTTGGGAGTCCATTTGTTTTTGCCGATGTTGCCGCCGATGATGAGTTGTTTGTTTTGACGGGCCTTGAGTTGCGCAATGGCTGCCTCTACCCCATCGTTATTGAATCCCATTCGGTTGAGAATGGCTTGATCTGCTTTGAGCCTAAAAAGTCGGGGTTTGTCGTTGCCTGGTTGTGCTTTGGGGGTAACCGTGCCGATTTCGATGAAACCAAATCCGCAATCGGCAAGCGCATCGATGTTTTGCGCATTTTTATCAAAGCCCGCGGCCAAACCAACAGGATTCGGAAAATTCAAACCCAAGAATGTTGTTTCTAATTTGGGGCTTTCCACGACATACAGCTTTCTAAAGATAGCCCTTGCAGGCGCAAAACGGTGGATTTTATTCAAGAGCCCTACGACAAAATAGTGCACTTTTTCTGCATCAAACTGAAAGAGAACGAAACGAAATAATTTGTACATACACAAATGTACAAACTATTTCATGTTTGAGCGCTTAAACCAACAGCAGTAGGCAAACCGTTAGCACTGGATAGTACCAATAACGCCAGGGATTGTTGACTTTTTGTTGGTAGTTGTAGGCGGCTAAAATTTCATTGAAATTTTGATGTTGGCGCACCTCATCGCTACTGGGTTCTTTTCGGTCGAGTAAAATTTTGAGCATAACTATTCTTTTTGATGAAAAAATTCTTTGAGTTTAAGTACCGCACGAAAAGTTTTCACTTTGGCGTTGTTTTCAGACAAACCGCAGATTTCACCAATTTCTTTGAAAGAACGTTTTTCGAAAAAACGCATTTCAATCAATTGAAGCTGTTGTTCTTTGAGCCCCTTGAGTGCGATCAGCAAGCGGGCTTTGTCTTGTTCGGTGTAATCTTCGGTGAAGTCTTCAATGACTTGCTTGAGCACCACTTTATCGATGCTAACGGTGCGCTGCGCCTTTTGGTCGCGGAAACTTTGGTAAAGCTCGCTTTTGGCAATGCGAAACAACCATGCAGAAAAAGGCAAGCCGCGGTATTCGTATTTGTGCAGCGCTTGTAAGGCTTTGACAAATACACATGATGTGATGTCGTAAGCTTGTTCTTCTTCATCTACGCGGCGGTAGACATAGCGAAAAATTGCTTCGTGGTAGCGCTCGTAAAGAGGCGCAAAAAAGCGCGGATCTTGTTGGGCGCGCTCAATTTGAGTTCTTTCTTCTTCGAGAAGAAAAGACTGCTGCTGAAGGGAGAGTTGGAGAGGCATAGTCTTTGGTTTTAAGGAGTTTAGCAGAAGAGGCTTGCAGTCCTCTTTTCGGGATAACGCACATATTTTTGTTTTGGTACATCTTTTTGAAAAAAAATTAAAATTGTTTGAGCAAGCGGAGTCCACATTGTATTTTTTGCTGCTTGCTTGGGGTCAGCATTTGCTTCAAACCAAACATAAACCCTACCTGCCAATCGGAAGCAAATGCGATTTTCACGGCGCCATTTAAATAAGAGCCAATACCGCTCAGCAACATAGTTTGAGATCCGAAACCAAGCAAATAAGGGTAACTGTAAAGCAAAGGCGCATTTGGCGGAACTTGATACAGCCCATATATGAACTCAAAGCGAAATATTGAAGACAAGGGGGCGTGTTGCCAAGATAATTCAAGGTTTTTACTAGAATTATTGCTTGAAATAATCGTGCTTAATTGTGCTGATGCTTGGATTGTTTCGCTATCCGAAATTTTGATTTGAATAGCGAGTAAGGACCTGAGTTGCGCAGCTTGAAGCGCACTGTTTCGCCAACTCAATTGACCAGTGAAATTGCGTTTTTTGGAGGCTTGGTATTGAAATAAAATTCGGGTTTCATTGGTTTGCTTGGGCAATTGCTGCGCATTCAACAAATGGGGCACTTCGATATATTCCATGGATAATTTAACGACGAGCGCTTTTTGAGCCTGCCATTTCAATTGAAAAATACAGCCCCGTTCATTGGCGCCTTTTGTGGTGTTGCCAATTGGATTGGCGTAAAACGCCTGGTAATAGGGGCCATAATTGCGTACGTGCAACCCAAACTCTAACTGCCGGGCTAAATAATAAACAAAGGCTACATTAAAAGCACTAGCGCTGTAGAAACGCGTTTCTTTGGAAAGCGATGTGGTCCATTCTGTATAAAAATAAAATTGTCGCCAGGTGGCTTGTGCATAAGCACCAACGCTCCAAAAAGACAAGGTTTTAGGCAAGCTATTTACTACCATGGAGTCAGGAGCAGGACGAGCGCGCAATTGTTGATAAAGCAGCAGTGCACCATATTGCCACATATTGGTCTTGCGGCGCATACCTATTCCGTAGAGTTGTTCTTGTCCCTGCTTTCTTTTGGCGATTTCTGTGGGCGTTCTGTGCAAGCCGGAAGTATAGGAAAAATTGATTTCTTCCTGTAAGGTATCTAATGTGGGGCGAAAGTCAGTGTGCTTGAATGAAGCCAAATAGAGGATTTCATGATCTGCTAGGCGCAGTGACCCTGCTATGCCTTGTAAAAAGCGCTGTTCGTCCCGACCTTGATAAGGCTTGATGCCGAGCGGATTTTTAGCCAATTGAAGCAAATCGATGCTCTTGCCAAGACCTCTAGAGCTCCATAGTTGCAAGCCTTGCCCCCATTGTACTTGATAAGCTCCTGCGACAATTTTTTGCAGTACAATTTTGGAATTGGGAGCGTCCCAAGCAACGTATGCAGTCATGAAGTCTATGCCTACACCCGGCTTGTGCTGCCAAATTAGCTCACCTGCATCTTTGGAGAGTTGTGCAGCAAAACGCCAATTTTGATGAGTGAGTGCAAGGCGTTGTTGACACGCAAACGCCGGGCCAAGATGTGTGGTATCGCGCAGCAAAGTAAAACCAGCCCCCTCTTTGAGGAACTGCGGACTATTGAATTGTAGTTCATAGCGCAAATCAGTTGTGGACCAAGAAAAATGCGCATTTTTTGGCTTGGGTAAAGGTGCAAACATGAAGGCGCAACTATTGACAAGAGATGATAGGTCGCTTTGGAGCAAGCCTTGAAGTTGAAATAAATTTTGAACCGAACCGCCCTGCTCAAAAAAAAGCAGGAGTTGTTGTGCATCCTGGGAAGTAAGGACCTGATTGGCCACTAGCGTTGCCAGTTCTGAGGCCACTACAGGAAGCTGGCCTTGCTCCAAAGTAGCAGAAAAGTCTGGGAGTTGGGCACAGACATCTGTCAACAATAAACTAAAAATAAGGTAGTAGAACAAGCGCATTAGTGAAGGTTGAGTCCGATTTGAAAAGATAGGCCGTGTGCACTTTGCCAGCGCTGCCCTATCATCCAAGTAAAGTGCTTATGCTGAGTAAGCGCAAGTGAAAAGGCATAAGATTGAGGGAACAAACCACAAGTGAACTGGATTTTGGCCTGACTCAGCTTTTGGGTGAGGGTAAGATATAAATTGGGTTTGAATTGCGGATTCCAAGAAAGACCTTGTGCAAAAGACAAGCGCTCATCTAGCTCCAGCAAATGTTCGATACTAATTTGCTGTTGCGCTACCCGACCAATATCTTGGAGCACAAGTGCTAGATGCTGGCGCTTTTTGAGTTCATACTGACAGCCCAAACGCGCGCTTGCGACAAGCAAATTGCCGTAATAGTTGGGTTGTGTAAAAAGCTGTACTTGTAAGCCCAAACCAATATGTAGCCCGGGATAGGGTGCAAAGGCAAGCGCGTGTGCAGTTTGAAAGAAATGGCCTGCTGGGTGAAATACGCCACTGAACTCATGATAAATAGCCCAACGATTTTGCGTATAAAAGCAACTGAAATATGCCCCATTAAGGTTGGCGATTTGCAAAGGAACACTCGCGTAAAAATAAAATCCCTTTTGCGCTTTTGGGCAGCTTGCAGCAGGATTCAACTGTTGTTGATTTTGATCAATGGCGTTGAGTAAACCGCTGGGCTGCAAAAAATTTTGTGCACCCGTAAAAAGCTGGGCTTTGGCGAGCATTTGACCACCTACAAATAAATAAAGAATAAGCAGTGACTTAGACATAGTCCAAAATTAGCGCCGCAGCCCGACTTCCTATTCAGTAAATTCAGCAGTTAAACAAGAGATTCAGTATATTTGAGGACACTTATTTTTATGTCGAAAGTATCCATCCCTTTTTCAGCCAATTCTTTGAGCGCTTGGCAAGCACAATTGCACAAAGAACTCAAAGAAAACACTGCACTTTTACAATACGAATCTTCCATAGAAGAACTCTCTTTTTCTCTTACTTCGCTTGAAGCACCCCAACTAGGCACTCAAACAAGTACTCCAAATTCCTGGAAGCGCATGGTAACGGTAAGTGCACACAGCGAAAAACAAAGCAATGCCATCCTACTCGAAGCACTTATGCAGGGTGCAGATGCCATTTATATTGACCGCACAACTACCCAGACCAACTATCAGCATTTGTTAGCCGACATTGAAGTCGCTTACATTCGTTGTTTGATATGTTTTGATAGCGCTGAGGCCTTTGCGCATTTTGAGCAAACGGTAGAAAAGCAAATAGCAGCGCAGTGCGTTGTGCTACATCGGTATGGCAGTGCCAAAAATTTCATCAGCACTTTTGACCTCCAACAAATTGGCGCCAATTGCACTACAGAACTTGCGCATGGCTTATTTGAGTTGCAACAATTGCTCGAGGCACAACCACAAAGCCAAACGTTATATTTTGAGCTCGGCGTTGGTAAAGAATATTTTGTAGAAATCGCCAAATTCAGAGCGCTACAACACCTCGTTAAACAACTCGCTAGCATCCACGAAGTGCAAATTGAATTGATTCCTATTGCTAAAACTGGCTTTTGCAATAAAAGTCTGGAAGATCCTTATACCAACCTGCTTCGAATGTCAACAGAAGGGCTCAGCGCCGTAATGGGTGGCGCTCATTTTGTTTGCATTCAACCGTACGATACCCTGAGCGCAGAGGGCCCGAGTGCTTTTGGCCAGCGCATGGCTTTGAATATTGCCAATCTTTTAAGTGAAGAAGCGCACCTTTCGAGCCCTCAAGACCCCTTGCAAAATGCATATGCTATTGAGCAGCTCACCTTGCAAATCACTGAGAAAAGCTGGGACTTCCTTTGCGAGCTCGACACCCAGCAAGCAAATGCAAACGCTGTATTACGTGCGAAAATCTTACAAACGCGCCAATTGCGCAACGCACTTTTTGAATCAGGGCAAACAGTTCTGATTGGCATTAATGCCTTCCCCAATGAGTTTGAAACACCCAAAATCAGTTGGGAAGAAGCGCCAACAGCCTTAGACCTACCGTATTTAATTTTTGAAAAAAGCGCTAACTGATGCCAAGAAAAGAACTCCAATCTTACCGCAACCTCGATTGGTCTGCCCTGACCCATCAGGCACAGCCGCAAACGTATCGCTCAGGAATAGCCCCTTTTTTGGGCGGGCCATACGCGTCAATGTATCTTTCAAAACCCTGGACCATCAGGCAGTACGCTGGTTTCTCTACAGCAGAGGCCTCCAACGCTTTTTACCGCCGCAATTTAGCTGCAGGTCAAAAAGGGCTCAGTGTTGCCTTTGACTTGGCCACACACCGCGGCTATGACTCCGACCACGAGCGCGTGCTTGGCGACGTCGGAAAAGCAGGTGTAGCCATCGATTCCATCGAAGACATGAAAATGCTCTTTGACCAGATTCCGCTGCAAGAAATGTCTGTCTCGATGACCATGAATGGCGCCGTTTTGCCCATTATGGCATTTTATATCGCAAGTGCCCACGAACAAGGTGTGTCTACCGAACAATTGAGCGGCACCATTCAAAATGATATCCTCAAGGAGTTCATGGTGCGCAATACGTATATTTATCCGCCAGCGCCTTCTATGCGCATCATTGCGGATATCTTTGCCTACACATCGGCCAACATGCCGAAATTCAATTCCATCTCTATTTCGGGTTATCACATGCACGAAGCTGGGGCCACCGCTGCTATTGAGTTGGCTTACACGCTGGCAGATGGCTTGGAGTATATCAGAACGGGGCTCAACGCCGGACTCGCCATAGATGACTTCGCGCCACGACTCAGTTTTTTCTGGGCAATCGGCATGGATCACCTCACCGAGGTAGCAAAGCTCAGAGCCGGACGGGTGTTATGGGCCAAACTTGTCTCTCAATTCAATCCGCAAAGCAGTAAATCACTTGCGCTGCGCACCCATTGTCAAACATCGGGCTGGTCTTTGACGGAGCAAGATCCTTTCAATAATGTGGCACGCACCTGCCTAGAAGCGCTTTCGGCTGCTTTAGGTGGAACGCAATCTTTACATACCAACGCCTTAGATGAGGCCATTGCGCTGCCAACCGATTTTTCAGCTAGAATTGCCCGCAACACACAAATATTCTTGCAAAAAGAAACGGGCATCACGCAGTTCATCGATCCGTATGCAGGTAGTGAGGCCGTTGAAAAACGCACCCAAGAACTCATCGAAGAAGCCTGGGAGCTGATCACAGAAATCGAAAATTTAGGTGGCATGGCCAAGGCCATAGAAACAGGTTTACCCAAAATGCGCATTGAAGAAGCCGCTGCCAAAAAACAAGCGCGCATCGACGCAGGATATGAAATTATAGTTGGTGTCAATCGCTATCAAACTACCGAAGAAAGCCAAATTGAAATTCGCGAAGTTGACAACACCGAGGTGAGGAAGTCACAAATTGCCAGACTCGAACAAATCAAAACACAGCGCAATGCACAAGAAGTAGCAATGTTATTGGCCGAATTGAAATCAGCCGCACAAGACAAAGGAAATTTGTTAGAAATAGCGGTTCGTTGTGCCAAAGCGCGCTGTACCCTGGGCGAAATCTCTGATACGTTGGAGGAGGTTTTTGGCCGCTACCAAGCCAAGATCAGGAGCATTAGCGGCGTTTATGCAAAAGAAATTATGGACGACAAAGATTTTATCCAAGCCAAGGCTCTGCTCGATGAATTTATTGAACTCGAAGGCCGCCGACCGCGCATCATGATTGCCAAAATGGGCCAGGACGGCCACGACCGCGGTGCAAAAGTCATTGCCAGCTCCTTTGCCGATATCGGTTTTGATGTAGACATCGGGCCCCTCTTCCAAACGCCACAAGAAGCGGCCAAACAAGCCATTGAAAATGACGTGCATATTGTGGGGGTTTCTTCGCTTGCTGCAGGCCACAAAACGCTTGTACCGGCAGTAATAGAAGCGTTGGAAAACGAAGGGCGGTCGGACATCATGGTAGTCGCTGGAGGCGTCATTCCACAACAAGATTATGCGCACCTTTTCAAGGCCGGCGTATTCGGTATTTATGGTCCTGGCACAAAGATTGCATTGGCCGCCCAAGAAATCTTGCACCTATTGATCAAGAGCCATCAATAAATTTTATTAATTTCGAGGAGAATTCATTTGATTCGACATGTTAAAACCAATACCAATGAAACTTTTTTTACTATCCTTCCTTAGTTTGATCTTGAGTAGTTCACTTTTGGCCCAAAAGCCAACACTCGCCTTAAAAGAATCCAAGCGCGTCATTACCCTTGACGACGAAAAAGGAGGAAACACTTCCGTTGAGATGCGCAGTATGTTTACACCTGCTGGCACCAAAAAAGTAAGCACCGAATGGGTGATCTCTGGTGTCAAAGGCAAAGATTGGGACTTCACTAAAGGAGACGAAAAAAGTGACATCATCGAAGTAAGCTTCAAGCGTGTGGGGAACTATTCTGTATCACTCAACGTCACTTACTCCGTTAAAAAAACATTGAAGAACGGTGAAGTCGAAGAAGAAGAATTTGATATTTCTGTAGACAACGATAACTTCATTACTGTTACCAACAACCTCGACGAACTCACGCAGTTGCACGCAGATTCGAACTTTATCAAATTGGTGAAGCGCGCCGGCGACTACACCGTCAAGGAAAAATATGCCAATGACCCTACACCATACATCTTCTTGGCAAAAGGTTTATTTGGCGTTTACCGCAAGGACCTCAAAGACCCAATGATCCAAGATCCATTTGAAGAAGCCATCACCGCTTGTGCCACAGCCATTGAGCGCGACGAAAACGGCGTCTTCAAAATGCCAATCCACAAAATGTGGCTCAACGGCTTTCAGCTCGAACTACTCAACAACGGCGTGCGTTATATCCTTGAAGAAGAAGATGGTTACCCAATTGTTTACAGCAATGAAAACAAAGACAAAACCGCCGAAACACTTTCGGAAATTTTAGATGCTTGCGAATCTTACAGCAGCATTACAAGAAACCCAATGGGCATCAAATTCATCGAGGCGGCTATCCGCTACAACAACCGCGATGCCAAAACAGCCAACTTGATCTGGAAAACGGAGCTACCAAACCTCTTGAGCCTCACCGACAAAGATTTTGAAAACTGGACGCAAGCCGACAAAGATGCTTTGCGTGTAGGCCTTATTTTAAGCTCACAAGCACTCATGAAAAGAGACAGCAGTACTGTCAATGCCAGACCAATGCTGAAAAAAGCAGAAAAATGGTTCGAGTACGACAAAGAATGGATTGCTTTTTACGAAAAAAAGTACAATAGCTTCTCAGAACAATAAGCCACCTCTATGCAACGCATCCCTAGTTGGTTAAAGAACAAATACATCCTCACCAGTTTGGTATTTGGCATTTACTTTCTCTTTTTAGACGACTGGGATATCTTCACTTTGGTGCGTCAAAAAAGAAAGCTTTCCCAAATTGAGCAGCAAGATGCCCAAATGAGTGAGCAGCTCAAGCAAACCAAAAAAACACTATATCGCTTGCATCACCTCAACGAACTAGAGGCTTATGCGCGTTCAGAAAAGTTCTTCAAGCGCGACGACGAAGAAATCTTTGTGGTGTCTAAAAAATAGCAGCATTCAAAAGGTTAGCCAAGCGCTAATGCGGCACTTCTGACAAACGCGCACCGGGATAGTAAAACTGTAATATCTGGTCATAGCTGTAGCCTTTTTTGGCCATTTGCATAGCTCCTTCTTGGCAAAGTCCTACGCCGTGCCCAAAACCTTTGCCGTAAAGAATCACCTCTTCACCCACCACAACTGCGTCAAAAAAGCTGGATTTCAATTTGAATTGCTCGCGTAAGTCACGCATGGGTATGCCGTAAACAGGATGCAAGTAAAATGCGCTTCTCGCCGGCTGTCTGAACTCCTGTAAAAGCGCATAACTCAATGAATCAGCTAGTGGAAAACCGTATTGTTTGGTTAAAAAGGAAGTCCAGGATTGCAAGGGAACACTTTTGACCCAGGTGGCTTGTTTGGTGTGCACACAAAAGGTATCTCGAAAAGAAGACAAGCCATCAATTTGTTCGTTCCATACATCTTGAGGCTCACAGGTTTGCCCACCGCAGTTGGCATGAAAAAAGGTGGGGAAATATTGCCCAGAAGCAGCAAGTAAAACAACACCTTGGGTCTGAAAAACAGCGGTGTCAATGAGTGCAGAGCCCGCGCGCTTGTGTAAATAGGCCTGGCAATGGACGCGGTCACAGAGGTCAAATCCTTCCTTTTGGTGACGGGTTTGGTTGTGCAATGCATAAGTGCGAGAAATCACGGCCTGGGCTTGGTAATAGGCTTTTTGATGTCCTGCCCCACCCTCGCAAGAAACCACACCTTCTAAGTAGGTTTCTATCGGAACGATGTTGACCAAAGATAAATTGCCTTTGCTCACACGGAGTTCAAAATTGCCTTCATAAGCGCGTGTTTTGGTAGAAAGTGCGGGTACTGACCAATTGCAGAAGTCTTCGTGGGCCAATTGCAGCATTTCGATTTGGCTTGCCTGTAAGCGCAAAACACCACCTTGGAAATATTGAACCATGGTGCCACTACATTTGAAGCGGCCTTGCGCTAAGGTAGCGAGCGGAAGCGCTTCAATATGGCCATCTGGCATGGTAGCGGTCAGTAAGTAGCCGCTACTGCCAATTGCAAATTGAAATTCCTTGACACTCGTTGCCGTATACAAGCCCACCCTCAGGTTTTGGGCAAAAGAAAGCCCCCAAAAGCACAAGAAAAAGAAAAGCGTATTGACAAGTTTCACGTGGCAAGAAAGGAATTCATTGAATGTGCGATACGTTCACTGACGCCCGATTGTTTCAATAGATTTTGAAGTTGTGCATAGTTAGCTAATTGTGCTGCTCTTTGGTGCTGCCCTGGCAACAGGCCTTCAAGTGCATTTTGCATGTTTTCAATGGTACATTCTTCCTGGATCAGCTCTGGAACTGCACTTTTATTTAAGATCAAGTTGACGAGTGATATATATTTGATTTTAACAAATTTTCTAGCCAACCAAATAGACAGCGCAGATCCTTTGTAACACACCACTTGTGGCACGCCAAATAAGGCTGTTTCAAGCGTTGCGGTACCGGAAGTCACTAAGGCGAGCTCTGCTTGAGAAAGTAAATCATAGGTGTGCGAGGTGCTCAAGAAAACATTGTAATTGCTGCAATAACTTTCATAAACGGCCTTTGGGATGGTATTTGCGCAAGCCACCACAATTTGATGACTCTCATGGAATTTGGCAGCGGCGGCCAACATAAGGGGTAGTTTCTTAGCTAATTCTTGGCGCCTAGAACCCGGAAGCAGCGCGAGAATTGGTTTGTCAAACTGTAGTGGGCTGCATTCATTGCTTTTGTAGTTTTGGATTTCATCTTGTAAGGGATGACCGAAATAAGCTACATCTATGCCAAATTTATCGTAAAAGGCCCGTTCAAAAGGCAAGATGCAATACATTTTAGTGACATACTTTTGAATGGTATATACCCTATTTTGTTTCCAGGCCCAAACCGTAGGCGAAATGTAATACAATACTTTGATACCGTGGTCGTGGGCCCATTTAGCCATCCGCAGATTGAAACCGGGGTAATCTACCAAAACCAAAAGATCGGGTTTTTGTGCCAATAGGGATTGTTGCAGCTGCTTGAACTGTTTGCGAATGGTTCCTAAATTCTGAACAACTTCTATAAAACCCATAAAACTCATGGCGCTGATGTGCTGTTCGAGCTGGACGCCTTGTGCACGCAAGCGATCGCCGCCCCAGGCCTTGAAAGTGATATTTGGATTGTTGTTTTGCCAAGCAGCAACTAAATTGGCGGCATGTAAATCGCCGGATGATTCTCCGCAAACAATGTAGACGTAAGGATTTTGTTGCAATGTGTTCAATTTAAAATAAGCGCTCGAGATTGACGTAAATCATGTAGGGCGCGTACAGCAGCATGCCAAAAATGATGCCGCGGGTATGGAAATATTGCTCGCGGTTCAAGAAAAAGTAAAACCAGGCTAAGTTGCCAATCAGGCCCAAAGAAAGATAGCGACTCATGAATTCTTGAAAATGCAGCGTTTGCTGCCACAAATAATTAAAACTTTGACCATAAGACTGCGAAAGCACAAAGACAATGAGTGGCAATAAAATCAGTGGCGAGAAGATGCCAATGGCAAGTCCGACGAAAAAAGATGAATTGAGGTTGTTTTTCATTGTTCCCAAGATTTAAAATGATTGAGGTGCGCATAGGCCGTGAGGTCGAAGTGCGTCGGGACGACACTCACAAATCCTTCTTTGAGCGCATGTAAGTCGGTGTCGGGGCGTTGGTCGAGGTCGGCGAATTCACCGGTGAGCCAGAAATAATCTCGGCCGTATTGGTCTTGGCGTTTTTCAAAGCGATCTACCCAATAGGCATGTGCTTGCTTGCAAACCCGAATGCCATTGATCTGCGAAAGGGGAAGTTTCGGAACATTGACGTTCAGACAAATCGAAGGCGCAAAGCCTTTTTCAAAGAACTGCGCAAGTAAAATTTGAATGTAGTGTTGGGCGGCGCTGAAGTCGGCGTCGGGCGCGAAATCGGCAAGTGAAAAACCAAACGAGGGAATCCCTTCCATGGCGCCTTCAATGGCCGCAGACATGGTGCCAGAGTAGAGTACGTTGGTGGAAGAGTTTTCGCCGTGGTTGATACCCGACAAAATGAGATCTGGTTTGGTGCCGAGTAGTTCGTAAATACCGAGCTTGACGCAATCTACGGGCGTGCCGCTGCAGGCGTAGGCTTCTATACCCGCGTACAAATTGCTTTTGAACATCCGAATGGGATCGTGAATGGTGATGGCGTGGCCCATTCCGGACTGCGGTTTGTCTGGAGCGAGCACATGGATTTGGCCAAAAGGTTTGGCTACCTCAATGAGTGCGGCTATTCCTTTAGCGCTGATGCCGTCGTCGTTGGTGATGAGTATTTGAGGTGTGCGACCATTATTCATGGTCTAAAATTAGTCAAATATCGCCTTGAAAATGCTAAATTTGGCGCAATGAGTGATAAAATCAAATGGTTGGAACCCCAGCAGCGCTATGCATTTTGCGCGCTATCGGTTATCCCCGTCAGAGAAGAAGCCAAAGACAGCGCCCAACAAGTGACGCAATTGCTCTTTGGCGAGCCTGTAGAAATCTTAGCGCATGGCCAACCATGGCTCAAGATCCGCAGTTTTTTAGATGCTTACGAGGGTTTTATTGACCACAAACAAGTCTTGGCCCTGACCGAAAAAGAACTCCGTCGTTGGCTAGAGGCCAGCATTTATTCCAATGAGCAGTACCAAACCATAAACGGTCCATTCGGCACGCAAATCTTGAGTGGTGGCTCGCGGATTGGAAATATGCGCGCCTTCGCCATCGGTGATTTCAATTACACTTCGGAACAGGAACCAAAATCAATTGATGCATGGGCCTATGCCATGAGTTTTCTCAATGCGCCCTACTTATGGGGAGGAAAGTCCATTTTTGGCATCGACTGCTCGGGTTTTGTGCAGAACGTTTTTCGTCAGCTAGACTTTAATTTGCCTAGAGACGCCTACCAACAAGCAGAAATCGGAAACCTGGTGGCCTTTGAAGAGCGACAGCCCCTTGATTTGGCGTTTTTCAAAAATGCCAACGGCAAAATACATCATGTAGGAATTGTCGGGCCAGATAGCCAAATTTTGCACGCCTCTGGGCAAGTACGCCTCGACCAACTCACTGCAGAGGGTATTTTCAATGAGGCCGCTGCAGATTTTACACATTCTCTCTTTGAAATTCGACGCTTATTTTAGCATTCTTCCGATATTTGCAACATATACTAAACGCCATGAAAGACCAAGCCATATTCAACCTGATCCAAGCCGAAAAAGAACGCCAAACGCACGGCATTGAACTCATCGCCTCCGAAAACTTCGTGAGTGAGCAAGTGATGCAAGCCATGGGCTCCGTGCTCACCAACAAATACGCAGAAGGCCTGCCGGGCAAACGCTATTATGGCGGCTGCGAAATCGTCGATCAGGTGGAGCAATTAGCAATCGACAGACTCTGCCAGCTTTTTGGCGCTACTTGGGCCAATGTACAGCCGCACTCTGGTGCCCAAGCCAATGCTGCCGTATTTTTAGCTTGTTTGCAACCCGGCGATAAAATCTTAGGTTTTGACCTGTCGCACGGCGGGCACCTCACACATGGTTCTCCTGTCAATTTTTCAGGTAAACTTTACAAGCCTTTCTTCTACGGCGTGGACAAAGAAACCGGGTTAGTCGACTACGACCTCATGGAAGAAACTGCCAAAAGAGAACTTCCTAAAATGATCATTTGCGGTGCTTCAGCCTACTCCCGTGACTGGGATTACGCGCGCATCCGTAAAGTTGCCGACGAAATTGGCGCCCTCGTTTTGGCCGACATCTCCCACCCTGCTGGCATGATCGCTGCAGGTTTACTCAACGACCCACTCGAGCACTGCCATATCGTGACCTCCACCACCCACAAAACGCTTCGTGGGCCACGAGGTGGCATCATTATGCTGCGCCACAATTTTGAAAACCCATTTGGCTTGCGTTGGAACAACGGCAATCTTAAATCGATGGGTGCGTTGCTAGACGCCGCTGTTTTCCCGGGTATTCAAGGGGGGCCACTCGAGCACGTCATTGCCGCAAAAGCAGTTGCCTTCGGCGAAGCCTTAGATCCGTCGTTTAAAACGTATATGGCTCAAGTGAGAGATAATGCAGCTGTTTTTGCAGCTGAGATGGTCAAGCTTGGCTACAACATCGTTTCTGGCGGCACAGACAACCACAGCATGCTCATCGATTTGCGTTCCAAAGGCATCAACGGTAAAGACGCCGAAAATGCTTTGGTCAAAGCCGATATCACTGTCAATAAAAACATGGTACCTTACGACACAGAATCGCCGTTTGTTACTTCAGGCATCCGCATCGGTACGCCAGCGATTACGTCTAGAGGCGTAAACACCTCGGAAATCCCGCAAATTGTGAGCCTCATTGACCGCGTACTCATGAACGCCAACGACGAAGCCACCCTCGCGGCTGTCAAAAAAGAAGTGAATGCCCTCATGAGCGGCAAGCCACTATTTGCTTGGTAAACCACCATGCGCTTTCAATCCAAAAAAGATGGGTTCTTGTGGGCCGTTTCAGGTTTTGTTTTCGCGATCTATGCTGGCGTAGATTTTTTTATCTACTTCACTGAAGGTGATTTATCTGCTGTCTATGGACTCACCTCTATATGGTTGGTCTTGTCGATTTTTATGATTTGGATCTTGCCCAAAACCACGCACTATACATTTCTAGCAGACCACTTGCTGTGTCAAAGTGTGGGTTTCAAGAAAAGGATTTATTATGACTCCTTCAATAAACTGGAGCCTTCCAATGGTTTGTATGCCGGCTGGAAAATGAGCACCGCTTGGAACTGCCTGATTTTGCGCTACAACCAATACGACGAGCTCTTGATTTCTCCGCAAGACGAAGCGGCTTTCACAGAACTATTTGAACAAAAAAAAGCCCAGTTTGCCAAAACAAACTGAGCTACTGAGCAGATCAAAAAGGTTTAGTGCTTAATCAATTGCAATTTTACCTGTGCTTGCGCCATGGCATGTATTACAAGCACCTGTGCCCAGCGGTGAACCCATTGAAATGCTGGCACCAGAAGGCCCAGTCACTTTCGGATACAAACCTGTGTAATCTACTTTGGCGGTTGTGTAGAAATTTCCTTTGCTGTCAATATCGATTGTGTATTTGAGTGTTCCAGAACCGTTCGGACCCGTGTAAAGCTCAACCTTTCCGGAGGAAACCGTGTTTTGAAGATCGGCCTGATAGACGGTACCTGCTACATTGAAACAGCCCTCGCCTTCTCCGGTAGAGACATGACACTGCATGCAATTCATGCCTTTGTTGTGCGAATCATCAGAACCTACACTACTGATGTTTTCTTCGTTGCAAGCAAAATATTTTTGACAAGAAGCCAGCGTAATGAGACCAAGAAAAAGTCCGAAAAGTAAAAAAAGATTGGTTGTTTTCATGAATGTTGATTGAAAGTTGAATCTGTAAATTGAAGTTTAGAGTTGTACTGTTTTATTCTACTTCTTTGTTGCGCATCGCGAGCAATTCATATGCGCCCTTAACGACAATTTTGGCTTGTTTGAGTTGGGCCAATTTCTTGCTCGTTAGGGCCACGCGGCCGTCTTGCGACATCAATAAGTCGACTTCGATTGGTAAAAAGTTGCCCTTGCTTGAAATAAACACCACATTTTTGCCATTTTGCAGCACTACGGCCTCTTCAGGCAAGGTATATTGCAATTGGTTGTCGGCCATGATTTCCGCCTTGAGATAAGAACCCGGAGTAATATCGGCAGGAAGTTGATCGAAATGGCAATGGACCTTGACGGTGCGCTCTTTGCTGATTTCGCGACCAATTAAGTAGATTTTGGCACTTGAAGTCTGATTGACGTCTACAAATTTGAGCTTAACCAGCTGGTCTTTGCGCAAGAAAGACAAATACTTTTCATAGACGGTTAGCTCAGCATGGGCATGCTTCAGGTCAATGATTTCCAAAAGATTGTCTTTAGGTTCGGCAAAAGCCCCCACATTGGCCGTTACCTTCGTGATGACACCCGAAAACGGAGAACGGATGCGTTGGGTGCGTTCAATTGTGCCTTTTTGCAGGGCAGCCATGTTGACATTTGCCATTTCGAGTTGTACGGAAAGACCACTCAATTTAGCTTTATTGACCATATATGCACTTTTGGCCTGCTGAAAGCTTTTGGCCGAGCCGGCTTCTTTTTCGTAGAGTTGTTTTTGGCGCTCGAAGTCGGCAGATAGGTACTCCTGCTGGCCTTGTAATTCAAGGTATTCCTGCTGTAGTTGAATGATTTCTGGATGTTCGACAATCAATAACACTTGGCCTTTTTGCACCAACATACCATCCAAGACCTTGATTTCTTTGATGTAGCCACCAAAAGGCATGGCGATGTAAGATTTATTTTGCGGCGGCACATCGATGATGCCATTGGCAAAAACACTCAGGCCCATTTGCTGGGCGCTGAGCGAACCTAGCTCAATCCCGAGGGCCTGCACTTGTTGGGCAGAAAGTTTAAATTGTTGGGAACTGGGTGCTGCGGGTGCGTTTGCTTCGTTTTTTTCAGAAGAACAGGCGCCAATGAAGAGACTAAGTAGGGCTCCGAGTAAGATGACTTGCGTTTTCATAATCATATTAATTTTTGATCCATTCATAGGAAATATGTAACAATTTAATTTGGTGCTGCCATTGCAAGAGTTCGTCTTGCAGGGCCAATTGATAATCTTGGAGCTGTATAAAGTCCAGTAAGGAAATCTGGCCGCTATTGAGCTGCAAAGCAGCATCTGACTGCAGCTTGACAAGTTCAACTTGAATGGGTGCGGCAACTTCTGTGTAAGTCTCAATGAGGTTAGTCAACTCTACATAAAGCTTGGTTTGGGTGCTCTGTAAATCCAGTACTTGTTGATTTTTTCGGAGTTCATTTTGCGCAAGTGCCAATTCGAGTGCGGTGTTTCTCGCTTTAAATGCTTTGTAATCAATCGGGATTTGCGTTTGGATCTGAGCGCCCTGAAATCTTTTTGTAGGGCCAAAGTACTGATCGGTGCCATTGATATTTTGAATGCCCACCAATGACTGGTTGAAGTAAGCCAAGCCCAAAACAGGAAGCTGCTGCGCCCTATTTAGCTCACTTTGGAGCTGCAGCTGCTTGGCTTCGATGTCGTAGCGCAATAAACTCGGGTGCGCGAGCTGTGTACTGAAAGTGGGCAGCGTTAAGAAATCAATAGCCTGGGGTTGTGCGAGTTCGAAATCCTGGCCTTTGTAAGCCAAGAGCGCGTGAAGTGCCGACCACGCATTTTGCAATTCTTGTGTATGCTTGGCCACGGCAGTATGGGCGCGTATGGTTTTGGAGTGCACGAGTATTTGATCCATTTTTGGCGCCTCGCCGAGTGCTACGCGCAGCGTCATTTTTTGATCGAGCAGTTGATACAAGGTATCTTGCTGCTTGGCTAAATCGAGCAAGGCGGTTTGCAAGCGAATTTGCTCTAGTTGTTCGTCCAAGGCTCTTTTGAACTCTTTTTTGAGCAAGACCAACTCTTGTTCGGACAAACTTCCAGATGCCTTACCGATTTCCTTTTGTAAACGCAGGGCACCATTGTAAGGGAGCGTTTGACCAAGCGTGAGGTTGTTGTCTGTTTGATACGCAGAATTGAACTGCCCCATCATAAAAGAAGCCGAAAGCGGCTGCCAACCCGCTGCGCCTATGGCTAAACTTTGCTGGCGCTGCGCTTCAATGACCGCGGCCTTGATTTGACCATTTTGATCGAGGAGCATGCCGAACAATTGGGCATCGGTATATTTTTGTTGTGCAAAGAAACTTGTCGAAAAGCCCAGGATCGCCAACAACAAAATCCCTTTTTTGCGACGGATTTTGAATGGCTTTTCAAAAAGCACATACAATAGCGGCAAAATGAATAGCGTAAGAATTGTAGCGGTAATGAGCCCGCCAATCACGACTGTTGCCAATGGCTTTTGCACCTCGGCTCCACTGCCATGAGAGAGCGCCATGGGTAAAAATCCGAGCGAGGCAACCGTAGCTGTGAGTAAAACCGGGCGCAAACGATTGGCCGTACCGCGCAAAACAACTTGCATTAAGGGCGCTCCTGATTTTTTCAGGGAATTGAATTCGGCAATCAGGACAATACCGTTGAGTACGGCTACGCCGAAAAGGGCAATGAAGCCAACTCCTGCAGAAATGGAGAAGGGCATCCCTCTCATATACAACGCAATAATGCCACCGATTGAAGCTAAAGGTATAGCTGAATAGATCAGAGCAGCTTGCTTGACGGATTGAAAAGTGAGGTACAGCAAAAAGAAAATCAGTAAAAGTGAAATAGGTACGGCAATGAGCAAGCGCGCGCGGGCATGTACGAGGTTTTCGAAGGTGCCGCCAATTTGCGAAAAATAGCCCGTTTCAAATTGAAGTTGCTGATCCATTTTTTGCTGCAGTTCTTCAACAATACTCTCGACATCTCGTCCACGGACGTTGAAACCCACAAGAATGCGGCGCTTGGCGTCGTCGCGTTGGATTTGATTGGGTCCGTTTTCGATTTTGATGCTGGCGAGTTCAGCCAATGGGATTTCTTGCCCAGCCGCATTGCTCACGTAGAGTTGTTCGATATCGGTAAGCTGGCTGCGGTCGGACTCGCGCAGCTTGACCACCAACTGAAATTTGCGCTCGCCTTCAAATACAAAACCTGCAATTTGACCTGCAAAACCCAGGTTGAGCGCTCTGTTCACTTCTTCTATGCTGACTTGGTAGCGCGCCAACGCATCGCGGTCATAGCGCACAATGAGTTGTGGCAAGCCCGAAAGCTCCTCCACATAAACATCTTGCACACCAGTAATTTTGGAAGAAATACCGCCGAT
Organism: Bacteroidota bacterium; assembly: GCA_041168605.1. GTDB lineage: Bacteria > Bacteroidota > Bacteroidia > Flavobacteriales_D > Crocinitomicaceae > UBA952. Next base: position 7,660 of record JBEEKN010000026.1, on the reverse strand, counting down.
TTGCTTGGCATAGGCCGATAGCTTGTCGAAATCTTCGCCGTAGACCTTGACCACTACATCTTGTTTGGCGCCGGTCATGAGTTCGTTGAAGCGCATTTGGATGGGTTGCTGAAAACCAAAAGAAACACTTGGTAATTCTTTTTCCAAAACAGCTTGCATTTTGGCGGCGAGGGCTTCTTTGTCATCGGCACTCACCCACTCTTCTTTGTCTTTGAGGATCAGCATGAGGTCACAGGCCTCCATGGGCATGGGGTCTGTCGGGATTTCAGCCGTACCAATTTTACCCACCACCTGCTTGATTTCAGGGAACTTTTGCAGCAAAATGCGCGATGCTTTGGTAGTCGCCTCGATGGTTTTGGTGAGCCCAGAGCCCGTCATAAGGCGGGTTTCTACGGCAAAATCACCTTCGTCTAAGGAAGGAATAAATTCGGCTCCTAATTGATTGAAGAGCAATACAGCTATTGTAAAAAGTACAATGACCCCAGACAATACTAACTTTTGCTTGCGCAGCACATAGGAGAGCAGCGGCGTGTAGCGTTTTTGAATGGTATGGACAATTTTGTCCGAAAAAGTTTGCCCTTGCTGTACTTTTTTGGAGAGCACCAAAGAAGAGATCATGGGCACGTAAGTCAGCGACAATATGAGCGCACCGAGAATGGCAAATATAACCGTCTGAGCCATTGGTTTGAACATCTTGCCTTCGATGCCGACTAGCGCTAAAATGGGAAGATATACCACCAAAATGATGATTTGTCCGAAAACAGCACTTTTACTGAATTTGGAAGCGGAAGTGTAAACCTCCTGATTCATCTCGACTTGAGAAAGCTGCTTGCTGCGCCTATGCTGCAATAAATGTAGCGTCGACTCCACAATAATAACAGCACCGTCTACAATGAGGCCGAAGTCTAGTGCCCCCAAGGACATCAGGTTACCCGAAACACCGAAGACGTTCATCAGGGAGATGGCGAAGAGCATGGCAAGCGGAATCACTGAAGCAACAATGAGGCCCGCACGCAGGTTACCCAATAAAAGCACCAAAACAAAAATCACAATTAATGCGCCTTCAATGAGGTTGGTACTGACCGTAGTGATCGCACGATTGACCAAATTAGTGCGGTCTAGATACACCTCTAATGCTACCCCTTCTGGCAAATTGCGCTCAATTTGCGCCACACGTTCCTTCACAAGCGAGATCACTTCAGAAGAATTGGCGCCCTTGAGCATCAAGACAATGCCACCAACGGCTTCGCCTTCTGCGTTATAGGTGAGCGCACCATAACGCACTTGCGCACCGTATTTCACTGTAGCGATATCGCGGATGTAAACGGGTGTTTCAGCACTAGGGTGCTTGATTTGGATGCTTTCGATATCGGACAAACTACCCACCAGGCCTTCTGTTCGGATATACGTAGTCATGTTGTGGCGCTCGATGTAGGCACCGCCGGTGTTTTCGTTGTTTTGTGCAACGGCCGTAAAGACTTCGTCTAGGGTGATTTCATGAGCCTTGAGCAACAGCGGATCAATCGCGATTTCGTAGGTTTTGAGCTCGCCACCAAAACCACTGACGTCGGCAACACCCTTGACGCCCAACAGCTGCCGGCGAATGACCCAGTCTTGGATACTGCGCAAATCGGCGGGACTGTACTTTTGTGCGTAGCCTTTTTTGGCGCGCAGGGTGTACTGATAGATTTCACCCAAGCCCGTGCTGAGCGGTGCCATGGAGGGCTCTCCAAAACCTGCTGGAATGTTGTTTTTGGCTTCGGAAAGTCTTTCTTGGACTTGCTGACGTGCCCAATAGATATCGGTGTCTTCGGTAAAAACAATGGTCACGACACTCAGGCCAAAACGGCTAAACGAACGGATTTCTTCAATGCCTGGAATGGTGGCCATGGTTTGCTCCACCGGGAAAGTCACAAAGCGCTCGATGTCTAGCGCGCTCGAAGAAGCGGCGGTGGTGACCACCTGCACTTGGTTGTTGGTGATGTCCGGAACGGCATCAATAGGTAATTTAGAAAGTGAAAATAAGCCCCAAACAATGAGGGCGAGGGTCAAGACGGCAACAATTAATTTGTTGTGAATCGACCAAAAAATGATGCGATTTAACATATAAACTCAATTAGAAAGTAAAACTTAAAGGACTTAAGCTATACCAATTGAGGAGGGTGCCAGAATTCAAAAAAGTCGTTGATCGTGACTGATGTGGGCGCAGATAAAATGTTTTGTCTGGAGAGGTCAATAAAGCTTTTTTCCAATAAGATGGCTGGGCTTTTGACCGGCATAAAAAGCGTCACGAGTGTGTTAGACTGTACAGATTTGAAGGGGAGTTCGCGGTGTTCTTGTTGCTTGTCGTTGACTTGCTGGAGGTAGTGTTCTTGTACAAAACACCAGAAGCCGTCTTGCTCTTTTTCTTGTTGAAATTGGGCGTAGTGTTCGAGCAGCGCATCTAGTTTGAAAAACTCAAGGCCTAGCCATTGGGGTGCCAAAGACAGCAAACCAAAGTAAAGAGCCAAAACCATGCTGAGTGTACGCATAATACAAAGTTACCTAAAATTAAAATCAACTCGCGAAAGAATGTTTAATTTCGTTCAAACCTTTGAAATGAAAAAACTCCTTCTTCTTCAGTTATTTGTTGCACTTTCCCTCACCTCTTTTAGCCAAGAACAGATGGGAACTTGTTCTTCTAGAAAATCTGGCAAACAATGGCAAACCAAAAGCGCTTCTTTAAGTGTAGCAGAAATCGCTGAAACCGAAAAATACGATGTTCACTTTTACAACCTAGACCTCACGATGAACAACATCTCCACCTATCTTGGTGGCAGTGTAGAGCTCCACGCAAAAGCAAAGGTAGATTTAGATTCGGCGTTGTTTGAACTATTTGAAACCCTTCTGATCAGTGAAGTCAAGGTCAATGGAAGTGTGGTGAACTACAATCGCGTTTCCAATAAAGTGAGGGTGCCCGTGAACGCACAGGCGCTGACCAATTTCGTCATTAGGGTGACTTACGCCGGCAATCCGCCAACCGCACAAACCAATCCTTTGGGTGGCAGCGGCCTCACCGCAGGTAGCTCGCAGAGTTGGGGAAACAAAGTAGTTTGGTCTTTGTCTGAACCTTTTTCGGCTTATGAGTGGTTTGCCGTGAAGCAGAGCCTCACCGACAAGGCCGATTCTTGTGCGGTGGCCATTACTGTTCCGGACAGCTGCAAAGCCGGATCAAACGGTATTTTAGAGCAGATTGTGCCTTTGGGCAATGGCTTCACGCGCTATGAATGGAAACACCGCCATCCCATAGACTACTACCTCATTTCGGTTGCGGTAGCCAAATATGTCGAATACAACACCTATGCGAATCCGCAAGGCAGCGCCGCGCCTGTGTTGATCCAAAATTATATTTACGACAACCCCGGAACCCTCCCCAATTTTATTGATGAGATCAATGAAACAGTTGATTTCATGGAGCTTTTTGCCACACAATTTGGCCCCTACCCTTTTGCCGACGAAAAATACGGGCATTGCATGGCGCCAATCGGCGGAGGCATGGAACACCAAACCATGACCACCCAAGGCTTCTTTGAAAAAACACTCACCGCGCATGAACTCGCACACCAATGGTGGGGCAACCACGTCACCTGCGCCTCTTGGTGCGACATCTGGCTCAATGAAGGCTTTGCATCTTACAGTGAATACCTGATGCTCGACGCGCTCTACAACGGACAACAAGCCAATCACATGACCCAAGTGCACCAGAGCGTTATGCAACAACCGGGCGGCAGCGTTTGGGTCTTGGACTCACTCAACGAGGCGCGTATTTTCAGCGGGCGCCTCACCTATGACAAAGGTGCGGGTATTATTCACACCCTGCGCTACATCATCCAAAACGACAGCTTGTTTTTTGGCGCCCTGCAAGATTTCCAAAACACTTACGCCCACAGCACCGCAACAGGCCTCGATTTCAAGAATCATGTCGCCAATTATTGCAATATCGATCTAGATGCCTTTTTTGAACAATGGTACTTCGGCGAAGGTTTCCCAACTTATGAAGTGCGTTACAATCAGGTCGGAACCGACCTCGTACTCGAGATAAGCCATACGGCCTCGATGCCAAACATTACGCCCACCTTTACCAACCCTATTTCTTTGCGTCTTTTCAGACAAGGACAAGCTGACACCATTGTGAGGTTTGACATTACTAGCAATACGGAGCTCTTTACCCTAACGAATTTCGGAACCCTAAGCGGCACCATTGGAATCGATCCGAGCAACTGGGTCATTAATGGCAATGGCGGCGTTTCTATAGATCCTACATTGGGTTTTTCTGATCAACCAAACACACTGACCGCTCAATTGGAGGTGTATCCCAATCCGAGTACTGATTTTATTTCCATCAAAGGTCAAACAGAAACACTTGCCTTCACTTTTTATGATGCAAATGGAAAAACGGTTCAAACGGGAACAATTGATCCAGATGGACTCATTGATGTGCGTGCACTCAAAAATGGTGCTTACATCCTCAAATTTGTGTCGGCAAATCAACAACAATATATTCGACTTGTAACAATAAATTAATCACTTCGTCGTTATCGAAAACTAAAAATTATTTATGAAAAAATTACTTTTAAGTCTCGCTTTGCTTTCTTGGGGCAGTTCTCAGGCCCAGCTCAGTTTTGAAGGCATTTATTTGCAAAACGGAGCCTTCTATGGCGCCGGCAAAGGCAGCCTTTCCAATTTACAGACTTTAGCGCCGCAGTCTGTCTTGTTGCAACAAGATTTAAGCGCTTACCAGTCCTACCCGGTCATGAGCTTTAATTTTCCGGGCCAATCGCAATCAATTAGTGTTGGTCTCAAAATGGCCAAATTACCGAATGCCACCTTGCGTTTAGGACTCATGCACACCAACCAGCGCAACGCCTTAACTACAGGCGGCTCCTACACCGAAACCTTTCGTATAGACACACTCACGAGCTCGCAGACGGGTGAGCAAATTTTTGTGGATTCCTTTAGCACGCACAGTTACAACGCCAGTTATTCGCAAGAACAATTGCGTTTAGACGCTTCGTTGTTGTTTCGTTACAATGCCGACAAACGCTGGAGCTTTTATGGCGGAATTGGCGCCAATTTTGGTTTGAGTTACAATGGGCAAACAAGTGTCAATCAATATGTTTCTCCCTACGGAAGCGGATACGGCTATGGTTATAACCTATTTAACGACATGGTGCACAACGGCACACACACACAAGAAACTTTTGAAAACAAAGGAGGTTTTGGCTTTGGCGTGTATGCACCACTAGGCGTTGATTTTCAGGTGGGTAAAAAGCGTGACTTCTGGATGCCTATTCATTTATACATGGAACTGCGCCCTGGCTTCAATGTGAATCAAATTGCCGGCTTGGGAACCAGCTTCAGTGCGGGTAATTTCTCAAACATCGGTTTGCGTTTTCACATGAAGTAATTCAAAAGCATTCTAAATAAGAAGCCGGGAATATTTTCTCGGCTTTTTTTATGTCAGAACCAAACTAAAAGGTAAATTTGTGGCGCAAAACAAACCAACTAAAGTAACTTTTGTTACACACTTAAAATAGTCCAATGGAAACAGCCTCTAGCGCCAATTACCTACCGTTGCTGATGCAAGTTGCAGTCGCAGCCGGTTTTGTGATCTTCACGCTTTTTGTCACGCACATCCTTACCCCAAGAATCAATTCTGCCAAAAAAGACGACAACTTTGAATGTGGTATCGACGCGCAAGGCAATGCCCGCTTCCCGGTATCTATCCGTTATTTCATGACGGCCATTCTCTTTGTATTGTTCGACGTAGAGGTCATTTTCTTTTATCCTTACGCCGTGAACTTTTACGAGCTCAAACTCGAAGGATTATTAGCAGTTATTATGTTTGTCGGTTTTTTCTTGACCGGGTTTTACTATATCTATAAAAAAGGAGCATTAGAATGGGAAAAATAGAAGACCTCGAAACGATCAACGGAGAGGGTTATCAACTGACCACCCTCGACAAAGCCATTGCGCTTGCACGTGCCAACTCTGTTTGGCCTTTGCCATTTGCGACCTCTTGTTGCGGCATTGAATTCATGGCTACCATGGGCAGCGCCTATGACCTCTCTCGTTTTGGCATGGAGCGCATGTCTTTCACACCGCGCCAAGCAGACCTACTGATTGTTGCAGGAACAATTTCAAAAAAATTAGGTCCTGTACTCAAACGTGTTTACGAACAAATGGCCGAGCCTAAATGGGTCTTGTCTGTTGGCGCCTGTGCGTGTTCGGGTGGTATTTTTGATACCTATTCCGTATTGCAAGGTATCGACCGCATTATTCCAGTAGATGTTTATGTACCAGGTTGCCCACCGCGCCCAGAGCAAATCATCGATGGCGTCATGAACATCCACGAACTCGTCAAAAAAGAATCCAACCGTCGCCGCTATTCTGAAGAATACAAGCATTTGATGGATACCTACCAAATCGACATCGATCAACATGGAGAAGCAAAATAACCAAGAATACCTCACGGCTATTCAAGCGGCATTTGGCGCCGATGTTTTGGCACATGAAGAAGCATTTGGCATGCTCAATGTAGAGCTCACGCCAGCGCGCATTCACGACGCCATTGCTTGGTTGCAACAACACCAAGACCTCAGTGTCAATTACCTTACCAACATCGCAGGTATCCACTACCCCGATGCTGCAGGCCGAGAATTTGCAGTTGTGTATCAATTGCACTCCTGGAAAAACAACTTGCGTTTGCGCATCAAGGGCTACTTACCAAAAGAAACCTTGCATATCGCCACTATCACCGACCTTTTTGCAGGTGCCAACTGGATGGAGCGCGAAACCTATGATTTCTTCGGTATCCATTTCGACGGGCATCCCGATTTGCGTCGCATCCTCAACATGGACGACATGGATTACTTCCCAATGCGCAAAGAATACGTGCTCGAAGACGCCACCCGCGAAGACAAAGACGACAGATTTTTCGGACGCAACAACAACGAATTATGAGCCAAGATCTCAAAGATGTAATACAAGCGGCTGACCCCGCCAATGTGGCCACCATTAACTTTGGTCCGACCCACCCTTCTACGCACGGTATTTTTCAAAATATCTTAAAAGTCGATGGCGAAAAAATCATTTCCTCCGAACAAACAGTGGGGTATATCCACCGTGCGTTTGAAAAGCTAGCCGAGCGCAGACCTTACAACCAAATTACCCCAATCACCGACCGCCTCAACTATTGCTCTTCCCCGATCAACAACATCGGCTGGGAAATGACCGTAGAGAAACTCATCGGTGTCGACATCCCCAAGCGCGTACAATACATGCGCGTGATCATCATGGAACTCGCCCGCATTGCCGATCACCTCATTTGCAATTCGGTCATTGGCGTAGATGCCGGTGCACTCACCTCTTTCTTTTATCCGTTCTCTGAACGCGAAAAAATTTACGAGCTCTACGAAGAACTCAGCGGCGCGCGCCTCACCACCAACATGGGCCGCATCGGGGGTTTTGAGCGCGACTTCACCCCTGTTTTTAATCAAAAGCTCAAGTCTTTTCTCAAAACCTTTCCGAAGGCTTTTGAAGAATTTGACAGCATGCTCGCGCGTAACCGCATCTTCATGGACCGCACCAAAGGCGCTGGACCCATTTCTGCAGAGCGTGC
>JBEEKN010000025.1:0-34663 GCA_041168605.1 Bacteroidota bacterium | reverse complement strand
TCATGACTTCTCCATCTTTTAGATTGACATACGACATATTGTAGGTCCAATAATTTGGGCGGTCCATCACTAGCAGGTCAAAACGAATACCGATTGTTTGTTGCAAGCCGTTTTGATTAAATATTTCCATGTTGCCTTCGTAGGTGCCAAGCCAAGCGGAAGGAATTCCTTTCTCAAAGGAGAGAACTTGGTTGCTTTGGGCAAATAAGAAGTTAGAAAAGAGCAGCAGTAAAAAAAGTAGTCGCATAAAAAAGGGGCCTTAGCCCCTCTAAATTAATTCATTTTTGCTTTCAAGCCTTGGTCGAGTGCATCTAAGAACTCTTCGGTGTACACAAAGTGGTCACCGTGGTTGACTTTGTTGCCGTGAATACACACCGCTAAGTCTTTGGTCATGATGCCTCTTTCTACGGTTTCAATACAAACTTTTTCTAGTGTGTCACAGAAACCGATGAGTGCTTGGTTGTTGTCGAGTTTACCTCTGAAAGCCAAGCCGCGTGTCCAAGCAAAGATGGAAGCGATTGGATTGGTAGAGGTTTTCTTACCAGCTTGGTGGTCGCGGTAGTGGCGTGTGACGGTGCCGTGCGCAGCCTCTGACTCCATGATTTTACCGTCTGGTGTGATCAAAACGGAAGTCATCAGACCCAAAGAACCAAAACCTTGTGCAACGGTGTCGGATTGAACATCGCCGTCGTAGTTTTTACAAGCCCAAACAAAATTACCGTTCCATTTTAAGGCAGAGGCAACCATGTCGTCGATGAGGCGGTGTTCGTAAACGATACCCGCTTCGTCAAATTTGGTCTTGAATTCAGCTTGGAAAATTTCTTCGAAAATATCTTTGAAACGGCCATCGTATTTTTTCAAGATGGTGTTTTTGGTAGAAAGATAAAGTGGCCATTTTTTGGTTAAAGCCATATTGAAACAGCTTCTGGCAAAACCAGAAATAGATTCGTCGGTGTTGTACATAGCCATTCCTACGCCGTCTCCTTTGAAATTGTAGACTTCAAAAGTTTGGGTTTCGCCGCCATCTTCTGGGGTGAAGGTCATGGTGAGTTTGCCTTTTCCTTTGAAAACAGCATCGGTAGCGCGGTATTGATCGCCGAAGGCATGGCGGCCAACAATGATAGGTGCAGTCCAGTTGGTGACCAAGCGCGGTACGTTTTGCATCACGATAGGCTCGCGAAAAACAGTGCCGTCTAGGATGTTGCGGATGGTTCCGTTTGGAGACTTCCACATAGATTTCAAATGAAATTCTTCCACGCGCGCTTCGTCTGGCGTGATGGTGGCACATTTGATTCCGACTTGGTATTTTTTGATGGCTTCTGCCGCGTCTATTGTAATTTGGTCGTTGGTTTCGTCGCGTTTTTCGATACCGAGGTCGTAGTATTTGATATCTAGATCGAGGTAAGGTAAAATGAGTTTGTCTTTGATGAATTTCCAGATAATACGGGTCATTTCATCTCCGTCGAGCTCTACGACTGGATTGGCTACTTTAATTTTTGACATTGAAAATTTTTATGTACAAAATTAATCAATAATATGTATCCGAGCATTGGTAATTTACTCAGAGGGATAGCTGATTTAGTCCAAAGAACCAATCATTTTAGATGGGTCCACGATTTGATCGTATTCTTCAGCGCTGACATGCCCTAAGCCTACAGCTGCTTCTTTGAGTGTGGTGCCGTTTTTGTGCGCGTATTTGGCAATTTCGGCAGCTTTGTAGTAACCAATTTTGGTATTGAGCGCCGTCACGAGCATAAGTGAGTTGTCGAGGTGTTGTTTCACCATTGGTAAATTGGCCTGAATACCCACTGCGCAATTGTCTGCAAAAGAAACACAAGCGTCGCCAATAAGACGTGCCGATTGTAGTACGTTGGCTGCAATAACTGGCTTGAATACATTGAGTTCAAAATGACCATTAGAACCTGCAATACTTACCGTAACGTCGTTGCCCATGACTTGTGCACAAACCATAGTAAGTGCTTCTGGTTGGGTTGGGTTGACCTTTCCTGGCATGATAGAAGAACCTGGCTCGTTGTCTGGAATGATGATTTCACCAATACCACAACGCGGCCCAGAAGACAGCATGCGGATGTCGTTGGCAATTTTCATGAGTGAAACAGCGCTTCTTTTGAGTGCGCCAGAAAGTTCAACCATGGCGTCGTGCGCAGCAAGTGCCTCAAATTTATTGGCCGCAGTCACAAACGGAAGGCCTGTAAACTCGGCAATTTTTTGCGCCACGAGTACGTCGTAGCCTTTAGGTGTGTTCAAGCCTGTTCCAACGGCAGTGCCGCCCAGCGCTAATTCAGAGACCACCACCAACGCATTGTTAATGGCGCGCATAGAGTAATCAAGCTGTGCAACATAACCACTGAATTCCTGACCCAATGTAAGTGGAGTGGCGTCCATGAAGTGGGTGCGCCCTGTTTTGACGATGTCTTTGAATTCAAGAACTTTTTGTTGAAGAACGTCGCGCAAATGTTGCATACCTGGAAGGGTAAGCTCGACCGCCATTTTGTAGGCCGCGATGTGCATAGCAGTAGGGTAGGTGTCGTTGGAAGACTGCGATTTGTTGACGTCGTCATTGGGGTTCAGTACTTTTTGCTCGTCGAGCAACTGACCGCCACTTACGACGTGGCCACGGTTGGCAATGACTTCATTGCAGTTCATATTGGATTGCGTACCTGAGCCTGTTTGCCAAATCACCAAAGGGAATTCGCCGTTGTGCTGACCGGTAAGGATCTCGTCACAAACTTTAGAAATAAGGTCTCTTTTTTCTTGTGGCAGAACACCGAGGTCGTGATTGGCGTGCGCTGCTGCTTTTTTCAAGTAGGCAAAAGCGTGGATGATTTCAATTGGCATCGAGCCCTCTGGGCCAATTTTAAAGTTGTTGCGCGAACGTTCAGTTTGAGCGCCCCAATAGCGTTGAGCAGGTACTTTGACCTCGCCCATGGTGTCTTTTTCGATGCGAAATTCCATTTTTTGGTGTTTATGAATTAATTTGTGTAATTTTGGACAGTTTTCAACTGCAAAAATAATAGAAGATGAGCACTTTCGGTATTGTAATGTTTCTTTTAATTGGCGGGATGGCCTTTTGGATGTTATTCTTTTTATTAGGATTTATCCTTCCTTATTGGCTGACGCTTGGTTTGTTTGAGCAATTGCGTCCAAAACGCATTTTTGACGAAGAGTCCAAATAAAGCAACAACCCTTTCCGAAAGCGCCACACGGCGCTTTTTTTATGCCCCAAAAATTTGTTCGCAATTATTTTGAATGGTCAGGCAAATCTGATCGGTTGGCAAATCATTTTCATCGCCGCCAAACGGGTCTTCAATTTCTTCAGCGAGTAGCTCCATACTGACCAGCGCATAAAAAACAAAAGTCGAGATGAACGCCGATAAATATCCAAATAATGGCACGAAAGCCAAAGGCATGGTGAGGACGTAAATAAAGATGAATTTCTTGATAAACAGGCTGTAAGAAAAAGGTATCGGCGTGTTTTTGATCCGCTCACAGCTGCCCAAAGAGTGAATAAGTGCGTCGAGGTCTCGATTGAGTGCAAGCCAAGATTCTCTGTGTATCGTTTCTTTTTGAAGTAATTTTTCGATTTCAATGCGCAATAACTGAATGATTCTCAAAGGTTGATGCCCACTGAGGTCCAAACCTTTTAATTGATGAGCTATAGAGATTTCCTCTTTCAAATCTTGGTTGCGCAAATGTTGTTTGGCGGCGAAAACAAAAAGTGGAATAAGGCGCGTAAATGTGCTTTTTTCTTCGGCCGTTAAAGCGACCGCACTCAATTTAGAACTCAAACTTCTTGTGTCGTTTACAAAAGCGCCCCAGGCTTTGCGGCCCTCCCACCAGCGGTCATAAGCGGTGTTGGTCCTGAACACGAGCAAAAGTGAAATCACAAAACCTAAAAGCGAATAGACGGTCGTTAAATTTTTAAGATAAAAGGCCTTCGGAAAAAAGGTGATTTCGGTGTAGGTGATCAATATAGAGAGTAAGCTGATGTAAATCAATTCTTTCCACATCATGCGCGCGGTGTCGCTTTTGTGAAAAGAGAAAATAAAAGACAGCCAATTTTTGGGGTTGTAATTGATCATGGGGATAGCATTAAGAACACAAATGTAAAAATTCTTTGAGCACTTAAATTTTGTTTAATTTCGAAGTGTCAAAACAAGCAACAAAAGATGGAAATCACACCCGAACTCAAAGAGAAACTCAGCTTACTAAATGATAAATACGCGGCAATTGGCGAAGACTTCAATGCTTACTTAGAAGGCCTGCTTTATGCCGATGTCACTACATATTGGGATTACATTCAATTAGACACACTGCTTAGTTTGCAAAAACCCAAAACGTCCTTCCCAGACGAGGTGATTTTCATCATGTATCACCAAATCACAGAATTGTATTTCAAGTTGGCCCTTCGGGAGTTTGAGGCCCTCGGCCAAATTCAAGCGCCATCCAAAACCCATTTTATCGAACGGGTAACGCGCATCAATCGTTATTTTGATGCTTTGGTCAAGAGTTTTGAAATCATGATCAACGGGATGGACAGAGAAGAATTCTTGAAATTCCGCATGAGTTTATTGCCTGCTTCTGGTTTTCAATCGGCGCAATACCGAGAAATCGAGATCTTCAGCACCGATTTCATCAATCTTGTTGCAAAAGACCAACGCGAGCAACTTAAGGGAGAAACGGATATTTCTCGTTTGTTTGAGCAAATTTATTGGAAGGCTGGCGCCACCGAAGCTGCCACCGGAAAGAAAACCCTAACGCTCATTCAATTCGAAGATAAATACAAAGACCAATTTATTGCCTTAGGCAAGCATTGCAGCGACAAAAACCTATGGCAAGTCTATTTGCGCTTGAGCAAAGAAGATCAAGCCGATGAAAGCGTTCAGCAAGTTTTGCGTCAAAACGACACCAATGTCAACATCAATTGGCCCTTAGCGCACTACAAATCTGCCGTTCGTTATTTAGCCAGACAAGATAAAGATGTGGCGGCAACTGGCGGTACCAATTGGCAAAAATATTTACCTCCGCGTTTTCAAAAGCGCATTTTTTACCCCACTTTATGGTCGACAGAAGAACATGAAAACTGGGGCAAGGCCTGGGTAGAAGAAAGCCTCAGCTAAGGCTTTTTATTTCAATTCTTTGATATACAACTCAGAGAAGTCTAGCATTCCAGACGCTGCCAATTGAAAACCTCTTACGCGCAATTGATTGAGGACAATAAAATCTTCTGTGTAAATCGGAATGAGCGCTTGTTGGTCTATGATCGCTTTTTCGCAAAGCATTTGAGCGCGCAAGCGTTTTTCGTTTGATTGCGCCCATATGGATTCTAAGTAGTATGCATCGACCCCGATGTGATTAAACACAAGTGGATTTTGCGCCTTACTGTAAAAAAGCCTGAGGTAAGACTCCGCGCCAGGGTAGTCGCCAATCCAGCCACTGCGCCACATTTCTGCGTGATTTTTTGAATTTGCGTTTTGAGGTGCTCCCGCTTCTTTCAAAATAATTTGAATGTGCAGGGCTTGCTGGAGCATTTTTGCCACTGCTTTACTCCATTTATATGCCAAAGTATTTTTGGCTGCGCCTGCATAAAAAGTAATTTTGGGCAAGGGATTTTTGGAATTAAAACCAGCTTGCGCCAGGAGTAATTGCGCTGCATTTATCTTTTCTTGCGCAGTTCGAGGGTCTGCAATAAGCAAGTTGTTATTGTATTGTTTTTGGGTAGGAATAAAATGCCCGTTTAACTCTTGTCCTTCGCCCTTTAAGATGTCATTGCAAATGGTTTTTGTATCGATGACGAGCGCAAATGCCTGGCGAACAGCTAGCTGATCAAAAGGACTTTTACAACTATTGAATTGAATGAAGTGCACCTTTGCCGCATTTTTGATGTACACCTCATGCAGGGGGTTTTTCCCGAGCTTGGCATCGTTGAGTGTGCCAAATGCTTCTCTGAGGTCGTCTATCGGGAGGTCGAAAAGTAAGTCGAGCTGATTGTTTAAAAAACGTTTGTGCGCTAGCTGACCCGGAACGCCACAGCTCAACTCAACACGGTCGAGGTAGGGGAGTTGGTTGCCATATTTGTCGTGTCGCCAATAAGAAGAGTTGCGTTCAAAAACGTAGGTGTTTTTTAATTTATTTTGCAAGAGAAACGGGCCCGTTCCGACAGGGTTTTTATACAATGAGCGCCCATAAAATTTAGCCGCTTGTTTGCTTAAAATACTCAGGCTTGGGCTAGTCAATAGACTTAAAAAATGATTGTAGGCGCCTGTTAATTCTATTTTCAAGGTGTATTTATCAAGAACACGGATGCCTTTGACGCTTGCTTTTGTTGGGTCTTGGTATTGGTCAAAAAATTTTGTTCCTCCAACGATCAGGCTAGGTAAAATCAGTTCTTGCTGAATGTTGTCTTGTTGTGAACACGCTAAGCTGAGGCTAAAAGCTACGTCTTCTGCAGTGAGTTCTGATGAATGAAAACGATAGCAAGAATTATCAGTGAAATGGATGTTTTTCTTTAAGCGGATAACGACCTGATTTCTTTTGGCGTTCAGACTGACCTCAGAAGCCAAGCAATAGCGCCAACCCCGTTCGTTTTGTGCAGGCTTGAGTAAGGGTTCAAAAATGAGTTGTTGTAGCCGTTGTGCTTCGAGGGTGTTATTGGCAAGTGGAAAAAGGGTAAGTTTTTTGCTTTTCGTACTGATTCTCATGACACCACCGTAGGTCTTGTCTCCGTTGGCACTTCTGTTTTTAGATGCAGCAAAATAGAAGACCAGCCCACCAAGCGCTAGAACGAAAACAAGCCAGATGATTTTATTTTGCTTCATTATTGATTTTTAAGCAAATGTAGGAAGCCGTGCCCATTAATTTCTTGGGTGTTGATCCCTGTGGCGATGTATTTGTAAAAATAGACGCCTTCGCTTGCGGCTTCACCGTTGATTTTTCCGTCCCAAGCTGGGTTGTTGTTGATGAGGTCAACAGACGTGACATCCATCAAGACATTGCCCCAACGGTTGAGGATGATGAGTTGCAAGGAGATGATATTTTTAGTGTCGAGGTAGAAGGTTTCGTTGTTGTTGTCTGCGTTCGGACTGAAAACGTTTGGCGCAATGACCTCAGGACGCGCGTATTCACAGCTGCCGTCTTCGATGAGTGCATTGGGGTCGTAGTTGAGTGCTAATGGGTCTGTACAACCGCACTCTTCAATTTGTATCATTATGGACATCGCCTCAAAACAATTTGGGCTTTGATATGCAATCAATTCAACAAAATATACTCCTGCGGGACCATTAAAAACATGGTTTTGCACACCAAGGTTTGTAGTATTTGCAACTTGACCATCTCCAAAATCCCAACTGTAGCTATTTGCATTTTGGCTGGTGTTGGTGAACGTGATGTCAAGAGGAGCGCAACCACTCAATATATTCGCATTAAATTGTGCGTCAGCAGGAGGCAAAGCGTTTACAAATATGCTATCATTAACCGAACAAACGCTGTCTGTAATTTGAATATAATACATGCCCATTGAAAGGTCAGTCCAAGTAGCTGCTTGGATAAAACCATTTGGCCCAGGCCCACTCCAAGTATAAAGTGGTGTTCCTTGAAACCCGCTGGCCTGTACCGAAACCAAACCTGTTGGCATACACGAGGCGGCTTCAAAAATAATGGTGTCAATGACTAGGGCTTGGTTCATTGTAAGCGCAACAGTATCGGTTTGTGTAAAGTTACAGTTGTCTGTGGCGGTCACTAAATAGTACATGGTGCCATTTTGGCCTATACCAACAGATATGGAGTCGTTGGTACCGAGACTCATGCCGGCTAAGTTTTCCCATTCATAATCATAAGGGGCATAGCCACCCGAGGCGCTCGCCGCCAGCCAAACGCTGTCTGCGGCACAGTAAACGGTTGGGTTGTTGCAGGTGATATCCAGAAGAGGTGCATCACAAATCCAAATAGTTTTGGTGAGTGAGACACTATCTCCGCATAGATTTACAAAACCAATTGAAATAGTAAGAGATTCACAACCTTCAGTCAAATTATCTTGAAGAGGAGTCAGATCAAGGATGATAGAATCTTGGCCGGGTAAAAAGATAAGTGGATTTGGCAAAGTACTGTAATCTGAGCTTTGTTGGGCAGTGCCTCCTATGTTATAGTTGACAGTCAATGAATTGTTTGTCTGATTTTCAGGCCGTGTAAAAATGATTGTTGCCTCGGTACATCCTTCGACAATGGTGGTGTCGTTTGTTTCGGTTGTAAGCGAAAAATCTAGAGGCGCAGCGGAACTGAAAGACCCGCCTTTTATAAATACACCAGAGTCCCATTGATCATCACCAATATTTGCTATAAATAATTTAATATGATAAGTTTCATTACATTCTAGTGTGGCCGAAGCTGTAAGCAATGTGGTTGTTCCGTCGTATTGAATGGCATTATTGTAGGCACCCCCGCCTGAATTAGGAACATAATAGGTTTGGTTGGAAATAGGCCCTACACTATTGATGGTGATGGTTGTTCCGTTAGGAGTTACTGCAAGATTTACGCCTCCGTTCGGATAACCGGGTAGCGGATATGGGCCTGAAATGCCGGGTCCGCCTATTACAAACCCAAAAGCATCGTTGTAAGAAGATGGAGACCATTCTGGGTATTCCTCTGAACCAAATATATATTGAAAGGAGAAAAAATTCCCATTGGGTATAAAATCGAACTCTAAAACTATACCATTGAAAATATTCATATTCGTTAGGTAGGGTATAGTTGGATCAAAGTTTACCATTGTTGTTGGCGGTATATTATCTGTTGAGTCCTCGGTAATATTTGGTCCGCCAGCAGCTGTGGCATGTCCAGTGGTGAGTAAAAGACCATTGTTAATTGGGAAGCTAGGATTGGTATTCGTGAATTGAGCAACATTACCCAATGTCGTTTGAGCTAATGCTGCAGACCCGTTGATGGTGATGTTAAAGGCGTCTACCCCAAAACCGAGTAATACATTATTGACAAGTTGCTGAGGGGTTTGTGCAGTGGAAACACTGATAGATTGGCTATATACAGCTAAAGACCCAAGAAAGATGAAGACCGTGAATAATGATTTCATAAGCACCTTTTGATAATGCTAAATGTAAAAAAGGGGACCGAAGCCCCCTTTTCATTATTTTTTGTCAACCAAATGCAAGAAGCCGTGGCCGCTTACTTCTTGGTTGTTGAGGCCTGCGCCGACATACTTGTAAAAATAGACGCCTTCGCTTGCGGGTTCACCGTTGATTTTTCCGTCCCAAGCTGGGTTGTTGTTGATGAGGTCAACAGACGTGACATCCATCAAGACATTGCCCCAACGGTTGAGGATAATGAGTTGCAAGGAGATGACATTTTTGGTGTCGAGGTAGAAGGTTTCGTTGTTGTTGTCTGCGTTCGGACTGAAAACGTTTGGCGCAATGACCTCAGGGCGGGCGTATTCACAGCTGCCGTCTTCGATGAGTGCGTTTGGATCGTAATTGAGCGCAAGCGGGTCTGTACAACCTGTTGGGTAGACACAAGAACCGTCGTTGACATTGGCGAGCGGGTTGTAGTTGGTGCCGAGCGGATCTGTACAGCCACATACATTGACGGTAATGGTAACTGAAGCAACATCTGAGCATTGTGGGCCTTGATTGGCGGTTAAGGTAACAGTATAAGTTCCGAAAGGCACATCGAACACATGGCTTTGTGCGCTGAGGTCGTTGCTGCTGCCGGTTTGTCCGTCGCCAAAGTTCCAGCTGTAGGCACTCGCGTTCTGACTGGTGTTGGTGAACGTGACGCTGAGCGGAGCACACCCTTCAGTGACACTTGCGCTGAATTCAGCTACTGGTGGGTCAAGCACATCTACAAACGCGCTGTCACTAACCGTACACACGTTGTCTTGAATGGTAATATAGTACCAACCTGAAGGAATATTTTGCCAAACAGACGCGTCGATAAAGCCATTTGGCCCTGGGCCGGTCCAGTTGTATTGCGGCACACCTTGCGTACCCGATGCTTGAACAGAAACATAACCAGACGGCACACAAGTTGACGGCCCCACATAAATGGTGTCGATGGCAAGTGTTTGGTTCATGGTAACGGTGACGGTATCGGTTTGTGTAAAGTTACAGTTGTCTGTGGCGGTCACTAAATAGTACATGGTGCCATTTTGGCCTATACCAACAGATATGGAGTCGTTGGTGCCGAGACTCATGCCAGCTAAGTTTTCCCATTCATAATCATAAGGGGCATAGCCACCCGAGGCGCTAGCCGCCAGCCAAACGCTGTCTGTGGCACAGTAAACGGTTGGGTTGTTGCCGGTGATGTTGATAATCGGGCCCTCGCCTATATAAATCGTACCGGTGGAGGTGATGGTATCACCACATGGGTTGATCAATTGTACGGTGATCACAACTGATTCAAAACCTTCGTTGATGCCGTCTTGTGTAGGCGTGAGGTTGATGATAACGGTGTCTTCACCAGGCAAGAAGGTAATTGGATTCGGCAAAGTATTGTAGTCAATGCCTTGTTGTGCTACACCACCAATGGTGTAGTTGATGATAAGGGTGTCGTTTACCTGTCCTGGAGGGCGGGTAAAGATAAAATCTGCGTAAGTACAACCTTCAATAATGGTGGTGTCGCCAGATACAGTAGCAACGGCAACATCAACCGCCGAAGAACTAAATGAACCAGCTTCTAAGAACACGCCAGAGTCATAAGATTGGTCACCTACATTAGAAATGGCTAATTTGATGTGATACAATTGGTTGCATTGCACACTCGCTGCAGCAGTAAGCAATACAGTGGTGCCGTCGTATTGAATGGCATCACCGTAGGTAAGTGTTGAGCTCGCTTCGTTGAACACATAATATTGGGTGTTGGATACATCGCCTACGTTGTTGATGGTAACGGGAATACCGCCCGGAATGGTGGCAATATTGGCGCCGCCATTTGGATAACCCGGCAACACGTAAGTTCCGGAGATACCCGGCCCCCATAAAAATAGACCAAACGCATCGTTGAAGGTAGACGGAGAAAACTCAGGGTATTCATCTGAGCCGAACATGTAATTGAAGACGAGGGTGTCTCCGGACGGAATAAAATCGAATTCTAAAACAACACCGTTGGTTACGCCACCCGCTGCAATATCGTTGAGGTGTGGGTCTGAAGCCACGCTGGAGGTTGCAGGGCTGTTGTTGGTAAATGAGGTGCTGGCATTTGGTCCAATGGCAGCAGATGCGTTACCTGTTGTTAAAACCAATCCGTTGCTAATTGGAAAAGCGGGGTTGGTGTTGGTGAAATACCCTACGTTTCCTTGGGCTGTATTGGCCAAAGCTGGATTACCATTGATGGTGACGTTAAAGGCGGTTACACCAAAACCAAGTAGTACGTTGTCTACTAATTGTTGGGGAGTTTGGGTGGTTGAAACTGCAATGGGCTGTGCGAGCAAAGACCCAATTGAAAATAAAAAAACGAGGTGTAGTATATGTTTCATATGCGCAAGTTGTCGTTTAGACGTCAATAATCACAAAAAAGTTGCATAACAAAATTAATATAAACTACGACGCAACAAAACACCGCGATTTTTCGCAACTTTGAAGCATAGAACTTTTATGGAAAAAACACAACAATTCATCCAAAGCAATAAGCAAAAATTTGTCGACGAATTATTTGCACTTTTAAGAATCCCCTCCGTGTCTGCAGATCCTAATTACCAAGGTGATGTTGCCGCTTGCGCCACCCATTTAGCCACCCATTTAAATGAAATTGGCTTGGACGGAGTAGAGGTGATTCCAACGGCTGGGCACCCAATTGTCTATGCCGAAAAAATAATTGATCCAAGTTTGCCAACTATTTTGGTCTATGGTCATTACGATGTACAGCCAGCAGATCCGCTCGAACTTTGGCATAGCCCAGCTTTTGAGCCTGTAATCAAAACCACCCCGATTCATCCTGAGGGCGCTATTTTTGCCCGCGGTGCCTGCGACGACAAAGGACAATTTTTTATGCATGTCAAGGCTGTAGAAGCAATGCTTCAGGCGCAAGAATTACCTTGCAATGTCAAACTCATGATCGAAGGCGAAGAAGAAGTGGGCAGCCCCAACCTCGCTATTTTTGTGAGGGAAAACAAAGCCAAACTCAAGGCAGATATCATTTTAGTGTCCGACACCGGCATGCTTTCCAACGACACGCCTTCGGTAACGACAGGTTTGCGCGGCTTGAGTTATGTTGAGGTAGAAGTAACGGGCCCCAACAGAGATTTACATTCAGGTCTTTATGGCGGTTGTGTAGCCAACCCAATCAATACGCTCACACAAATGATCGCTAGTTTACATGACGAAAACATGCGCATCACTATTCCAGGTTTTTACGACAAAGTAGTAGACCTTTCAGAAGAAGACCGCGCCGAAATGGCCAAAGCACCTTTTTCTGAAGAAGCATACTGCGCTGCGCTCGATATCGCTGCCACATACGGCGAGAAGGGTTACAGCACCATGGAGCGCGGATCTATCAGACCAACGCTCGATGTAAATGGCATTTGGGGCGGCTATATCGGCGAAGGCGCCAAAACCGTTATTGCCTCAAAAGCATTCGCTAAAATTTCGATGCGCTTGGTCCCGGACCAAGATCCAGAAGAAATCACGGCACTCTTTCAAACACATTTTGAAAAAATAGCGCCCGCAAGTGTGCGCGTAAAAGTGACCCCTCACCACGGTGGCCAACCAGTAGTGACACCAACCGACTCTGCGGCATATGCAGCGGCAAGCCAGGCCTATGAAAAAACATTTGGCAAAAAACCCATTCCAGTACGCAGCGGCGGCAGTATTCCAATCATTGCCATGTTTGAACAAGAATTGGGATTGAAAACGATTTTAATGGGATTTGGTTTGGATAGCGATGCCATTCATAGCCCCAACGAGCATTATGGTTTGTTCAATTTCTATAAAGGAATTGAAACCATTCCTTATTTCTTCCAGAATTTCAGTCAAATCTAAGCATGAAACAACTATTTATTTTTGCTTTATTACTCTCTTTGGTTTCATGCAAAAGCTTAGATGAGCCCCTTGAATTGATGAGTTTTGACGGCACGGAAATGGAACAATTCACCGGCCAACTGATCAAGTGCAAAGCTGGTTTTCATGTCCAAAATAATTTGTGGGTACCTGTCAAAATGAAGCCCGGAAGTTTTGAGCTTTTTATCGATCAGCAAAAAGTCGGTAATTTATACATAGATGAGCCGATTAAAATAAAGGCGCATCGCGAATCTGTTCTCAAAGTACCGCTGCGCGTGATTCCGGAGCCTGGGTTCATGACAACGGCCTACAAAGCCACTAAAAAAGCCACCGTGCAAGTCAAAATCAGCGGCTACCCATCTGTTGGTGTCTTCTTTTTGTATAAAACACTACCCATCTCTGAAGAAACACAAATAGAACCCGCACAGTTTATACCTTACTTTCCTACTTTCTGATGCTGACACCCGCCGCACCTAAAAAACTATTTTTACTCGATGCTTATGCGCTCATTTATAGAGCGTATTTTGCATTTGCCAAAAACCCACGCGTCAATTCAAAAGGTGAAAATACATCGGCTGCATTTGGTTTTACCAACGTACTGATAGACATCCTAAAAACGGAGCAACCCACGCACATTGCGGTTGTTTTTGACCCACCCGGCGGCTCTACGCAGCGCCAAGAAGAATACGTTGAATACAAAGCGCAGCGCGAACAAATGCCCGAAGACATCCGCTCGATGATCCAGCCGATCAAGCAAATTGTTCAGGCCTTTAATATTCCCATTTTGGAAGTTGCAGGTTTTGAAGCCGACGACGTCATTGGAACGGTAGCCAAGTTAGCCGAGCCAAGAGGCTTCATCACCTACATGATGACCCCCGACAAAGACTACGCCCAACTCGTGAGCCCGCAGACTTTCATGTACAAGCCCGGCAGAGGCGGAAACCCACCAGAAATCATGGGTGTGAAGGAAGTATGTGAAAAGTTTGAAATTACCAACCCCATCCAAGTTATTGACATCTTAGGCTTGTGGGGCGATGCTTCTGACAACATACCAGGTATACCAGGTATTGGCGAAAAAACCGCTAAGGTATTGGTTGCTAAATACGGTTCCATGGAAGGTTTGTTTGCCCATGTGCACGAGCTCAAAGGCAAGCAAAAAGAAAACGTAGAGAATTTTCAGCAGCAAGGCCTGATGTCCAAATCCTTGGCGACAATCATCCGCGATGTGCCCGTAGAATTCAATGAAGAAGACTTAGAAATCTGCCCTGTCAATGCAGACGCCATCAAGGATATTTTTACAGAGTTAGAGTTCAGAACGCTAGCCAAGCGCGTGATCGGCGAAGAAATTGTCGTGACACAAACGGCGTCGACAAAAGAGCAAGCGCAGCTCGATTTATTTGGCATGCAAAGTATGCTCGAGCCCCAAGAAGCCGCGCAAACTGCCAACTACAAAACAATTGCCACCGAAAAACCGAGTTATCACCTGATTACCTCCGCAGAGGAGCGCAAAGAATTGCTCGCGCTGTTGCTTGTGCAGAGCGAGGTTTGCTTTGATACCGAAACGACCTCCATAGATGCACTGCATGCCGACTTAGTTGGTTTTTCTTTTTCGTATAAAGCCCGCGAAGCTTTCTATGTAGCAGTCCCCAATGATTTTGAAGCTGCAAAGGCAATTGTTCATGAATTCGCATTGGTTTTCGAAGACATCTCCATTGAGAAGATTGCCCATAACCTGAAATACGACTTAAAGGTCTTGCACCGTTACGGCATTGAGCTCAAGGGCCCGCTGTTTGACACCATGATTGCCCAATACTTGATCAATCCGGAGTCTAAGCAAAGCATGGATTTTCTGGCTACTTATTACCTCAATTACCAGCCGGTTTCTATTGAAACGCTCCTCGGGAAAAAAGGCAAGAACCAAGGTAATATGGCTGACCTCACGCCAGCACAAATCAAAGATTACGCTTGCGAAGATGCCGACATCACTTTTCAGCTCAAGAAACTACTCGAGCCGGAAATCGAAAAACCACACTTGCACCACTTGTTTTACGATGTCGAAATGCCGCTAGTAACGGTGCTCAAGGATATCGAACAAGAAGGAATTGCCATCGATACAGCAGCGCTTCATGCGTTTTCAAAAGAGCTCGACGAACGCCTTATTGAGCTCGACCAACAAATCAAAGAGCTCGCAGGTGGGGCCTTCAATATCGACTCACCCAAACAACTCGGCGAAATCCTTTTTGAAAAACTACAAATTTCTAGCAAGGCCAAAAAGACCAAAACGGGTCAGTACGCCACCTCAGAAGACGTCCTTCAAAAGCACGAAAACGACCACCCCATCATCGGCCATATTTTAGAGTACCGCCAATTGCGCAAGCTCAAGAGTACCTACGTCGATCCGCTTCCTACACTTTGCGACCCGATTGACGGCCGCATTCATACGAATTTCATGCAAACCGTAACCGCTACGGGGCGCCTGAGTTCGAACAACCCCAATTTGCAGAATATCCCGGTGCGCTCTGCTAAAGGCCGAGAAATCCGTCGTGCTTTTGTAGCCCGTTCGGCCGATTTTCAGCTCATGGCCGTAGACTACTCTCAAATAGAATTGCGCATTATTGCATCCCTTTCCGGCGACCCCAACATGATCAGCGCATTTAAAAGCGGTCACGACATTCACGCGGCCACGGCTGCACAAGTTTTTCACACGCCTTTAGATGAGGTAACCCGAGAACAGCGCAGCGCGGCCAAGGCCGTCAACTTCGGCATCATTTATGGCCAAAGTGCTTTTGGCTTGGCCCAAAATCTACAAATTTCGCGTACAGAGGCTAAAGGCATTATCGACGCCTATTTTGACCAATACGGCACCATCAAAACCTACATGGATAAAGTCATTGCGCAAGCAAGAGAACTGGGCTATGTAGAAACCATCTTGAAGCGCCGCCGTTATTTGCCAGACATTCATTCTGCCAATGCAGTAGTGCGTGGTTTTGCCGAGCGAAATGCCATTAACGCACCCATTCAAGGTTCGGCTGCAGACATCATCAAGTTGGCCATGGTGGCTGTACACAAAGCCATGAGCAAGGAAAACCTGCAATCAAAAATGATTTTGCAAGTACACGATGAACTTGTATTTGATGTCCATCAGGACGAAATTGATCAAATGCAACAACTCGTCAAAAAAGCGATGGAAGATGCTGTGGCCATGGAAGTACCGATGGAGGTCGAAATGAAAACAGCGCCGAATTGGCTTGAGGCACACTAACAAACTTAAGGTATCTTTGTAACTCTTAATAGACAAAATGGAAATTCTAATCAAAGCAGCTCAGCTCATTACCTCTCTGGCAATTCTCGTTACGCTTCACGAGTTCGGTCATTTTATACCGGCAAAATTATTCAAGACCCGTGTCGAGAAATTTTATCTTTTTTTCAATCCGTATTTTTCGTTTTTCCGCTGGAAACGCGTGAATGGCGTGAAGAAAAAATCTTGGTTCAGTAAGTCTTCGCCGAGCGAATGGTCTGAAGATCCAGACACCACTGAGTGGGGAATTGGTTGGGTTCCGCTCGGAGGTTATGTCAAAATAGCGGGCATGATCGACGAATCAATGGACACCGAACAACTCAAAAATGAACCACAACCTTGGGAGTTCAGAAGCAAAAAACCTTGGCAGCGCCTCATCATCATGATCGGTGGTGTAACGGTCAATCTTGTGTTGGGCTTTATTATTTATATTGGCGTTGTTTTTACATGGGGCCAGTTAACGCTCGATCAGAATAAGTTGCAGGCTGGTTTAGGTGTGCATCCCTATTTGTCTAAATACGGCATTCATTCGGGTGATAAAGTATTAACTGTCGAAGGCAAAAAACCACTCAATCTCGACGAGATCAACAAGGCAATTTTGTTGCGCGGCGCCCGCTCTCTTCAAGTAGAGCACCCCGACGGCAAAAAACAAAACATTCAGCTTCCACAAGATATCGACCACCAATTATTTCAAGCCGGAGCCTTTCCAGCATTTAATTTGCGTTCGGAATCATTGGAAGTGGCGGAGGTGAGCAAAGAGTCGCCGGCAAAGCGCGCTGGCTTAAAGTCCAAAGACATCGTTTATGAGGTCAACGGCCAAAATATTCGGTTTTATGATGAGTTTCAAGCGGCGCTTTTTCAACACAAAAATCAAAAAGTAGCCATCAAAGTAGCTAGAAATGGCAATGCCAAAGACACACTTACGCTAGATGTAAAAGTGAAGTCAAACGGAACAGTTGGTATTTTAACCAATTCTAAGTTCATCGATCAAAAAGCACTTTCCGAGAAAAAATACGGTTTTGGGCAAAGCCTGAGTATCGGTATGGGTTACGGTTACAATACTTTAGCAGACTACGTGAGTCAATTCAAATTTGTCTTTACCAAAAAAGGCGCGACGCAAATTGGTGGCTTTGCTTCAATTGGCAATATGTTTCCACCACTTTGGGACTGGCATACTTTCTGGCTCACCACGGCTTTGTTGTCTATTATTTTGGCCTTCATGAATATTTTACCGATTCCGGCACTCGACGGCGGCCACGTTGTTTTCCTTCTTTACGAAATGATCACCGGTAAAGAGGCGCCTCAAAAAGTGTTAGAGGTGGCACAATACATTGGAATTTTCTTATTGCTTTCATTGATGATCTACGCCAATGGTGCTGACTTAGTCCGTTGGTTAATCAAATAATTTGCTATGCAACGTTTTCAAAATTATGTTCTCGGACAATGGGTCGATGGCCAAGGAGTAGAGACCCCATTGTACAATGCACTTACGGGCGCACAATTTGGAGAGGCATCTAGTGCGGGCCTTGACTTTAGCGAGGTACTGACCTACGCCAGACAAAAAGGCTACGCGCTGCGTAAAATGACTTTTCAAGAGCGCGGCCGCATGCTCAAGGCCTTGGCTTTGTTTTTAATGGAGCGCAAAGCAAAGTATTATGAGATTTCAGCGCTCACTGGCGCTACAAAAGTTGATTCTTGGATAGACATCGAAGGTGGTATCGGCAACTTATTTGCCAACGCAAGCTTGCGCCGTCAATTTCCGGATCTTCCTTATTATGTAGATGGTACTGCGGCCCCGTTGTCAAAAAACGGAACGTTCATTGGCCATCACATCATGGTGCCTAAAGAAGGTGTCGCTGTTCATATCAACGCTTTCAATTTCCCGATTTGGGGGATGCTCGAAAAAATTGCGGTCAATCTTATGGCGGGTGTACCAGCAGTGGTGAAGCCATCAGAATACACTTGTTTCTTGACAGAAGTCATGGTGCGCGATATCATCGATTCTAAAATATTGCCAGAGGGTGCTTTGCAACTCATTTGCGGCCTTGGGCGCGGAATTTTAGATAGCGTAGACGCAAGAGACGTCGTTACATTTACCGGAAGTGCGGCAACTGGAAAGTTGCTCAAAGGTTTGCCGCGCATTTCCGAACAGAGCGTGAGCTTTAATTTAGAAGCAGACTCCCTCAATGCTACGGTACTTGGGCAAGCTGCTGTTCCCGGAACCGAAGAATTTGATTTATTCGTGAAAGAATGCGTCAAAGAAATGACAATCAAAGCAGGTCAAAAATGTACGGCAGTTCGCCGCATAATTGTTCCTGAAAATTTATTGGATGAGGTGCAGGGCGCAATTGCTGCGCGTTTGGCCACCACTAAAATAGGCGACCCATCAGTAGAGGGCGTCCGCATGGGCGCATTGGCTACCAAATTACAAGTAGAAAGAGTGCGCGCAAACGTTGACTTGCTCGCACAATCGCAACAAATGGTCTTCGGGAATTTAGACGATTTTGAAGTATTGGGCGCCAGTAAAGAAGCGGGTGCATTTTTCCCGCCGGTATTGTTCCGCAATGAAAATCCATTCACTGCAACGGCTGTCCACGACATCGAAGCATTTGGCCCTGTTGCCACCATCATGCCTTACAAAGACATGGAAGCAGCCATCGAACTTGCCAAAATGGGCAAGGGCTCTTTGGTTTCTTCAATTGTGACGCCAAGCAATGCTGAAGCAGTTGAATACGTGGTGGGTGCCGCCAGTATGCATGGCCGCATCCTTGTTCTCAATAAAGATTGCGCCAAAGAAAGCACAGGCCATGGCTCGCCAATGCCCTTACTTACTCACGGCGGCCCAGGAAGAGCTGGTGGCGGCGAAGAAATGGGCGGAAAACGCGGCGTACTGCATTATTTACAACGCACAGCCATCCAAGGTCACCCAAGCACGATTACCGCGATTACACAGCAGTTTCAGGTCGGCTCAGCCATGCCTGAAGCGCAACCACACGTCTTTAGAAAACATTTTGAAGAGTTGGTCGTTGGCGAAACTGTATTTACGCATAAGCATACGGTAACCGATGCCGACATCGTCAATTTTGCAAATGTTTCTGGCGACAACTTCTATGCGCACATGGATGCCACTTCTTTGGAAGGAACCATTTTTGAGCGCCGCGTTGCCCACGGTTATTTCATTTTATCTAAGGCCGCTGGTTTATTTGTAGACCCGAAGAAAGGCCCAGTTTTATTGAACTACGGCATTGAAGACGCGCGTTTTACCAAGCCTGTTTATCCGGGAGCTACAATTGGTGTGCGTTTTACCGTCAAAGAAAAGATAGACCAAGAGAAGCGCTCCGAAGAAGATATCGCAAAAGGTATTGTGAAGTTTTTGGTAGATGTCTATGACGAAACCGGAGAAACCGTTGCTTTAGCTACCATTCTGACGATGGTCAAGAAGCTCACCGACGCTTAATACTTAAGCGTTTAATCCTTACTTATTGTCTTCTTCTTCTGCAAACTCGATTTCGAGTTTATCGATATCGTAGTCTGTTTCTTCGTTGTAGATATCAAAGAAAGGTTCTTGGAAAGAGCGCATGCTGAATTTGCGTTCGAGCGTTAAAAGTAGTGCTGGCAAGATGATCAAATTGGTCGCCATGCCCACCATAATGGTAATCGAGACCAGAAGCCCCAGCGCTTTGGTGCCACCGAACTGAGAGAACACAAACATCAAGAAGCCAAAGAATAAAATCACAGACGTATAGAAAATACCTAAGCCGGTTTCGCGCAAAGAGTGCAGAATTGCAAAGCGGACATCCCAACCATGTTGTTTGAGCTCATTGCGGTACTTTCCAAGGAAGAGAATGGCGTTGTCTACAGTGATTCCCAACGCAATACCAAATACGAGAATGGTTGATGGTTTGAGCGGTATTTGAAAATAACCCATGATACCAGCTGTAAAGAGCAAAGGAATGATATTCGGAATCATGGAGACCATAATGATGCGCAGCGAGCGGAACAAGAAGGCCATCATGATGGCAATAGAGATGATCGCAAAAATGAGACTTTGCAATAAATTCACAAACAGGTATTTGGTGCCTTCTGTGTGCACAACTTTAATACCGGTAAAAATGAGGTCGTACTGTTCTGCGTCAATTGCTTTTTTGAGGTTTTTATTGAATTGAGGCGTGCCGGCGTAAGACTTGATTTTTTCTGGGTCCATGTCGAGCGCCATCTGTTTTTGGTCGTTACCGTTAGATACAATTGCGGTGAGGCTATTGAATACCCCTGTGTGTTCATAGATGATGCTATCTAGAGCTGACGTATTGCCTTTTGCAATCTTAGTGTAAAGACGGTCCAGGGTGTTTTGATCTGGATTGAGGATGTTGTTGACTTTAATTTTGAGTGAATCGAGCGCTGGCCCCACTTTGTCTACGCTGAGGTCTTTCATTTGCATGCGAATGCGCAAGGTGGTTTTGCTGGTGTCAACTAAGTTTTTAAGCGAGATAGAACCGCCGTTGAGGCTGCTCATGTCGAGTTTGTCGATGTATTTTTTGAGGCGAAGTTTGTCTCGGCTAGAAATGAGGGTGTATTTACTTGGGTCACCGCCATGATAAGCCATGTTGATCGATTTGATGAGGTCTACGTAGGAAATACTTTTTGAAAAAAGCGTGTCTTTGGCAAAGACACTTTGAATCTCTTCTACTTTGCGCATCGTTTCAGCGTTGAAGAGCCTTCCTTTTTCTTTGTAGTCTACGGTAATTTCGAATGGAATGGATCCGCCGAAATTGCGTTCAACAAATTTGAGGTCAACCAAAATCGGGTCGTCTGAAGGCAAATCACTGGTGACGTTACCGGTCGAAATAATTTTGGTCATGCCGTAAATACTGAAAATCACAAGCAAGACGGAAGAGGCGTAAATCCAAGGTCGGTATTTGGTAACAATCTTGACGATAATTTCAATAAATCCTTGAGAGTATACGCGGCTGAGGTGCTTGAGGTGTCGTGGTTTTGGCGGCTTGGCAAAAGAGGCAAAAATGGGGATAATGGCTAGCGAAAGCACAAAAACAACCATGATATTCCAACTGGAAATTACACCAAATTGGCCGAGTTTATCAGAGCTAGTAAAGGTAACGAAGCCCACTGCGGTGGTGAGGTTGGTCAAGAAGGTAACCGAACCAATTCGTTTGATCATGACGAACAGTGAACGCATTTTGTTGTCGAGCCGTACGTACTCTTGGTGGTAGCGGGTGATCAGAAAGACGCAGTTGGGAACGCCAATGACAATCAAAAGAGGCGGCACAAGCGCCATAATGATAGAGAGCTCGTAACCCATAAATGCGATACTGCCCAAAGCCCAAATAACTGAAATGGCCACAACAATATTACAGAGAAACACTACGTAAAGCGATCTAAAGAAGATGAAGAGCAGGAGTGAGGATGCTAAAATGGATAGGCCCAAGAAGATATACATTTCAGAAACAATGCGTTTTCCTACGACTACGCGAAGGTGCGGCAAACCAGCAAAATAGACTTTTCCGAAGTGTTTTTCGTATTTGTCGGCGAGTGCTTCAATTTTGAGAACGACATCCGATTTTTTTGGATTTGAAAGCACTTTTTCATCGATGCCGATCATCAACAAAGAAACATTGCTGGTATCGTTGTAGAGCAGGCCTCTGTAAATTGGGTTTTTGCGGATTTCTTTGCGGACGTCTGCTATGGATTTATCTCTAAAAGTGGTATCGGAAAAAATGCGGTGAATTTCAAATTCATTTTTCTTGATGTTGTTGGTGATGCCAAAAAGCGTGGCTTCGGAAACAACGTTGTCTACACCTTTGATTTTGAGGATTTGGTATCCAAGTTCACGCCATTTTTTGAAGTTTTCTTCGGTGTAGAGGGAGTCTGTCTGAACAGCAATCACTAAAGTAGAACCATCTTCACCAAATTGCAATTTGAACTTTTCGTAGTCCATTTGGATAGGGTCGTCTTTGGGCAGCGTGTTGCCGTAGCGGTTGTCTACCTTTAGAGATGTAGCGGCGTAGTAGCCAAAAAAGATGGTGATAATACCGATAATAGCCAGTACGAACAAGCGATTTCTTAATATAAAACTGGCGACTCTACTCCACATGCGATTAAATGTACAAAAAATTGAGGCGTGAAGTTACGAATTATTGTCTAAATGACCCTAATTCACTGCAAAGTGCCAAAGAAGCACTACTGATGAAGGTCAATTAGAGCTTTAGTTTGATGCCGAGCAACAAAGCGCGGGGCAGTGCTGAGCGGTAGCCTTGGGGTAAATTGGCTACAATTGATCTGTTGTTGGACAAATTCTGAATGGTCGCGTAAGCACTCCATTGCTGATTGAAGTGAAAATTGAAAGAAAAATCGACAATTGTAAAGCCCTTAATGCAGTTAACCAGTGCATAGTTTTCATTGGAGGTAGCGACAACCAATTCATTTTGCCCTGGCGTAGTACGGGTGTTGCCGACGTAATTGGCGCTCAAAAGTGCTGTCCAGTTTTGCTGCTCCACACCGACGCTTCCGCTCAGCAAGTGAGGGGTAATAAAAGGAATGAGATCACCGCTATTGATTTGTCCGCTGCCCCAGTCTCCGCCACCATTGATAAATGTCTCCGAAAAGCTGGCTTGCGTAAAGGTGTAACTCATTTGCAAAGGCACGTGTAGGTTTTTCAATTTTTTGAGCTCAATAAGATACATTGCACTCAATTCCAGGCCTTGCACGAGGGCTTTACCTGCATTGAAGAGTTCGCCAGTTCCTAGTCCGCCGCCAGAGATGTTGTCAGAGCCCAAGAGATTGGTGTAGTCGCTGCGGAATAGAACGGCTTGAATTTGGCTTTGGTGGTGGTTACTGAAACGATAACCCAGTTCGTAATTCATGGCTTCTTCAGACCTTGCTTGTTCATTTGAACTCGTATTTGGCATGCCTGGAGGCGAAAAACCTTTGTGGGCACCCAAAAAGAATGTGTTATTGGCATTTTGCTCGTAGGACAAACTCGCGCCGGGAAGCCAAACCGTCAGTTGGTTATTGGCGCGGGCTAAGTTGCTGCCTGTTCGGGCGTAGTCGGCGGTGCCATAATTGAAAAAATCCAGTGAGATGGTTTCTTGTCGAAAGCCAGCATTGAGGTTCCATTTTCTGAACTCCAATTGGTAATTGAGAAACGCCGCCAAACTAAGGGCTTCTCTAATTTGATTTTCTTGGTTGCCCTTTTCGCCGCCATCACTGAGCACCATTAGTCCGTTGGTCATTTGGTATTTACTTTGCGTGCCATAACGGTTAGCTTGGTCTTGGTGCAAGCGCAGTCCGAGTTCTGCTTGGTGTTGCAGTGCCCCGCGTTCGATTTGATAGCGTGCAGTAGTTTGAAGTCCTTTGGACAAGTAACTACGGGCGGCACTTCTGAAAACAACTTCTCCATTCGCTTGCCCAGTCATGATTTGATAACCAGAGTTGTTACTTATATTGTCGGCTAAAATGGCATTGATGCCCTGGCCCCCAAAGCTATTTGCCCTGCCCCAGTCTCTGAAGGTTTGGGTGAGGTAAGCACTGGTGCTGATTTGTAGGTTTTGGATTGGCGCAATGCTGTGTTGCACAATGAAATGGTTGTGTGTCAGTTGGAGTTCGTCATTTTGTGTGCCGGCATATCGTCTAAGTGGATTCGCCTGAAAGTCTTCGTAATTGAGCCCTAAATAGGTTTCATTGGCTTGTTCTTCGGTATGCAGCACTTTGAATTGGATACTTTGTTGGATTGCAGCTGTTTTTTTGCTTTGCCAACGCGCTTTTCCGAGGTAATCTCTGCGGTCAAAACCGGTGTTCCCGCCGCCATCTAGCTCCTTGAAACCAGTTGCAGCCAAGCGATTTACTTCAAATAAATAGCTGAATTGCCCTTTGGTATCGCCCACCCAAAGGCGCTGTTGGTTGACACCAAAACTGCCATAGCTCGCTTGGGAAAAGGCTTTAAAAGCAGTAGGTATAGGTGTCGAAAGTAAATTGATGGCCCCACCAATGGTATATGGCCCGTATTTAATTTGGCTGCTTCCTTTGAGTACTTCAACGCCACTCATGCGTGCAAAAGTCGGGAAGTAATAAGCCGCCGGATCTGCATAAGCTGCTGGCGCCATCAAAATGCCATCTTCCATTATGGTAATTTTAGCGCTGCGGTTCACGGGTGTGCCGCGCAGGCCAATATTTGGCCGCAAGCCGAAACCTTCTTCGTCGCGCACTTGAATGCCAGGCATACTGCGCAAGACCTTATTGATGTCTGCCTGATTCATCTTTTGTAATTCGGTATTTGTCATGCGGGCGCTAGAGCCGCTAATGAATTTAGTTTGAACGCCAATGATGGATACACCTTGTGTTTCTATCGTGCGGAGTGAGTCTGGGGAATTGGGTTGCTGTGCAAATAAGAGCAAAGGAAGCAGGAGCGTAAGAATGGAGAAGCACTTCATTTTATTTAGATTAAATATAAATAACGAGGCAAAAGTACAGCTAGTGTGTCCAATCGGAAATACCATTAAGTTGGTATTTTATGGCAGAACAAAAAATAATTAGATAGCTTTGAGCCGCAAATCGAAAAGCAACAAGCATGTCAGAAATACTGATGTATGGTTTTTTAACAGGGATGGTGATGAGCGTCATGCTCGGAACGGTATTCTTTGCTTTGGTGCAAAACAGTATTGACTACGGTTTTCGCACAGGTATTTTCATCGCCTTGGGCGTGATTGTCTCTGACCTAATGCTGATTACCTTGAGTTGGTTCAACGCGGAGCTGATTCCGCCGGGAGGCACAACCGATTTGATTGTACGTATTTGTGGGGCACTGTTTTTATTGTTTTACGGCTTATCGAATTTGCTCAAGAAAGACAAAGCGGCTTATCCGCAAACTGAAAAGAAACAACTCTTGAAGTTCAGCTCAATGGGCTTTTTACTCAACATCCTGAATCCCGGAAACTATATCGGTTGGTTGGCAGTCACGACACAACTCAAAACCGTTGCTAAGTATGAAGTAGCCCAAGCCACCATTTATTTTGCCGGTGCCTTGAGTGCTATTTTCTTGATGGAGTGCCTGATTTCTTGGAGCGCCTCCTTTTTAAAACCGTACATCACCGATCGGTTTTTACAACTCGTGAACAGGCTGATTGGCGTCTTGTTTATTGCCTTTGCCATCGCGCTCTTCTTTTACTAAAAAGTGCTCCAAATTACCTTTCAATAAAAACTCCTCCGCAAAGAAGCTCAAGTCTTCAAATTCGCGATGGGCAGGCTGATCAGTTGCCAAAATATTTGAATTTTCTCTCAGACGCGTATAGTCCAGTAATCTCAAAGATTCTACTTTTCCATTTTTGAGCTGCGCATAATTGTAAAAAAGCTTGGCGCGGATAGCTGAAATCACTACCTCACCATTGATCCTAGCAATGTCGAATTTCAGTAATAATGGCAATTTGCACCATTTGTGGATATCATAAGCCACAAAATCGCCCTGCGAATAAATAATAGTGCTTTGTTTGCTGCGCCCGCTAAACGGATCTTTGATATCTAAAAACTCAATGGGCTGTGCGTTGTGCGGATGCCCCCCGAGCACCAAATCTATACCGGTCTGCGCGCAAATTTGGTGCATGTTCTCCACAATTACTTGCGACGGATACGGCTGATACGCACAACCCATGTGCAAAAAGGCCACCAAGAATTCAGCACCTTTTTGCCGTGCTAATTGGGCTTGGTGCACAATCAATGACAAGTCTGGGTTTGCTTCGTTTAAATTCAGGTGGTTGGCCAGGTAAGCTTTCCCTTCCGGACAAACCAAGGCGTTCAATGAAAAAGTATACGATAAAAAGGCGATTTTGATCCCGTTCTTTTCGACAATTGGAAAGGCATCGCGCTCGTTTTCCGATCGAGCAGTACCCACATGTTGAATCCCTTTTTGATCCAAAAATTCAATCGTTTGCACCACGCCTTCTTCACCCTGATCCAAAGAATGGTTGTTGGCTGTCGCCAAGACATCAAAACCTTTGTACTTGCCAAGCCCCGAGAAAACATTAAACATGTCTTGGTTGGCATTGAAATACATATTGCTCAGCATGACCTCCGGCACAATTGACGCCGGTTTTTTCGGGTTCAGTGGCGTTTCTAAATTACCGACCACTAAGTCGGCATCGAAAAAAAAGTCTCCGCTTTCTTCCCAAAGGCCTTGGCATTGCTCCGAAGTAATGCAGAAGTAGGGCATGAGGTCTCCGCCAGCGCTGAGTGTAATTTTTTGGGTACTATCAGAAGTGTCCTTATTTTGAAATTTCGCTCCTTGACTTTGAAAGTATGGTCCGAGCCCTGCGCCTTCATCTCCTTCAAGGATGGCGCGGAAATAATATTTGTAGCCAAAGTAAAGCTGCTGAGCAAAGGTCATCTTGCGCGGATCCTCGTGGTGCCCTTTCATCGGATGCAACCAATCCTTACCGCCTAAAATTTTGCGAATCTTGAATAACAAGCGCAGCAACCCCACCAATAACTTACCTTTAAGCGTAATTGGCCGAACGGGGTTGTATTGTGTTGTAGAGAAAGGTTTGAGTGCCATTAAATTGAATTAGGAGGCAAAGGTCAACATTTTGCAACAAATCATTGTTATTGTAATAATTACCAAAAGTATTGTCAAATGCCACATCTTTCATTAACCACTCCTGCCTTATTGTTTTCTTCTATTTCATTGATCATGTTGGCCTATACCAACCGGTTTTTGGCTTATGCTAGCTTGATCAGAGCGCTCCATAAAGAATACCTTCAGCATAATGACCGTATCTTGAAAGAACAAATCGTCAACCTCAGAAAAAGACTTTACCTCACGCGCTCGATGCAAATATTTGGCATCACTAGTTTGTTGTTGTGCGTGCTCAGTATGTTTTTATTATATGTCCGCTTGGACCAACCTGCTATTTGGTTATTTGGCGTAGCGTTGTTGTCTTTGATGATTTCACTCGGGCTGTTGATCTGGGAAATCCAGATTTCGGTCAAGGCCTTGGAGCATCATTTGAAAGATTTAGAAAATGAATAAACTCTTGATGGGTTTTGTCGGGATGACAGGACTTGAACCTGCGACTTCTAGCCCCCCAGACGAGTACTCTACCAACTGAGCTACATCCCGATAAAATGTAAATTCATTTAAAACAAAAAACCCTCAATCCGTAAGAATCAAGGGTTAATTTCACAATTTAGTACTCGAGGCGGGACTTGAACCCGCACGGGCAAATGCCCACAGGATTTTAAGTCCGGCGTGTCTACCGATTCCACCACTCGAGCTCAAAAGAGCGAGAAACGGGATTCGAACCCGCGACCCCGACCTTGGCAAGGTCGTGCTCTACCAACTGAGCTATTCTCGCTTGAAACTCCCATAATTGTTTAGCCTTTGCTTCACTAGGGGCGACAAAGTTAATTATTTTTTTAATTTTTCAAAACACTAATCGCATTTTCCTTGCGATTTTTTAAAGAAAAATAGATCCAAGTGAGTGGCAAGAGCAATGCGTAGTTGTAGTAGAGGTCTTCAAAAGGAATACTGATCATGCGCCAACCAATGATGTGAGCCTCACTGTACCAGACAATTGGCTCAGGGGTTGTAGCGCCAGTCAGGATGCCATTCACGATAAAAAATGGAATCAGGCAGAGCAGATAAGCCCACATGAAATCTTGGTACCAATGTTTCTTTCTCAATAGAATAGTGAGGCCAGCACTCAAAAATGTGGCTAAAGAAGTATAGTAATTATTGCTATAAAGCAGGATCCAAATGATGGAGGTACTTAGAAATACAAACCCAAAATAGGGCGCAATACGCTTTTCATTTCTATTTGGAAAGTAAGCCTGGATTACCCTAAGGATGAAAATGAAATTGTAGGGAATGACCACAAAAAACAAAACTTCTTCGAGCGGCAAATGGCCAAGATAAACCTTCAAGAGGTAGTTAGGATTAAAACCCCAGACGCGCCATTGGGTAAAAAGTTCGTCCCAGATGAGGAAGGGAACGGCAACCGTAAGTGCGGCAAGAAAAACAAAGCGCCATTCTTTATAGAAGGCTACCTTTTGATCAAAACTGAGCGCAAAAGGACCCGCAAAAGACAGTAAAATGACCCAGCCGTAAAGACTCATGCGTTTTGTTGTTTTTTGAATTGCTTGCGGCTATCGATGTAAAATCGAAAAGGAACTAAAAGCATACCGAAGCATTCGCCGTGTTCTTTACCCAAATGTTTGTGATGCATTTTGTGGGCTCTGCGGATGGCATAAAAGTAAGGGTGCTCGATGTCGCGCAGCCATTTGAAGCGGCGATGGATATAAACGTCGTGGATCAGAAAATAGGCCAAGCCATAAGCGGCAATGCCAAAGCCAATCCAGACTGGGAAGTACGTTTGATTCATGAGACCGAGCATAATACAGAGCCAAGACGGAATGGCGTAAATGAGAAAGAAGACGTCGTTTTTCTCAAAAAAACCAGGCTCTACCTGATGATGGTCTTTGTGGAAATACCACATGATACCGTGCATCACGTATTTGTGTGTTGCCCACGCCATAAATTCCATCCCAAAAAAAGTTGCGAGTGTAACAACCGGACCCCACCACATCATAAGCTAAAATTTAAAAAAGTAAAAAAGATGGTCATGTAAATAAACAACGCCACCCCCACATTGTTTGTCTCGTTCAAATGCCATTTTCGGTAGACAAACTGTAAAAATAAGGAGGTCAAGAACCAACAAACATAATTAAAGCGCGGAATCAGGCCGCCTTGCCAATACCAAAACCCGAGCTTGACGGCAACGGGCTCCATCAAAAAATCCAGGAAAACCATCAATGCCGCTGCTAAAACAACCTCCAACCAAAATCCAAGCTTGAGCGAAGAGAGGAGTGCAGCACTCACGATACTCAGCATGGCCCAATTGATGCCGATAATCAGCGGAACTGCAAAAACCTTTGGCCCTAAAACACGTCCATAATGATAGTCGCCAAATAGATATCCGGTATGTACGCCAATCCATTCGACGGTCATGCCGGTTGCAAAAGCGAGCCCAATATATAGCCAAAGTTTGGCGCTGTGTTTTTTTCTGCCGAGCAGGAGGATACCAAAGGAAAGGAGGAGGTGAAAAAACGAAAGGCCAACAAAAAAGGACTTATACGGACCAATTGACATGCCCACCAGCCCAACGAGATAGAAAATCCCAATGAAAATGATCAGCTTCCGACTCAAGTTGTTGTGTTTTTTTCAATAAATGCCTGCCCGGCGATCATATTGCTGATGATGTCTTGCAGCGGCGTGTATTTAAAAGACAATTCTTTTTCGATTTTGTTGCGGTCATAGCGCAATACTTCGTTTGACGAACGGGCGGTTTCAATGGTTAGGCCATCTCGTTTGCCACTTAAATGACACCTTAGTTCATGAAAGGCAGCAAAAAACAAAGTAAGCGTTTTGGGCGCTTTGATGGTTGGAGGGGTTTTCCCGAGACTACGGGCAAAAACACTAAACAATTCTCGAAAAGTTTGCTGGGGTCCAACGACCAAGAACCGTTCACGCACCACACCTTTAGCAACTAATTCGGCCATGGCCCAAGCTACATCGCGGGCGTCTACAACCGCGTTGGCACCACTTGTATAAAATTTCAAGCCTTTTTTGGCGGTGTCGAGCATTTGTAAAGAAGGGCTACCGGGTGCAGCTGGCCCTAAAATAACACACGGATTCACGATGACTGCCGTTAGGCCTTCTTCAATGCCGCGCCAAACTTCCTTTTCGGCCATTAACTTCGAAATACCGTAACCGCTGTGCTGTGCCCCTTCTTGCCATTTGCTTTTTTCGCTGACTAGCGCCTCTTTGCCGCCAATTGCAGCCGTAGAACTCACATGACAAAAGTGTTGAACGCCGTATTGGATAGCTAAATCGACCAAATCGGCTGTAACGTAACGGTTTTGCTGAATACAGACCTCAAAGTCTGCTTTGAAAAAGGATACCAGCGCTGCACAATGATATATAGTTGTGCTGCCCTCAACAATAGATTTGAGCTCATCGATATCGCGTAAATCTGCGCGAACCCATTCAATTTGTTGCCATTTTTTACTGGCATTTTCTTTCAAATAAAAATGAAAAAGTTGTTCTACAACCGCTTTTTTAGTATCGCTACGATATGCCGCACGGATGGGTTTATCGCGCTTCGCAAGCTCAATTAAGACATGACTTCCGAGAAGTCCGGTGGCACCAGTTACTAAATTCACGAGCTAAAGCTAGGGATTACTTTTGATAGAAAGCCGCGAGTGCCGCTTTGATTTGTGTTGCAGCGTGGTCGAGTTGCGCATCGGTATGTGCCGAAGACACAAACCCAACTTCATAGCCACTCGGCCCAAAATACACACCGACATCCAAAAGATAATGGTGCATAAAATTAAATGCGGACATGTCACTGGCAATTTGATTTGCTGCGGTAATGCGTTTTTTGCCGTTGAACGAGAACCAGAAAATAGAACCCACGCAAACGAGTTCCATTGGGTAGCCCTGTGCTAAGGCAAAAGTATTGATGTTGTCTACAAATGCTTGGGTGCGTTTTGCTTGCTGGGTATAAAAGCCCTCTGCCGCACACAACTCGAGCTGGGCAAGACCAGCCGCCATTGCAACTGGATTGCCAGACAGCGTTCCGGCTTGATAAACTGGCCCTTCGGGCGACACATGCGACATGATTTCTTTTCGAGCGCCGTAGGCACCCACAGGCAAGCCGCCACCGATAATTTTACCGTAAGTGACCATATCGGGAGTAATGCCGTAAAGTTCTGCTGCGCCGCCAAAGGCTACCCTGAATCCGGAAATTACTTCATCAAAAATGAGCAATACGCCATATTTTGTACAGAGGGAGCGCAAAAGGTTTAAAAATGTGAGGTCTTGGAGCAACAAGCCGTTGTTGGCCGGAATAGGCTCAATAATGACTGCAGAGAGGTCGTGGTGCTGCGCTTCAAAGCAAGCTGTAAGTGCTTGGGCATCGTTGAGTGGCAAAACGAGGGTTTCATTGGCAAATGCTTCGGGCACACCGGCACTAGATGAGGTGCCAAAGGTGACCAATCCGCTTCCGGCCTGCACCAACAATGCATCTACGTGGCCGTGGTAGCAGCCTTCAAATTTCAAGATTTTGTTTTTACCGGTAGCCCCACGCG
The DNA here is from genome assembly GCA_041168605.1 of Bacteroidota bacterium. Lineage (GTDB taxonomy): Bacteria > Bacteroidota > Bacteroidia > Flavobacteriales_D > Crocinitomicaceae > UBA952. The sequence goes on along the minus strand of JBEEKN010000025.1, from coordinate 3,196 downwards.
CCAAACGCAATGCGCTCATGACGGCTTCTGTTCCGGAGCTAGTGAAGCGAATTTTATCGATAAATGGCAAGCGCTCGAGCATAAACGCTGCTAGTTCGTTTTCTTTACGGGTTGGCGCCCCAAAACTTGCCCCATTTTGAAGTGTAGCTACAATTTTTTCAAAGACATAAGGATGATTGTGACCGTGAATAAGCGGCCCCCAACTGCAGCAAAAATCGGTGAATTGGTTGCCGTCTTCGTCCCAAATTTGCGCGCCATCACCTTTAGCGATAAAAAGCGGCGTACCACCTACAGACTTAAAAGCGCGCACCGGAGAATTGACGCCACCAGGAAAATATCCTTTAGCTGCTTCGAATAATTCTGCCGAACGGCTGCGGTCGATAGGAGAGGGAGTCTTCATTCTTGTGTATATTTGTGGCCATAAAGTTACGAATAAAGCTGCGCATATGAAATTTGAAAACACCCTAAAATTCGCCCAAGAATTAGATCAAAAAGACCCCTTAGCAACTTTCAGAACGCGCTTCCATTTCCCGACTTTTCACAATCCAAACCCCGTATATTTTACCGGTAATTCACTTGGTTTACAACCCATCACAGCTGCAGGCTATGTGCAGGAAGAATTAGAGGCCTGGGCAAAATTTGGGGTTGAAGGCCACTTTTTAGCCAAAAGACCATGGTTTTCTTACCATGAAAACTTAACGCAGCTGGCCGCTAAAATTGTAGGTGCGCTGCCAATTGAAGTTGTCGTTACACACTCGCTCACCACTAACTTGCACCTTTTAATGGTGTCGTTTTACAGACCAGAAGGAAAGCGCGTCAAAATTCTCTGTGAAGAAAAAGCCTTTCCGAGTGATCAATACGCGCTGGCTTCACAAGTTGCATTTCATGGCTTGCCTGCCGAAACGCTTGTAGAAGTGGGCCCAAGACCAGGCGAACACCTCATGAGAGAAGAAGACATTCTTCAAAAGATTGCCGAACTCGGCGACGAACTTGCTTTGGTCATGATCGGCGGTGTCAATTATTATACGGGTCAGCATTTTGATTTACAAAAAATTACGGCTGCTGGCCATGCAGTGGGCGCAGTGGTAGGTTTTGACCTCGCGCATGCTGCCGGAAATGTCAATTTAGCTCTCCACGACTGGAATGTCGATTTTGCGGCGTGGTGCGGCTATAAATACTTGAATTCATCTCCTGGTGGCGTTTCTGGTATGTTTGTTCACGAAAGACACGCTCATAATAAATCTTTACCGCGCTTCGCCGGATGGTGGGGCCACAACAAAGCGGTGCGTTTTCAGATGGAACCTGGTTTTGACCCTATTGAGGGCGCCGAAGGTTGGCAATTGAGTAATGCACCTGTATTAGGCATGGCTGCTCATTTAGCTTCGTTAGAAATTTTTGAAGAAGCGGGCATGGACCGCATTGGTCAGAAGCGCGATCAACTCACGGCTTATCTAGCTTTCCTTATTGAAGATGTTTCGGAAAGAAACAAGGAGCGCTGCTCATTTGAAATTATTACGCCTAAAGACCCACGCGCTCGCGGTGCACAACTTTCTATTTTGGCCAAAGGGCAAGGCCGTCAGCTTTTCGACCGCCTAACAGACCTAGGGGTTATTGCAGATTGGAGAGAGCCCAACGTGATCCGCATTGCGCCGGCACCACTTTATAATTCTTACGAAGATTGTTTGCGTTTTGCGCAATTTTTGGAGCAGGCTATTTTATAAAGTGCGAAACATACGTTTCGAGGTCTTTTGCAAAAAACGCCTGTTCTAAAGACCTGACTTTTTGCTCCACTTCATCTGCATTCGCGTTTTTTGGAAGCGCCACCGCATGCTGAAAAAGGAGCTTTCCTTTGTCAAATTCTTCATTCACCAAATGAATACTAATGCCGCTGAAAGCTTCGTTTGCGGCACTAACCGCCCGATGCACATTTTGCCCATACATGCCCGCGCCGCCGTAGTTAGGAAGCAAAGAGGGGTGAATGTTGATGATCTTATCCGGAAAAGCCGCAATGAATTCTTGTGGTATTTTTTTGAGGAAACCAGCTAAAACAACCCAGTTTGCACCTAGTTTGTGGCAAAGCTGAAGGTAATCTGAAAAATCTTTTCCGAGTAAATTATAGAAAGGAAGTCGCTGGCCTTCACAAAATGCTTCCATCTCAGAATTGGGCTTGCTAGACAGTACCCCAACTACATTAACTTGTTCATTATCATTGAAATAGTTGATAATTTGACGCGCATTGCTGCCTCCTCCGGAAATAAATAGAATTAATTGTTCTCGCATTTCGGCTACAAAGTTAAGCATAGTCTAGGATTCCTTGGCTTTGAGACGCGAAGTGTTGATAAATTAAATGGGGATAAGTTTTGTTTATTGGTCGATAGTTTTTTTCTTTGCAAGCTGAAACCTTTAAATTTTAAAAAATGTCTGATATCAAAGCTAAAGTTATCGCGATCATCGTTGATAAACTGAATGTTGAAGAAAGTGAAGTAACTAACGAAGCGAGCTTCACCAATGACTTGGGTGCCGATTCACTTGACACAGTTGAGTTAATCATGGAATTCGAGAAACAATTCAACATTTCTATTCCAGACGATAAAGCAGAAGGTATCCAAACAGTTGGTGACGCTATTGCTTATATCGAAGCGAACGTTTAATAATTCCCACTATTCCTTTTAGTTAACGGGTATGCAATTAAAAAGAGTTGTTGTAACAGGTCTCGGTGCACTTACGCCAATAGGCAACACAGTACAAGAATACTGGGATGGCTTAATGGCGGGCAAAAGTGGTGCCGCACCCATCAAACAATTTGATGCTGCTCTTTTCAAAACACAGTTCGCCTGTGAATTGAAAGACTTCAATGTGGAAGACCACATGGACAAAAAGGAAGGACGCAAGCTTGATCAATTTTCGCAGTATGCCATAGTTACCTCTACGGAAGCTATGGCAGACTCTGCTCTGCTTGAGTCCAACCCCAACCTAGACCGCATCGGTGTCATTTGGGGTTCAGGAGTTGGAGGCCTTAAAACTTTCCAGGAAGAAGCAAGAGAGTATTTTAGTGGAGACGGAACGCCTCGCTTCAATCCTTTCTTTATTCCAAAAATGATTGCAGATATCGCAGCTGGTCATATTTCTATCAAATATGGTTTGCGTGGTCCTAACTACGTTTGTGTATCAGCTTGTGCTTCTGCAACCAACGCAA
>JBEEKN010000024.1:0-34744 GCA_041168605.1 Bacteroidota bacterium | reverse complement strand
ATCTGACCGCGGTACTTAAAAAACTGATTTCCTAGCTTTTCCAATTGATTTTGAGCTGACATTGGCGAAATTTTTGTAAATTTAAAGAATGCCAAAGTTAACAATAAATCTTGGGGTCCATGAAAGAAAAATACAAGCTTGAGTTTCTGCTCAAAACCTCACCACGCGTACTTGACAAACTGATCAGTACCCCAGATGGCCTTGGCGATTGGTTTGCCGACGACGTCAGAGTCAACGACGACATCTACACCTTTGAATGGGATGGCAACGCCGAACACGCGCGCTTGGTTCAGCTTAAAATGAACTCCAAAATTCGCTTTCAGTGGCTAGAAGACGAACAAGACGGCTTAGACACCTACTTTGAACTCGCCTATATTGTAGACCCCATGACCAATTCCGTCATTTTACACATCACCGATTTTGCCACAGCCTCTGACCAAGAAAGCAGCGCGGCCCTTTGGCACCAAGCCATCAGTGACCTCAAGCGCATTATCGGCGCCTAATCCACAGCTCGTTTTGCCGAATAGGTTCGGCTTTATTGCTTAAATTTGCCCAAACTACGCGCTTGAAACGACTCGTTCAGTTTAGCCTTAAGTCTTTCACCGGACCCTTCATCGTGACGCTCCTGATCTCGGTGTTCATGCTCATTTTGCAGTTTTTTTGGGTCTACATAGACGACCTCATGGGCAAAGACCTCAGTGTTTGGGTCATTTTAGAGCTCCTGATGTACGTTTCGGCCAGTATTATACCTTTGGCTTTGCCCTTGGCTATCTTGCTTTCTTCACTCATGACCATCGGCAATTTGGCCGAACACAACGAGCTCACGGCGCTCAAGGCGAGCGGGTTTTCGCTACTGCGCATTCTTAGGCCCTTAATTGTCATAGTTTTGCTTTTATCCTGCGCCACCTTCTTTTTTTCGAACTACGTGATTCCAGTTGCCAACCTCAAGTGGCACACACTCATGTACGACATTCAAAACAAGAAAATTTCCACCATACTCACCCCAAAGGTCTATACCAGGAATTTTGAAGGTTATGCCATCAAAGTAGACTCTCTCCAGGGCAATCATTGCATTGGTGTCACTATCCACGACTACACCCAACCAACCCAATTGCGCACCGTTCGGGCCAATGAAGCCGATGTCTATAAATCGGTTAATGGGCGCTATATATTCTTGGACCTCAAAAAAGGCAGTATTTTAGAGGAGCTCGATCTGCAGAACCCAATGTACTTGCCCAACAACACCATCAGCAATCCTTCTGGGCGCGCCTCGCGGGTTTCTACCTTCGATCAAGGTGTGTACAAGCTAGATTTAGATGGGCTCGGCCTCAACCGCTCCAAAGAAGACCTGCTCACCAATAAATACGAAATGCTCAATGTATTTCAGATCAATGAAGCCATCGATTCGATCGCTATTAAAAAGGAACGGCTGCTCGCCAATTTTGTCAAGCAAAACACACTCGGCTTTCTAAGTCTCAATCAAAAGCTTCCAAAAGTAAACCTCCACGACCCGGGTATTGCCGCAAACCCCAACGGGCCCATTGAGCCTGTTCAGTTCAATAAATTAGGCACCAACGACAAACAACTGAGCTATCAATTGGCGCTGTCTAAAATCAGGCGCAATCAGCAGCAATTAGCCAATCAAGAACAGTTTTTAACAACCCTCGACCGCGAAATCGACCTCTACTGGATAGAGTTTCATCGCAAATTTGCCCTCACCTACGCTATTGTGGTGCTCTTCTTTGTAGGTGCTCCACTTGGTGCGCTCATTAAGAAAGGTGGTTTTGGCGCGCCTGTTGTCATTGCAGCACTCATTTTCATGCTCTACTTTATCCTGAGTTCAGTAGGTGCCAATTTGGCCGATACCGGAACGGTAGCTCCGTTTGTGGGCATGTGGATGGCTGCTGTTGTGTTTACGCCTGTGGCCATCTTTTTAACTAAAAAAGCGCTAGCTATTTAATAATAGTCTCTTGAAAATACTTGTTTTAAGTCATAAACCACCTTATCCCATTTTAGATGGCGGCTGTCTGGCAATGGCCAGGCTGCTCGAAGATTTACTCTCTTTGAAGCAAGTTGCGCAAGTCCATTACCATACGCTCGCTACCGCTAAGCACCCTTTTGAAGCGGAGGCTTTTCCGGTAAATGAAAAACTTTGCGTGAAGCACTACCCGATTCGCACCAATGTAACGCTTGTGGGGGCGAGTATCAGTCTACTCAAACAGGAATCTTACAATTTGAAGCGCTTCAAGGATCAGGCTATTCTGCAGCAACTTCAAAAAGAACTCAAAAATGCCGCTTTTGATTTTGTCATCTTTGAAAGCCTTTTTGCCGCGGTTTATGCCCGTTCTTTAAGGCCTTATTCAAAAGCAAAGTTCATTTACAGAGCGCACAACATTGAGCACCAAATCTGGAAAGACCTCGCGATCAATACCAAATTCATCCTGAAGAAATGGTACTTGCAACAACTCGCCTATTCGCTCAAATGGGCAGAGCGCAGTATTTGGAGTGAAGACCAAGGCGGCCTCGACCTCATTTTAGCCATTTCCGATACAGACCTCGGCATTATTGAAGGTCAAACCTTAACGGCGTGTCGTTACCTGCCTTCCTCTATTTCTAAACCGCTTCAAAGCTCCACCAAAGCACCGTTTCAACTCTGCTTTTTAGGTGCGTTTAATTGGATTCCGAATATTGAAGCTGTAGACTGGTTTTTAGACAACATTTTCCCAGTCTTAAGTGCTGCGCATCCTCAAATTGTTTTTCACATCGCTGGAAAAGGTTCAGATGGCTTCAAGCATTGGCAAAGACCTGGTGTTCAAATTCATGGCTTTGTGCCCGACGCCAAACAATTCATTGCCGAACACGGTATTTTTGTAGGGTGCTTGCAGTCTGGTTCTGGCGTCAAAATGAAAATTTTAGAGGCCATGAGCGTGGGGGCGCCAATTGTGTTTAGCAATAAATCAGCAGACGGGCTACCCGGATTTGCGCAAGAGCTACGCCATGACCACGCCGAAACGTTTTTGGCCGAAATCTCCAACTTACTTGAAAACCAAGCAGCACTTGAGCAGCGCGCTCAATTTGCCACCACTTATTTTGAACAGCATTTTGAAGCCAAACAAGTACAAAAACAACTGCTGCAAATGCTCGAAGAACTTCAAAATAATCGCTAATATTGCTACATGCTCCAGTTTTTATTTATTGTTGGTCTGATCTCTTTACTTTACAGCTATATACTGTATCCTTTTTTACTGAAGTATTTGCTTCAAAAAAGTGCCCCCCAAGAAACGTACACAACAAATAGCACACTTCCTGCCCTTAGCATTATTATCGCTGCACATAACGAAGAGAAAGTGCTCCGAGACAAACTAGACTCCATTCTACAAAGCGCTTATCCGCAAGAACTGATTGAAATCTTGATTGGTATTGACGCAAGCTCGGACCTCAGTGCACTTATTGCCGAAGAATACCAAAGCAAATTTGCCGCCTGCCAAGTTTTTGATTTCAAAGAAAGACAGGGCAAAATCAAGATAGTCAATGCGCTTGTTCCGAAGGCGCAGCACGCGCTTATTGTGCTTACCGATGCCAATGTATTGTTTACCGAGCACACCTTATTGCATTTGCAAGCACCGTTTAGCGACCCAAAAATCGGATTGGTAGACAGCACCATGAAGCACTACGGCCTCAAGAATACGGGCATTTCGGTACCTGAATCGACTTATATTGCCGGTGAAGTATTGCTCAAAGAAGCCGAAGGAAAACTTTGGGGTGCCATGATGGGCCCATTTGGCGGTTGTTTTGCCTTTAGAAAGCAGTGTTTTGAACCGATTCCTGCGCATTTTTTGGTCGATGACTTTTACATCAACATGATCTGCATCGAGAAAGGCCTGCGGAGTGTCACGCAAACCGAAGCGATCGTATTGGAAGATGTCTCCAACGACCTCGCTATTGAATTCAAGCGCAAAATCCGGATTTCATCGGGCAATTTTCAGAACCTGCGCCGTTTTTGGCCCTTGCTTTTCAAGTTCAATTGGGTTTCCTTCTCGTTCTTTTCTCATAAAGTATTGCGCTGGATACTGCCGGTCTTTTTGGTGGCCATGGCGCTCCAAATTGTACAGCAGCACGAGCATTCTCTGTTCTATGAGATTTTGTATTTTGGTTTGCTTTTGATACCTATAGCTTTCGCGGTGGACTACCTTGCACGCAAGCGCGGTGTTCATTTAGTTTGGCTGCGCTTTGTCATTCATTTTGTCAGCATGAATTTAGCCTTACTTATTGGCCTCTTTAGATTTTTTGGCGGCATTCGCTCCTCTGTTTGGCAACCGACCAAGCGTCATCAGTAAGTTTTTTGTATCTTTGCAGTCAAATCCGCCTGCGTCTTGTAAGTTGCCTCCCTTCCTACTTTGCTCATGGCACTTATTCTCTTAACGCAAATAAATGGCTAAATCCAAAGAAACCTTCTCCAAGAAGGAAAAAGAAAAACTCAAAGCAAAAAAGAAAAAAGAAAAATTAATTCGTTCTGAAGAGCGCAAATCCAATGCTAGCGGCGGCGGACTAGACAGCATGATGGCTTACGTAGATGAATACGGCCGCATCGTAGACGCTCCAGTAGATCCAAGCACACGCATAGAAATCGATGCAGAAAGCATTGAAATTGGCATTCCACGCCGCGAAGAAAGCGACGAAGACGAAGCGTCTGACTCCGGAACTGTCATCTTCTTCAACGACTCAAAAGGTTACGGTTTCATCAAAGACAAAGCCAGTGGCGAAAACATCTTTGTACACGCAGCCAATCTCTCAGCTCCAATCGCAGAACGCGACGAAGTCACCTTCGACAAAAGCCGTGGTCAAAAAGGCTGGGTAGCACTCAATGTGAAAATCATCCCGAAGGTTACACCCCCACTCGCTTAAGCACTCACATTTAAGCACTCACTTAAGGTTATTTCCTTAAATAAGCTTGTTGCATCCCGAAGCCAAATCTAGGTAAATTGGCTTCGGTGAGTAACAACACCACTACATCAAACTTTTCGACTTCTCGTCTGTAATGAGGCAAGGTTTCTACCAACCTGGTCGGCGCTTTTGGCACTAAAATTTCATTGTTGTAGTACCAAAACTGGCCATCTGCAAATACCTGCTCCATGATTCCCCAGTTGTACATTCCATAAAAGAAGCTGTCGCCAATTACCAACACGCGCTTGGCTTTTTTATCTATCTTTTTGACAATTTCAAATTTCGGATAAGCCATCTGAAAGTCGGGCAAATTGCGCAGTAAATTCATGCCCAGCTCAATGTCTTCATCGCGGTCGCGCAGCTGCGTAGTGGTTTCGATGTGCTGTAGGGCCAGCCGTGCAAAAGGATGTTTGCTCAGGTGGCCGACGCGTCGGATCAGAGAATCTGCTACCAAATACTCGCCGTAGGAGCTCCAATGGATGCCATTTTTAGGAAACAAAGGATACGGTGCACGGGGTTTCATGGCCTCAAACCAAGATTGGATGTCAAACAGCGGAATTTTTGCCTCCTGGAGGGCCTTCACAAAATACGGGTGGTTGCGCAATTGCTTTTCATAACGATAGCTAGAAGGCATCTTTTGAGGAAAAAAGCTGCCCTTTCCAGGCGCCAAACAAACCAATAAATGCTTGCCTTTTTGCTGCAAAGATTGCTCAATTTGCTGTAATTGCGAGATGAGCACGCCAATGGAATCTGCGCCTAAGAAATCTTTGCCGCTGGCCGCCAAGAGGTAATTTTCTTCGAACAAATAACCGTCTTTGCCGCGGATCACGCCATTGGCCTTGAATTCACCAAAAAGTTGGTCGTTGAGCTCGTTGTACAAACGGATGAAAAACGAACGCGCCCCAAAATGATCGCGCACATAGGCCTGCTGCCCCTCTTGAAATGTCGTGCTTTTCCAATTTTGAGCTGAAAACGCCACATTTGGTGCCAATTGCTGGGCGCCACCCAAAGGTGCAAGCTTTAGAAAGTGTTCGTTTTGCTCCAACCACGGCAGCAAGAGCATAAGCAAAGCCACTATAAATAGCGCTTTCTTGATACGTGTATGTTGTTGTGATGCAGCCATCAAAAGCGGTAATAAATAAACGGATTGAATTCAGAGGCTGCCAAGTAAGCAATGCTAATGAGTAACAATAAAATACTGAAAGTCAAGAAAATCAAGCTTTTGCCCAAACTAAGCACCTTGTCTTTTTCTTCTAAGTATCGCGCAATTTGTTGCCCCCAAATGCTTCTGCCAAAGACCGAAAAAACGAGCGCTAACAAGAGCATAAAGTAAAAGCTATTGTTTAATTCAATGTTTTTAACATCATTAAAATCAAAAAGTTGTATAAAATATTGCTTCGCCATTGACCACTCCTCTAAACGAAACAACACCCAAGCCATAGCCACCACAAAGAAGGTGAAAATAGCTGCCGGCACACGCCCGATTTTTTCGAGCACCTTGAGCAAAAACAACCTGTCGAGAATCAGGAACACGCCATGAAACGCACCCCACAGCACAAAATTCCATGATGCACCGTGCCATAGGCCAGAGATCAAAAAGACCAACCAAAGATTGAGGTAGAAGCGCCATTTGGACTTGACGCGGTTGCCACCAAGCGGAATGTAAAGAAAATCGCGCATAAAAGCGCCCAGGGTGATGTGCCAACGGCGCCAAAACTCAGTGATGCTGCCAGAGGTATAAGGTGAGTCAAAGTTTTCGGGGAAATGAAAGCCCATCATGCGCGCAAGGCCAATGGCCATGTCGGAATATCCCGAGAAATCAAAGTAAATCTGAAACGTGTAAGCCACAATCCCAACCCAAGCTTGGGTGGTGTTGAGCCCCGAGAGTTCCGCCCCCATATACAGATCCGCTTGCTTGGCCAGCACATTGGCAATCAGTACTTTTTTAGCCAATCCAATGCTAAAGCGCAACAAACCAATCAGGCGGTCGTCGGGTGTTTCTGTGCGGTCTGCTACCTGCTGCGCCACACTTTTAAAACGAATAATAGGTCCGGCAATCGCATGCGGAAAAATAAGCTTGTAAAGCAAATAATGGTCTGGGCGCTCAAATGGTGCGTGTTCATTGCGGTACACTTCTATGGCATAAGTAAGTGTCTGAAACGTAAAGAAAGAGATGCCAATTGGCAGAGCCACTTGCGTCCAAGCCAGTTGTTCTATACCCAAAGAACCCAGCGCGGCATTGACATTTTCAATAAAGAAGTTGGCATATTTAAAATAAGCCAATAAGCCCAAATTGAGCACAAGAGAGGTGGTGAGTAGGATCTTTTTGTGTTGTTGCTTTTCGCTTTTGTAGAGCGCCCGAACCAAATAGAAGTCGAGGATACTCGTGCACAGTACCACATATAAGAAATTGGGCGCTCCCCATGCATAAAACAGAATACTGACCAGTAAGGCCCAATAGTTTTTTGCTTTCTGAGGCAACAGCACATACACCAGCATAAATACTGGTAAAAAGTACAATAAGAACAAGATGCTGCTGAAAACCATAATTGCCCTCGAAAATACATAAATCTGAGCAAATGACTAAAATCAATTTTAGTTTGTGGCATGAAAGCAGAATTGATGTCGTCAGGGACATCTCATTTGGGTGAAGGGGTTGTTGCTTACCAATTAATCAACGGCAACTTCCGTTTTTCATTGACATTCCAAAGGCCAATTTGCAAACCGTTTAGCTCCACACAACGATTGAACAAGCCAAGTTGTAAGCCGTTTACTTTGTGCGCCTGATTTTGAATGCCGAGCTCTACCCCATTCGCAACATAATATTTATTCGCAAAAAGGTTCACTGCCAAACCATTCACTTTTCGACCAAAACTACAGCCTGCAGACAGCACAATGCCGTTTGAAAAGTCGGTGTAAGTTCCGGTGGTAGAAAGTAGCAAGCCGTTGTGTAAAGACCTGGTATTTTGAGTAGTAAAAAACAAAGAGTCAAGTGGTAGTAAAATTTGCTCAAAATCGAATTCTTTCCGATTCATGGGTATAAAAAAACCTTGACCAATGAGCTGTATATTGATTCCATGCGTCCTTCTCAGTTTGATGGCATTACAAATGGCCTCCGAACCAATTGGCCCGAATGCTATGCCATAAATATTGTCTTTAACCGAAGGGATCAAATGAAAAACATAGGCGTTATTGGGTTTTAGCTTAAATGCCAAATTGGCTTCGTTTAGATCAAAAGCATCCAGTAAAACTTTCTGAAAAACAAGGTCTTGCGCCATGCGTGTGTAGAGCTCATTGCGCAACGCTTCTATATCTGCCTTGTTGATTTCTCCGGACTTCATTTTTTGCTCCAGCTCATTTTTGTGTTTTTCAAAAACTTGGTCCACAACAGAAGCTTCGCGCTCAAAATCACTGAAAATAGCTTCGTAACAAAACGCAGCTAACTGAGTCAAATCCTTTTGATCATTGATTTGATTGACTCCATTGATGCCTATACAAATGTGGGTTTGAAAACTCGTGTCAGCAAGAATTGAATCAATGAAGAAAAACCGAGCAGCTACCTCAAAGAATTCTTTTTCAGAAAATTGCGTTTTGCTCGCCCCCTCCCCCTTTGCGTCAATTGCGCTCATTGTGGTGAGTAAATTGGAGGAAAATGCGGAATCCAAATAGAGCAAGCGCTTGTATTCTGCCTTCATGGCGAGTGTGTCCGGATACAAACCATTGAGCTTATTTCGGGCAGCAGCTTGCTCCTTGGCATGAAGTGCTGGCGAATTGAAGATGATGTAATCAAAACGCCTTTTATACGCTCGGTAGGCGCTATTGGGTGAGTGCGAAGCCATGGCAGCTGCTTTTAGTACACCGTTTTGCTCGTAAGTTTGTATATCAACATGAAGCTCTGAAGTAATTTGACATCCTCGCTGTATCCTTGAAATCTCCTCTTCTTTTGGCGTTTGTAACTCCAACGGAGTAGCCGCCCTGTACAAACCAAGGTAGTATGCACCTTTCTGACACTCACCAAGCATGCAGTGAACGTGCATCAAATTCCAATAATCCAAGTCGGTATACACATTGATTTTTGAATAGCTAGCAATTGCAGAGCGCAGCAGCGCGGTATCTCGCCTACTCAGATATACTTGATAATAAGACCCAGCTAAGTCTTGGTAATAATCGTCGAGGTTGGCATCAAACTGATTGGTATCTAGTAAAAGTAATTCATTGAGCACAGCATTGACAATAGCGGAATCGAGCACCGTACAAGTCGGGTGTTGATTTTGTTTTCTGTAAATTTTGTAGTCTGTCGTTTGAGCAAATGCAAGACTTGAGAAAATGACAAAGAGGACAAAGATGGTGAATCGCATGTTTAAATTTAAGGTAAATCTTGAAACTACTTTCAAAGATGACTGATTTTGACTCGCCAATTGACAAACGAAAATTTTCGTTTTTTATTGACATTCTAGAGGTGAGTTTGCAAACTAGTTAAAAGACCTCATTTAAGTAATATTCACCACAAAGAAGCAAAAAACCGTCTTTTTAAGGCAATTATTATTGATAAATGGTGGTTATATGACCAAAGTAAAGAAGATATGATTAATTTTACAGTAACAGTACTCGCCGCGCTTAAGTTCTTTGAACTGCGTACCAGGGCGAGTCTTTTTTTTCCATCCAAATGGGAATCTGAATCTTTTTGGCTACCCCAAGCTTTGTAAATCCCCTACATCATCAACCGAAACCACAATCGGTTCCAATTGGCTGCTCAAAATCAGCACCATTTGTTGCTTGCTTTTTGCCATGAGTTTTACTTTTCCGAAACCAGCTAATTCATAATATCCGTAGAAACCAAAAAGGCCGTCGATCCCTATTTTTCTTTTCAAATCTGAATAGTCAATTGTTTGGATTTGAAGGATGTCTTCTATTTGTATTTCTATGTTTGCTGCCAATCTTCTCAGCACCAATTTGGTCGCGTGCATTTGAATTTGAAACGGAACTAAAATGAGTGATGCGGCAATTGACAAAAGGAAAATCAGTCCAATGCTGATGATAAATGCATAATTGGCTTGAACCAATAACGCAATCAATACAAGAACAGCCAAAAATGCCTGAATGATCCAGATGCTGGTGCGGTCGTAGCTGGTGGGTATGGTTTTGGGCATGATTTCAAACTAAGGTTTCACTTCAACTAATTGCTTGTATTCTAATTCAAAGTTCTTATAAAGATAAGATTCTATAGAGTCCAAGCCTAATTTACAACGTCGTTTGTTCAGTTTCTTTTTGTTTTTAATTTGGTAAATAGCATAAGACTGGCTTTCGATATTGAAGTAAAGTTGGGTTCCAAATAATTGTGGTTTCCTGTCTCCAATTAAAACTCTGTCTTTACTTTTTGCATAACAAATAGGGTCAATTTCACCATGCTGATAAGCTTCTTTGATCAATGGAAGAAACATTTTCAAATCATCCAGACTACTGTGTTGCAAGACCAACCAAGCTACCTCTGCATGTTTTTCTCCAACAATGGTTTTTCCAGGATAGCCATATGTTTGAATAAGCACTTTTATCCAAGCCAAATTTTGTTCATCTTGTATCGCTTGCTTTTCCATTGATTGCTGTAGAAATTCAGTCATTGTCAAGCCAACAACACTCAGAATGGAATCTTGAAATTCCATATCTTTTAAAACACGATCAATTTGATTTCTAGCATCTTGATCAAGTTTTAAAATACTATCTAAAGAATTTTGAAGGTTTGGTTTTTGTTGCGCGAAGATGCAAATACTTAAAGATAAAAAGCAACAGACTATTCCGGTTTTATTAAACATATTCAAAGGATGATTTCACTTCTATTTTGTTACATAATGTAAAATATATTTGTCACAATGTAAAATATATTATACATTTGTTCTTATAAAACAACCAAATTAAAAAATATGAAAACAAAACTTTTATCCAACGCTTGGCAAAAACCCAGTGGCGTAATTTTTTACGGAACGGTTTGCTACGGCATACTAGCCAATGTTTATCCCGATGTATTGATTCCTGACCTTTTGGTCTATGTACCCAATCATTTTGGGCTGCAAAATCCCTTGTTTAACCCTAATGGGGGCTTCTGGATGAAAAACAATATCATGGACGAGCTGCTTGTCATTCTGATCATCACCTCAGGGCTGATGCATACCTTCTCCAAAGAAAAGCAAGAAGATGAAATGGTCAATTCCCTGCGCTTGGCAGCCATGAAATGGGCGCTCATTGCTAATTTTACGATGATTTTATTTGGAACCATCCTGATTTACGGCATCGCCTATTTTCAATTCATGAGCTTTAGCTTATTTTCGCTGCTCATTATCTACAACCTGAAGTTTCGAATGTTATATCGTCAACACCTCAAGCAATGACCAACACCCTTAAAGTCAAACGAGCTATCGCCAAAATATCTCAAGATGAACTCGCTAAAAAAGTGGGTGTCTCGCGTCAAACGATCAATGCAATTGAAAACAATAAATATTTTCCGTCATTGGAGTTGGGCTTGAAATTGTCTAAGGAATTGAATTGCACCGTCAATGAATTGTTTAGTTTGGATGAGGAATAATTACTCCACCACCCACTTCAAACGCTCCTCACCTATCTGAATAAAATAAGTGCCCGACTGCAAACTAGGGAAACGCATTTCGTTGACTCCAGCGTGTAAATCAAAAGATTGAATGGTTCGGCCTGTGGCGTCTGAAAGTTGGGCGTTTTCGAAAGGAAATTCAGTTTCGATATAGAGTTGGCCTGCGCTTGGGTTGGGGTAAACGACGATTTCCAAAGTTGGGTTTTCTTCGATGCTCACAAGACTTGCGACATCGCATTCTAGAAAACTACGCGCATTCTGGTTTCCATTGCCAAGTTGACCTGTGTAATTTGCGCCAACCGAACAAATGCTGAGGCTATCTGATGAAAGCGCCAAAGCATGCATTCCGTAAAGCTGATTGCCGCTAGGGGCTCCTTTGGCAAGTGCAATGCTATTGATATTTGTAGCCGTAACCGTTAGTGGATAAGGTATGTTTTGCGACTGAGTTGTTCCAATGGAGAGCACCCCTAAGCCATTGAAACCCCAAGAAAATGAGGTTGCATCTGTTAAGGTGCCATATGTAAAACTAGATCCTGCCGTAATTTGATTCCAATTTGTCAGTGTTCCGAGTTGTGTGGTTACATTTCTGTCTTGGGTATCGCCTTGTCCTAACTGGCCATTCCCATTGAAACCCCAAGTCCAAGCGGTGCCATCTTGTGCAATAGCAGTTGAAAACTGAAAACCGGCAGAAATGCTTTTCCAATTGATTGATCCGGCTGCCGGAGGCGCAACCAATGTTGGCTCCAACGCATCGGTAGTGTTTCCTAAACCAAGCTGACCTTGAAGATTAAAGCCCCAACCGTAAAGTTCTGAAACGCCACCATTGCTGCGCAGACCCAATGAATGAATTCCACCAAGCGAAAGCTCCTGCCATGTTTGAAGTGTGCCAATTTGAACGGGTGTCGTTACATCAGAAGTAGAATTATTTCCTATTTGACCATAATAGTTATTGCCCCACATCCATAAAGTTCCATCGCTTTTTATAGACCCACTATGATATGAACCACAGGCAATTGCTCCCCAGTCCAAATCAGTGCCAATTTGAGTTGGTAATGATGTTGTGGCAGTGTTTCCTAAGCCTAATTGACCTGAGAAATTAAATCCCCAAGCCCAAAGCGAGCCATTGGTTTTACGTGCGAGGACATGAAAAGCGCCGCATCCTATATCTGCCCAATCTGTATCAGAACCCACCTGAATAGGCACGTTGCTACTCGAGGGGGTGGCCGCACCGAATTGGCTGTAATTATTGGCTCCCCAAGCCCAAAGTGTCCCGTCTGACTTCAGTGCAATTGAAAATTCAGTCCCGGCACTCACTTTGACCCATGATTGAGAAAAAGCTGAGATCATCAAAACAAATGTGAAGGCAAAAGTAAAGAAGTACTTCATGAATTTTTCTTTTAAAATTACTAAATCCTTTGTACTTGAAAGTGTTGATTTTAATTTAGCAGTTGCTAAATACGCATCAAGTAACTATTCACTGTTTTTAGTTCACCACCAACCGTTGGCTCAAGAGTTCTTCGCCTTCTTGATTGAGCAACTTGAAGAGATACAATCCAGGCGTTAATTCAATTTCCAAAGTTTGAGAAAATCCTGAATTCATGAGCGTTTGCCTGTACACGAGCTGCCCATTCAAATCAAAAAGCGCAATAACTTGACCTGCTTCAAGCGGTGCATCAATGGTGAATTTACCTGTAGTTGGATTGGGATAAACGACGCGTTCCAAAGTTGGGTTTTCTTCGGTGCCTACAAGACTTGCAGCACCGCATTCAAAATTCGTACTGGATATGATAGTGCCATTGCCAAGCGCACCACAACAATTCTCTCCTACACTACATATACTCAGTTGGTCAATTGCAAGGGCAAGGGCATGAAAGCCGAAAATTTGAAGGCCATTAGAGACACCAGTTGCAGGTGCTAAAGATTCAAAATTTGTCGAGGTAAACGAGCAAGGTGTTGGAAGAAACTGTGTTTGGGTGGTGCCATTTGACAACATGCCGCTAAAGTTGAATCCCCAAGCGTAAGTGGAACCATCGTAAAGTTGCGCATAACAACATTCTGAGCCGGCAATCAGGTTTTTCCAATTGGATAGAAAATTAATTTGGGTCACGGCACTTTTGTTTACATTATCTCCAGTGGCGAGTTGCCCATGGCTATTACTGCCCCAAGACCATGCCGTGCTATCCTTAGCAATCGCTGTGGAAAAGGCAAAACCCGCAGAAATAGATTTCCAGTGCAGCTCATGATTCACTGGTAAAAGCACTGGCGTAGGGACATAAGTGTCTGAATAATGTCCTAATCCCAATTGCCCTGCATCATTAGCCCCCCAAGCATACAGCACTAATTCTGAACCTACTTCTCGAAAGCCCAATGAATGATTGCCTCCAAGTGAAATCTGGCTCCAATTATGAGATGTCTCGACTTGCATAGGGCTCAAGACGACGGAATTATTACCGATTCCGAGCTGACCGAATTCGTTGCTACCCCACATCCATAAGGTGCCATCGCTTTTGATGGCAGCATTATGCAGCCCTCCGGTTTCAATTTTAACCCAATCGTGATCAGTTCCTATTTGATGCGGTGAGCCAACCCAAGTAATGATGCCATGGCCTAGTTGCCCCCAATAATTAGAACCCCAAGACCAAATTGTACTATCCGCTCTCAAGGCTAAAATATGCATGCCTCCACATGCAACATCGGTCCAGTTGTTTTGCGTGCCTACTTGAATCGGAACCCAGCTTTCATTAAATGAATCATCTCCGTATTCGCTAAAATTGTTTCTGCCCCAAAACCAAAGCGTTCCATCTGATTTAAGGCCCATGCTACAACCAGATCCTGCCGATACTTTGACCCAAGTCTGAGACCAATATTTTGGCAGACACATGCAAAAGAAACAAACTAGTACGGCAACTCTCATCTTACTTTATTTCTTGAAATTAATTCTTTTTACCCAGCCTCATCATTCTCCGATCCAATTTCTCCTGAAACAGACCATCCTTCTCTGCTTGAATTTCCGCATTGGTGCGCGGTTTGTAAAAGCCTTCGAGGATACTGAGTCGCATGAGTTCGTTGGAGGTTTTGACCTGATAGGCTTTCAGTAGTTTTGTGCGGATCAGGTCTACCGTTTTTTTGGAGACATGAATTTGTTCGGCGATGTGCTTGCTTGTAAATCCATCACAGAGCAGTTGAAGGACTTTAAGATCCCTATCTGAGAAACCTTTTTCGATTTGCATCTGCTGCAAGCCATTTTTATGATCTTTTTTGCTTGCGAATGCGCTTTCTGTAAAAGCACTGAGATAAGCTCCATTTTGCTGAACTTGTATGATGGCTTCCATCATTTCACTCAGTGAACATTCTTTGAGTAAGTAGGAAGCTGCACCCAAACGCAGACACTCAAATGCAATTTCTGGGTCGTCGTGCATGGATAGCATGATGGCTTTTACATCAGGATAATGCGTGCTTAGTTGTTGTAAGGTTTCTACGCCATTCAGCTGAGGCATTTCAATGTCCAGCAATACGATATCAATAGGCTGTTGGGAGAGCTGTTCTAAAAAATCTTGACCATTATTGGCAATAATGAGCAGTTCAACTTGTGTATATTCACGCAACATACTCGCCAAACCCTGGCGAACAATTGCGTGGTCGTCTACGAGTGCAATGCGAATGGCTTCAGAATGTTGTGGCATGCGACAGGTGTTGGGTTGCTAAATAAATTTGCCCTTTATTTGAAACACTTTCAAAAGAAAGCTTTGCCTTAATTTGGGCACAACGGTAACTCATATTTTGCATGCCAAGTCCGGTGGATGTAGCTTGTAAGGCTTCAAATTCTTGCTGCGTAAGGGCTACGCCGTCGTGTTCAATTAATAATTGAAGCCCGTCATTTGCATCTTTGAGTTCCATTCGAACAGATTTGGGCTGGCTATGCTTGATCAAGTTGGTCATGAGTTCGCTGGCGATGTAAAAAAAGTGCGTCATGGTTTGTTCCTCAAAGACGATAAATTCTGGCAAATCTGACTCAAATATAAATTTTTCACTGAGCGCATTTGTTTTCTGTTGCCCCATGCGTTCTAATCCTTTGGCCAAACCGAATTTCTTTAGGTAAAAGGGCGTTAAATCTTTGCTAATGGTTCGGATTTCTTCGATGCTTTGCTGGATGAGTTCACCGGCATTATGGAGCGCTATTTTTTGTGTGGGTTCAGTCAAATTCGCTTCTTCTATTAGTTGTAAATTTTTCTGAGCCATCGAGAGCAAGGCACCGAGGTCGTCGTGTAGGATCCGTGCAATTTTACCCCGTTCACTCTCTTGCGTAGCAACGGTTAGGGCGAGTTTGTCATTTTGTTGCCTTTCAATTTCTTCTTGTAAAAGCTGCGCACCGAGGGCCATGATTTGTCGGTTTTAATTGGCTAGCAGGACCATGCCAATTCCCATGGCAAACGCAAACAACATTCCTAAAATGATCAATAAGGCCAGTTCTTGTGATTCATTCATCGGACTCAGTTTTTTTGCGCAATAAATAAAGTAGGTATATGAAGATCAGATACATACTTACAAATAGGGTATATAAAATAGAAAAAACAACGGTGGCTAAGAAATAAGTGTAGCGGATTTTATCTTCAAACACCACAAAAATGAGCATGACCATCGAAAAGATGAGAAAAATGGAACAGAAGATAAATGTAACACGGGAAAAGCGCGCACCTTCTTTGATGAGCGCCGCATAAAAAAGCAAACAGAAACTAGCATATTGAAAAACACTGAAAATCCAGTTGTTGGCAAAGATGTTTTGCATGTAGAGCTCCTGACCAATGAAAACACTTGAAATCAATAAGATGGCCTGCCAGCGATAGCGCTCTAACGCTTGCCAAATTGTCGACAACAAATGAAACACGACAAATGCTTCTATCGGCATGATCAAATGCGTTGCCGGAAACACGGTATTGTAAAGCGAACAAACATATTCGTAAATCAAGCGACCGACACCATTAAATGAAAGATAAATAATGAAGGCCTTTACAAATTTAGACTTAGGCAACTACTTATAAAACAGCAAATAAAGTACTGGAACAAATAATTCTAACCAGTAATCGATGTACCAAAGTATATCTAAAAAAGCGGGTAATTTCATGGGCATTGATGAA
The DNA here is from genome assembly GCA_041168605.1 of Bacteroidota bacterium. Lineage (GTDB taxonomy): Bacteria > Bacteroidota > Bacteroidia > Flavobacteriales_D > Crocinitomicaceae > UBA952. The sequence goes on along the minus strand of JBEEKN010000024.1, from coordinate 18,067 downwards.
ACTAAATTACGGAATAGAAATACTATTCATACCACTGCGCCTCACTTTTAGAACATGTTCTAAAAATTGAACTGTTTCAATCTAGTTGATCTTCTATTTGATTTAGTTTGGATGAGCAATAATCACTCCATCACCAACCTACTACTCGCTAGCTGCGCTCCTTCTTGACTCATCAATTTGAGCAGATACATTCCAGGGGTGAGATTGATTTCTAGCGTCTGATTTACACCTGAATTGAAGATGGCTTGCTTGAACACTTGCTGCCCATTTAAATTATAGAGCTCAATAGATTGCCCAGCTTGAAGCGGTGCTTCAACGGTGAATTTTCCTGAACTTGGGTTGGGGAAAATGGCGAGTTCGAGCATTTGGTTTTCCTCCACCCCAACAAGGTATTCACATTCATTAGCGTAGAAAGGTTTGTAGGTGGCAAAGTTGTTGTCTGAGTAGCAGCGAAACGGGCCGCCTTCGTTGCCGTCAAAAGCCATGGTGCACATGTCGAATGGCAGCATATAAGAACCCGTGAAGCCAATTTTTTCGATGATGGTGTCTTGGAAACCTTGGCTTGTGAGGTCGGGGTTGCAGAAGTCGACCACCAAATATTTGAGGGTTTGGGCATTGATTACTTTGGTTCCGGTAGCCAAGACCTTCAATTGACTGTTTTCAGTACAGCCACCAAATTCAGGCAGCGGCGCCATTGGCCAATGATCACCTACCACCGCATTGAAATTATAAAGCGTTTTCCATTGATTCTGCTCTAAGACATACACAATGCCGTTGTTTTCATAAGTATAGGTGGTGTCGAACACAAAATTCGTTGGCGTGACGCCAAACTGCAGCCCATTGAATGTTTTCTGCAACTTCTGGCAAGTTTGGCCCGCCATAATGGTGTCGCCCACATTGGCAATTTCTACATAAGCGATCGAAAATCCGATGTAGGTATAATGCCATTTAGCACCTGCTGGCGCCCAGTTTTGAGCAAAAGAAACGGCGCTGATAAAGAGCGCTAAGAAGAGGATTGTTGATTTCATGTTGTTGATTGACAGGTGAAATTAAGGATTTATCCGAAAGCCAACACCCACATTAACGCCGTAATTGATGTATTTGCGGTAGCTGAAAATTTCAGGTGGTGTTTTGACGCTATTGAAATTCAGGTAAGGCGTTAGCGAGACAAACAGGTTTTGGTGCTTGGCACGCAGTTCTACTTGTAAGCTTTGTTGGAAGTTAAATTTCGGGCTCAAGAAGGCGTACATGCCTACGCCATTTCTGTTCGGGTAGTAGCCAATTTGCTCTTTGACACGTGTGCCGATGGAGGCGCTGTATTTCGGGATCACTGAAAAACCATTTCTTTGGAAGCGGTAGCCAATACTCAAGGGGATTTGAATGAATTGGTATTCATTCTTGTTGGCGTATTCGGCTTCAAAATAAGTGGTGTCTTGTAAACCTAAATAAGTTGCCGATGGGGTCAAGAAGTAATCTAAATAATCGTAGTTGGCTTGCTCGCCCAGACTCGTTAGCAAGATACCGGCACCCCATTGCAACTTGCCAGAGTAATTGTAAAACTGAAGGCCAAAATTGGTGGTTGTCAGTACAGACTCTGATTGTGTCAGCTTTAAATCATAGGCGCTTACGACATTGAAATCGCTGTATAAATAGCTTTTCGTAAAGTTCACGCCTGAATAAACACTGGCCTCCCATTTGCGTTTTTGGGCTTGCTGGGGGCGCTGTGTTTTCAAGGTGTTCAACTGCGGCAGTACAAGTAAACCGAGTGCTAATTCTTTGATCGATTGAAGTGAAGATCCAATTCGTGGTGTGTCAATTGTCAATTCTTGACTGATGAAAACAGAACGATCAACAGGCGGTAAAAAAGAAGCTTCTTGCGTAATTTCTATTTGATTTTCTGATTGAGGTAAAGTATTTTGAATAATTGATAATGATGTATTTAATTGTAAATTTTTGCTTTGATGTGTCAAAGATTGATACTGAAAAGATGGTGTTTTTATTTGCAGCAAATTTGGTTCATTCAAAATAGAACTCATGCCGTAAATCAAGAAAGTGATGCTGAGTGCCATTCCTTTGAACCAGCCCAAAAAGAACCCGCCTCTGCGCTTTTTTTCATCTAGGCGCTTTTCCAAATCTTGCATAAAATCCAAGTCAAGAACAGGCAACTCACCAAGCGAGGCCTCCCGATATTGTGTTTCAAATGAAGTCAGTTGATTCTTCATGACGTTTTGTTTTGTAGTTGTTCGGCAATCAATTTTCGAGCTTTGAGAATGTGCCACTTCACTAAATCATAGCTGATCCCCAGCTCTTGGGCAATCTCTTCACGGGTGAGCTCTTCAATGACATATAAATTGAAAATCACACGGCTCGCATCTGGCAAAGCATCGACAAACTCAAAAAGCATTTTAGCAGCATCTTCTTGCTGCAAAATCAAATCAGTTGGCACGCTGTCAGGCAGGTCTATTGCGATATCTACTTGTTGAAAGAAGGAATGATACCTTTGTTTTTTTCGATACTGGTCAATAAATTCATTTCTGACAATAACGCTCAGAAAAGCTGGAAAAGACTTTGACAAATCAAAGGTATCTATGCGGTCTAGGGCCTTTAAAAAAGCGGTGTTGGCAATGCTCATTTGGTCTTCTTTGTGCAAACTCAAACGAGACAAACGCTGCAGCATGAACGGAAAACAATAGGCATACAATTCCATAATGAAGCGACGGTCTCGCTTTTGAATCAATGCTATTTTATCCTTTGTGAGTTCCAAATGTGTATGCTTGTGCTGAATGCTATTTTCTATTCAAATAATACTTGACGCCAAACAGATTCGCAGACTGAAAGGAAAACCAAGATGAAGGCACGTTTTTGACTGCAAAGAAATCATAACAAATACGGTTTTCGTAGGTCAAAAACCAACGCTGCTTTTCAGCAAGTTTATCGTGCAGGCTATATTCTAGGCCAAAACTCCCGTATATTCCTGCATTGAAATTGTGTTTGGCGAAATTGCCGATTGTACTCCTCGATAAAATATCGCTCGTACCATAGCCACCTGCGCCAAAAGTTTCACCTGCGGGATCAATCATACTAAAAACCGTACTGATTTTATTCCCCAAACTATAACCTAGATAAGCACCTGCACCAAATTGAAAATGAAGTTGTTCGGTAATCTTTAATTGTTTGAGATACGCATAATCTAAGGTGACTACCGGTGAGGTATGGTCTACGCGCAGATCTGTTAATGTATAGCCAAATGGCGACACTGTTGTGTCAACAGGGGTAAGAAGTTGTGTCAAAAAAGAGCTCACCTTTCTAGAATTCAAAGCGCATCCAAAGCGTTGAATGGCATTGGAACTAGAATTAAATAGTTGAATATTCGCATTGTAAATAGGATTCATGCGCAAGTTGGTAAGTGATTTCGGTGTGCCCCATACCATAAAGCCTTCGTACTGACTAATTAGAATTTCCTCATAATTGACATAACTTGCTGCAGGTATTTTGGTGCTCATGACGCCACCCGCATTGAACTGATAACTATTGAGCTGCCAGCTTTTAGCTTTCTGAGCAAAGGTAGCCGAGCCAACGAGTAGACAAAGTGTAAATAAAAATTTTACTTTCATGTTGTGGTAATGTTTTACGTCTACAATACGTTAAGTTCGACCGTGAAGGAAGTCAAAACCTTAAAAAAAATAAATAATTTAAATTACTTCCTTTTTGAAAGCGCTGTTCGTAAAGTTAAGTATGAAAACAACAATAAAACGCTACATCGCCCTTTGCGCTGTTTCTTTATTCATCCAAAAAAGCAACGCGCAGCATCAAATCGCTATCCAAACCGGCGCCTTCAATTATTTCTTTGACAACGCACCGCTTCAGACAGACAACAGCCAATTGTCCTTAGGGCTGCAATATCAATATGAACAAGCCTCTCGCCGACTCATTACTGCACAAGTCCATATTTTTGGAAATTACAGAGAATGGTCAACAGCAACACCCAATTTTAATGTCATAGACTCACGTACAATCGGTGAATTAAACGTCACGCTTTCCAAACAAAAAAAAATCGCTAAAAACTTCGCGTGGAATTACGGCTTAGGGCCAACCCTGAGAAATCAATTTTTCACCATTGATACGTTTAATGTGAACACAAACCCGCTTATTTTAAATTTTTATCAAAGTCACCACCTTCAATTTGGTCTTAAAGGTCAAACATCCTTTACTTATACCCCATTCAAATGGCTCACCTTATACAGCCAACTCAGCCTCTCAGGATACCTTGTGAGTAGAAGATTATATGGAAACTACAACAATGATTTCACCTATGATTTTAGCCCAATCAAACACGTCAATTACCCGAGTCGTTTACACTGTTCCTTGACCTTTGGCCTTGGCATCAACTTTTAAAACTGTTCAATACTCATGAAAAAACTGTTACTCGTCTTTTTCTTTGTCTGTTCAACAAACTTGTTTGCGCAGTACATCGACAACATTGTGCTACTCAACAACAGCACCCCTCCATCCCTGCACATTTACGGCTCATATAGCAGCACGGGCGTGTCCATCACCTCCATTACGCATGAAGTATCAGACACTTTCAAAATCAATCTTTTCTTCAAGGCTTGCGCTGGCCTCACCGTAATGGTTCCGTTTGACACCATTATAGCGTTCAACAACAATTGGCCCGCTGCACCCACTCACCTCCAAGCGCTGTCCATTTTAGACACCACCACCACTGACCTCAATTGCGGCCCCGTTACTACATTCGACACACTTTACACCTACAATGCTACTTGGCCAAGCCTGAACGTCGTAAATCATCATTCCACACCCAAATTCAAGATCTACCCCAACCCTACCTCCAATTTCATCACCATTGAAAACAACAACACCGAGCAAATTCTATCCATCGAACTACTCAACTACGCCGGTAAACTCATCAAATGCCTCAACCCGAATAGCACTTTTATAAATTTAAACGATTTAGTACCAGGTGTTTATTTACTTAAAATTACCAGTGCGCAAGGCAACTTTTGTGAGCAGATTCGTTTGGAGTAAACGAAGAAAAGTCTGTGTTTTTCCAATTTGGAGTTTTTAGAGTTTTATTTTCTAATTTCAACAAATGAAAGTATTGCTTATTTTATTTCTAACCTGTTGCTTTGCTGTTAACTCTTCGGCTCAGTTGTGGTCACCAGAAGGTGCGATTTGGCATCACTCGTTTTTCAGCAATGATCTAACTATAACCAACAATAACGGTTATATGACCACTTCATACTATAGCGACACATTAATAAACGGTGAGAGTTGCAAGGTACTTTTACAGGTACACAACGATGTGGCCATTTATGACACACTCTACACCCAGGAAACCGATAGTGTCGTTTATATTTACAACGAACAAACATCCGTTTTTGATACCTTGTTTAATTACAAAGCAAATATTGGTGCCTCCTGGAAAATCCCAGGAGTTGGAAGTACGACATGTGGTACACAAGGAATAGTCACTGTAGCTAACAAAGGCTATTCAATCATCAATGGTTTTAACTTGCTTTGGCTGAAGATTGACGTGGATTTCGACCCTCAAGACAACTTTAATTTTTGGAATTATTCCGATACCATCTTCCAAAGATTTGGAACCAACGGGTTATACTTCATGCCCTTTAGCTATTGCGAAAACAACCTAGAATTAGAGAGCATCATAGGGTTTCGCTGTTATGAAGACAAAGATTTTTCCAATTTGAATGTAGTTAATTTTGACTGTGACTCAATTCTTGTGGTTGGTTTCGAAGAATTCAATAAAGATGTTTTACTTCCTTTTTCAATCTACCCCAATCCAATTAATGGTCACTTTGCTATCAATGGACAATTTTCTAAAAACGATATAATTTCAATTTTATCGACCGAAGGCAGAGTGGTTCAAACAATCAACATAATTGAACAAGCTGATGAACAGTTTATTGATTTGGATTTAAATTCAGGGATCTATTTACTGCAAATTACCAGTGCGCTAGGCAACTTTTGTGAGCAGATTCGTTTGGAGTAGCGGAAATTTATATGACGAAGGCAATCATTTTCCTCAAGAAAAATACACAATCGTTCGTTCCACAATATATAATTTGCCGTTGTCATTGATGTACTGCCTAATCCAGTTTCCTTTTGCGTCGAACGCGTAGCTGACCGTTACTTTTTGGGCTTGTGGTTTGTCTACATCGGTTTCGCCATTCATTTGCTTTGACTTACTGATGCGGCCTAATGAATCATAGGTGTAGAAATGAGCACTCTGCCCTAAAGTTGTTTGCACAACCCGCTTCAGGCTATCTATTTTGGTGGAGCGCTTGACTTGATAACTTCCGCTGCGGAGTTCTTTTTCTGTGACCAAAAAGCCGTTGGCATCAAAAACGAACACCATATCGTAATCCCAGGTATTTTGCCATTCTTTGGCGCCTTTCACAAACTGACCATTGACCAATGTGGCTTTGTAAGAAGTCTCAGTAATTTGCTTTACTGCACCCTTCAAATGCATGGATCCTAGGGTTTTGTAATCGAGATAAGGCGTTGTCCCTTCGAGGTAGGGCTGCTGTGCAAAGCAAATGACGCTAAGAAATGTGCAGCAAAGAGAGATAAATAGACGAATCATGGGATGAAGTTACGAAAAACGCAACTTCTACTACCTCATTCAAGAAGAGGAAGCGTTTCTAGAACAAAACAACTTAATGAAGTACTTATTTTTACTCAGCACTATCTTACTTTTTTCAAATGCCTTTGCACAGTTTGGTGCCCTTTCGGGACAATACTGTTTTGGGTCCACAGAAGATGAATTTCCAATAAAGGAGGCCTTGCTAGACAACGGCAACCGGATTTTACTTTTAACGAGTAATTCTCCGGCAGGTGGAGACAAAACCGAAAATTCTAGGGGGGATTATGATTTTTGGGTGCTTTGCTTGGATGCAAATGATCAAATTGTTTGGCAGCGAACCATTGGTGGCAATGCTGCTGACTATCCTTCAAATTTGCTGATTACTGCAGATCAATCTATTTATGTATGTGGCCAGACAGCATCAGCGCAGAGCTTTGAGCAAACGAATGTACTTTTTGGCTCTTGGGATGCCTGGCTGATCAAAATGAACAGCGCTGGGGATATTTTGTGGGATCAAAACTATGGTGGGGCTGCTTTGGATAACTTCAATGATTTAATTGAGCTTCCTTCGGGAAACCTTCTGATTTTTGGCACTTCTGCTTCGGGTGTATCCGGAAATAAATCCTCTTCCAATTATGGGGCTAATGATCTTTGGTGTTTGAAATTAAAGGCAGATGGTGCTATTTTAAACGACAAGAGTATAGGGGGCTCAGCAGCTGACCAAATACCTTATGCTATTCAGACAGCACCCAATCGCATCAAGCTTGTTGCCCATTCAAATTCTGATATTTCTGGTCTTAAAACCGAACCAAGTTTTGGGTTTACCGATATTTGGGTGCTTGATTTAGATACAAATTGCAGCATACTACAGCAAAAAACCATTGGTGGTTCGGATGACGACAAGCCAACGGATCTTTTGTGGAGCAACGATGGAAAATTACTCCTCTTGGCAGAAAGTTGGTCTAATTTATCGGGTCTAAAAACAGAAGATTCTTATGGCTATATGGATACCTGGATTTTGAAGTTAGGTGATGATTTTAATATCATCCAACAGAAAACAATAGGAGGAGATATTTATGATTACGGAGGTCAATTCATTGAATGGCCAAACGGAAACCTTTGTGTTCTTGCCAATTCAGATTCAAATCCCAATCAGTTCAAGTCAGCACCTGTCATTGGTGCATTTGACATCTGGATGTATGCCCTAGATCCTGATTTTAATCTGCTTGCAAACAAAACCATTGGAACATATCAAGATGAAATAGGTTTTACACTCCATTTGAGTCCGAATTTATCGGATGTTCGGATACTTGCCTCTTCTAAAGGTGGAAATACAAATGATAAAACTTGCGCCAACAATGGCAAATATGACTTCTGGGGCTTCTCTCTAAACGCTACGCTTGAGGTCAATGACAGCCAATCCACTTCATCCATAAAGGTCTACCCCAACCCCACTTCAGATTTCATTCATCTCGACAACAAGGCCGCCGATCAAATTCTATCCATCCAACTGCTCGACTACGCCGGCAAATGCATCAAAAGTTTGAACCCGAGTAGCACTTCGATCAATCTTAACGACTTAGCAGCAGGTATGTATTTACTTCAAGTTACCACTGCGCGCAGCACTTTTTGTGAGCAAATTCGTTTGGAGTAAGGTCAATTGAATAGCTCCTTAGCTATTTTCGATTCAGATAATACTTGATTCCAAACATGTGCGCAGACTGAAAAGAGAACCATGAAGACGGCACATTCTTTACCGCAAAGAAATCATAACAGATGCGGTTTTCATAGGTCAAGTACCAGTGCTGGTTTTCCACTTGTTTGTCGTGGAGGCAATATTCTAAACCAAAACTAGCGTAGATTCCTGCATTGAAATTGTGTTTGGTGAAATTGCTTAACCAAGGACTATTGAAATAAATATCGGATATAGTCAAGCCGCCACCGTTATAAACCGCTCCATCTATATCATATTGTCTACTCGCTTCAATAGATATTCGATTCCACAAACTCATTCCCGCGTAGGCACCTGCGCCATAATTAAAATGAAGTTTATTGTTGACCTTGATCTGTTTTAAATAAGCGTAATCCAGCGTCAATAAGGGTGAAATGTGATCCAAACGCAGATCGCCCAACGCTATGGAATTTGATGGCGTAACGGCATCATAATGCGTTAGAAAAGAACTGAGCATCCGAGAATTCAGTGAAAATCCAAAACGTTGCATGGCGGATGTTTTTGAATTATAAAACTGCACATTGGCATTGTAAATTGGTCGCATGCGCAAATTGGTGAGTGATTTAGGTTCAGACCAATTGTAAGTATAATCAAATAGAGCTGTATCTAGACTGGTCGAAATGATATTGTCATATATAGCATAAGATGCAGCCGGAATTTTTGTGCTCATCACGCCGCCAACATTGAACTGATAACTATTCAGTTTCCATTTATTTGTCTGCTGCGCAAAAGCAACTGAACCGATGCACAGACAAATGACCCAAATTATTTTTACTTTCATGCTTATTGAAGTTTACAACTAGAATACGCTGTATTGATCGAAGAAGGAAGTGAATTCGATAAAAAATAAAATAGGATGCTTTACTTCCTTTTCGGAAGCACTGCGCGTAAAGAAAGTATGAAAACAATATTCCATCTTTTACTTAGCCTTTGCACCATTAGTTTTTTTGCTCATCAAAGCAACGCACAGCATCAAATTTCTTTTCAGCCAGCGGCATTTAATTATTTCTTCGACAACTCACCAATGAAGTCAAGTCAAATTCCTGGATTTAGAAATTACAATTATGGAGTTCAATATCAATATCAAAAACCAAATAACAAATTGATCAGCGCTCAATTCAATCTGATTCGTGAATCGAACAGATGGGATATCGCTGACTTAAATGCAACGTGCGGTAATTTTCGCAGAATCAAAGAATTAAATGTTACTTTTTCAAGACAAAAACAGCTACTGAATAAAGTGAACTGGACCTATGGCGCCGGACCCACACTCCGAAATGTATATTACGTAACCGATACAATTGATGCCGCATTCCCCGTCGAATTCAATCTTTATCAAAGCCACCACCTTCAATTAGGGCTTAAAGGCCAAACTTCCCTATCCTATACCCCATTCAAATGGCTCACACTTTACAGCCAACTCAACTTCTCTGGCTATTTGCTGAGCAGGAAAATTTATATCAATACAAATAACGATTTCATCCAAGATTTCGGACCCAAACAGCGCTTCAACTTCCCAAGTCGTTTTCAAAGTTCATTAACCTTTGGTGTTGGGATTAATTTTTAGTGCAGCAGGAGTCGCTTTTAGATGAATTTTTTGGCATCATTTTTGGAATGCAAGCGCCTGAAAATGTGAAAACTAAAAGTTGGTTTCATTCAAATCTAAATTTGACTACTATGAAAAAGATGATGTTTTTTGTTTTATTGGTTTGTGGCACAGCACAGGCTCAGTTTTACGTTGGCGGGCAATTTACTTTCAATCGCAAATCACCTCGCACTAATTACACCCCAGTAAATCCGCAGGTTTCAAACGCTGTTGAATTTGGCCTGACCGGAATTTACCGCAAAAACGACCAAACAAAATTCAAGGCAATTGTCTCGATTTCTGATGACCGCTTTCAAGACAACAATGCTAACAACTTCTTCAACAATTATGTAGGTTTATGCGCCATGTATTCTGTAATGAATTTAGACCTGAAATCTGGCGTCAAAAACAGCCTCCTTCTAGGTGCATACACCGAAGGCCTTACGAAATTTGGCATAGCACAACCCGGCAACGATAAATATACTTTTTCAGATAACATCGGCACAAATCTCAAATTTGGTCTTGCAACAGAATATTCCATCCAACTCATCCGAAGCAATTGGCTTTCTTCCATTTCACTCTATACAAAAGGCGATCTTTCTCAACTCACGGTTATAAACCAAAACAACGTCATCATCAGAGACGAATTGGTGCGCGTTGGCTTGACTTTGAATTTGAATAAACAAATGAAAAAATTTGATTTGAATTTTTAAGTTGCGCAATAAAAACCATTGAATTTCTCCTATATGCAAAGATTTATACTTGGGGCGCTTTTCTTTTTAGGCCGGCAACTTTTGTGAGCGAATTCAGTTGCAGTAAGCTCCTTTATTGAGCCAATATGATTTTAATTACAAAAGCTTCCACCCAATTTGTCTTCGGCAAGCGTTTTTAGAGAAAAACTACGCGAATGAGACATTTCTTTTACTTTTTGACTTTATTTCTTGGTGTCAATACCTGGGCTCAGTTTGGCTCCATTTCTAGCCAGTATTGCATAGGTTCAACCTCGACTGATATTCCGGTCAAAGAAGCGCTGCTTGACAACGGCAACCGCATTGTTTTATTTATAAGTAATTCACCTGCTGCCGGCGTCAAAACTGAAAATTGCAGAGGAGATTACGATTTTTGGGTGCTTTGTCTCGATCCGAATGATCAAATTGTTTGGCAGAAAACAATTGGAGGAACCGATCAAGACTATCCTTCTAGTATTTTAATAACAGAAGATCAATCGATTTATGTCTGCGGAATGACGTTATCGCCGCAAAGCTTTGAGCAATCCAATGTGCTTTTTGGTTCTTGGGATGCTTGGTTGATCAAAATGAACAGCGCGGGAGACATTTTGTGGGATAAAATCTATGGTGGGGCTGCTTCAGATAGCTTCAATGATTTAGTAGAGCTGCCCTCTGGTAACTTATTGGTTTTTGGAAGTTCAGCCTCTGGCATGACGGGAAATAAAACATCATCGAATTTTGGCGGCAGCGACATTTGGTGTTTGACACTCAATTCAAATGGCAATGTGCTCAGTGACAAGAGTATTGGCGGTTCAGATTTTGACTTAAGACCTTATTGTATTCAAACAGCGCTCAACCGGATCAAACTAGTTACAAATTCGTGGTCTGATGTTTCTGGTCTTAAAACAGAGCCAAGTTTTGGTTATACAGATATTTGGGTGCTTGACCTAGACACAAATTGCAACATTATTCAACAAAAAACCATTGGAGGTTCAGATTTAGATCAACCAAATGACTTGATGTGGAGTAGCGACGGTAAGTTGCTTATATTGGCAGAAAGTTGGTCTAATCAATCTGGACTTAAATCTGAAGATTCATATGGTTTAATGGATACCTGGATTTTAAAGTTGGATACTGATCTAAATATCATCGAACAAAAAACCGTTGGTAGCAATTTCGAAGAATATGGTGGTCAGTTTATTGAAACTCCTAATGGCAATATCTGCGTAGCGGTTAATTCAAATTCAAATCCGAATCAATACATGTCGACATCGAGCTTGGGCTCCTTTGACATCTGGATCTTTGCCCTCGATGCCAACTTTAATTTTCTCGCCGACAAAACCATCAACACCCCTCAAGATGAACAACTTGCCTCTCTGCGCTTGAGTTCAAATTTATCTAGTATACAACTCGTTGTGGGCTCAGAAGCAAGTGATTCATTTGATAAAAATTGCTCAAGTAGTGGCGCTTTTGACCTCTGGGGCCTTTCACTTCAGTCCACACTCGAGGCCAATGACATCCAATCCACTTCATCCATAAAGGTCTACCCCAACCCCACTTCAGATTTCATCACCATTGAAAACAACGACACCAAACAATTTCTATCCATCGAACTACTCGACTACGCAGGCAAACGTATCAAAAGCATTGATCCTCAATCCACTTCACTAAATCTAAGCGATTTAACACCAGGTATTTATTTACTTCGAATTTCCACTGCGCAAGGCAACTTTTGTGAGAAAATACGTTTGGAATAAACAAAAACCAATACATGCAAGGCTTCACCAATCTCTAGTTATTTGAACAAAGGATGAATCCAGCGTTTGAAATTCTGTGGTCAATTAATAACATAAGTGATGAATGAACTTTACATGCAATAGCTTGTTTTAAATTTAGTTATGATTTTTTTGAAAAAGAAATATTTAAAGATTGTTATCGTATTTATTCTGACGCTATTACCTTACGTTGGAAAATCGCAATTTTTATACGGAACCACAGGGTTTCCTTTGAACTTGTATCAGCAATTCAATGGGCAATATAGTTACAAGATCATTGGGAAATCTCATAATCCATTTGATAGATGGTTGGTCTACAACCCAAACCCTGCAAATTTACTAACGAGTTCATCAGCTACTTTATCGCTTGCGCCTGGCCAAACAGTTGTTAGCGCCTATTTAGTTTGGTCTGGCGTTGGAAATGGCGCAAATACTTCACTTACTTTAAATGGAACTGCGATAATTCCCGATTCAATTCAGCCTCTTAGCATATCCATAGGTACACCGATTTATTATTATAAAGCCATAAAAGATGTAACAAGTTATGTGCAGAGCTATGGTAGCGGCATCTACCAAGTTTCGAATTTAGCTTATAACTACAACTACAATAATTACGGTTATGCTTACTATCAAGGTTGGAATCTAGTGGTAGTTTATTCAGACCCTAGCCTTCCTTCCAAACAATTAAATATTTACGAAGGCTTTCTTTCTTGCCCAGGAACAGCAATTGCATTTTACCTTCAAAATTTGATGGTATCAAGTACCACTGATGCCAAGATGACTTATATTTTATACAACGGAACCGACTACTACAACTTCCAACCTCAATGGGTCAAACTGAACAATAATGCATTAAGCAATGCTCAAAATCCGGCTAACGACCCGTTTAATAGCACGCATGTCAGTATGCCTGGCGTACAGAATTACCAAATAGACGTAGATACTTACGATATTTCAAATTCTATAAATGTTGGTGATACCAGTGCCTTTTTTTTGGCGCAGAGTCCGTTTAATAAAATTCACCTTTCTACCATTATAACCTCTATTTATGCCGAACTGCCCGACGCTACCATTACGCTTGACAGCATTACCGGGCAAGACATTTGTCAAAACCGAGATTTGACGCTTGATTATACAGTGTACAACCTCAACGCTACAGACACCTTACCCGCAGGTACGCCCATATCTATTTTTGTCAATGACAGTATTTTGATCTCTACGGTATTGCTGCCCTCAAATATTTTGATAGATGACAGTCTCAACTTAAGTACACTTGTGACCATTCCAACTGGTATTTCGAGCCCGTTTACACTAAGTATGGTTGTGAACCAAAATGCAACGCAATTTGGCTTAATTCCTGAAATCAATCTCAACAATAATTATTCTAACGACTCGACGATCAGCCTCACCGAAATTGTTTATCCTGACTTTGGTGTTGTCGGGCCTTTTTGCATTGGAACGACTTACAGCTTGCCAACTACATCATTGAATGGTATAGATGGTACTTGGTCTCCGGCGTTCAACAACCAAGCCACGGGTACTTATCATTTCATGCCGAATGACACTACTTGTAACCAGCCCCTACAGCTTACGGTAACCATTGTGCCGAATTCTACGCCAACTTTCAATTTTGCTTCAAATGTATGTTTCAATGGCAATTTGGTATTCCCGGTTGCGACACAAAACGGTGCCTTAGGTACTTGGTCTCCGGCATTTAATAACCAAGCCACTACAACTTATACTTGGACACCCACAGCGCCCACGCCTGCAGTTGGTTGCCCAACACCAGCCCAACACACGGTGAATATCATTCCACAGACCCAAACTGTTTTCTTCATCATAGATTCGGTATGTATTGGCTCCAGTTTTATTCTACCTTCCCAATCCGCAAACGGCATTAATGGCGCTTGGTCTCCAGCCTTCAACAGCCTAGCTACAACCACCTACACTTTCACGCCTAACACATACAACCTTAGCAGCGGCTGCCCTGCTACAGCAACGCACACCGTATTTGTAGCGCCAAACTTTAACCCAAGCTTTAATCTGCCTTCAGCTTTGTGTATTGGCGATACATATACCCTGCCAGCAGCATCCATTGAAGGCATTGCAGGTACTTGGACGCCTGCGTTTAATAACCAAAGTACCACAAGTTATACTTTTACGCCGAGTGGTAATGGTATTACTTATACCAATATTGGTGCGGGTTGCCCGGTTTCTACATCCCAAACGGTTGACATAACCAATCCTGTAACGCCAAGTTTCAATTTACCAGATTCCATCTGCCAAGGCGCAACTGTCACCTTGCCTTTGGTGTCTGACAACGGTGTAGCGGGTACTTGGGCGCCAGCGTTCAACAACCAAGCTACGACTGCTTATACCTTTACAGCAGCTGCAAATCAATGCCCAATTGTTTTAATGCAAACTATTGCCGTCACTGCACTTTACAACCCTACTTTTAGCTTGCCAAGCACCATTTGTCAAAACGAGGCACTAGCTTTGCCTGCGGTGTCAGACAACGGTGTGGCGGGCACCTGGAGCCCAGCGTTCTCAAGTACGCAGAGTGGTAGCTTCACGTATGTGTTCGTTCCAGCCGCTTCGGTTTGTGCTTTTGACTACCCATACAATCTCACGGTAAACCCAACACACGCTTCTTTTGATACCGTAACCATTTGCCAAAGCCAATTGCCGTACGTGTGGTATGGGCAAAGTTTGAACAGTAGTACTTCAACGAGCACAAGCTTTCAGAACCAATATGGTTGCGATTCCATTTTGAACTTACACCTCATTGTAAATCCTTCGCCTATTGTTGATTTCAGTATTCCAAGTTGGCAAGGATGTTTACCCGTAACTATTGCATTTGCTAACAACCAAGTAGAAGCCAATACCATTTACAACTGGGCTTTTGGCAATGGTGTTACGAGCAGTGCGGCTTCATTGCTTAGCAACACCTAAACCCAGCCAGGTTGTTATGATGTGAGCCTCACGGCGATCAATCAGTTTGGTTGTGCTACAACCAATACCTTCCTAGATGGTGTTTGTATTGAACCCAACCCAGTGGCTTCATTTACCGTGCAAAACAACCCACTCCCTATTATTCAGACCACTACCCTTTTGCAAAATACCTCGCAAAACGCAACAAGTGTAGTGTGGAATTTTGGGCATGATGCGCAGGTGAGCAGCACCTTCTCACCTATTCATACCTTCCCGGAAAGAGCAGGTAATTATTTGGTCACGCTGGTGGTACAAAACTCCAATGGTTGTGTTGACTCTACTTTTGAAGTGATTCAAATTGAGCAAGACCCGATTTATTATGTGCCGAACGCCTTTACGCCCAACGGCAGCGAGCTCAATAACATCTTTTTACCTGTGTTCTCTCCGAGCATGATCCTTTCCAGCTATCAGCTCCAGATATTTAACCGTTGGGGCCAAACGGTATTTGAAAGCCGTGACCCTAGCAAAGGTTGGGATGGCTCTGTGGATACTAACGATGGCGCAAGTATAGCGCAAGATGGCATGTATACGTATAAGATCACTTTTATCGAAAGTGGTTTTGAGAAGGTGTTTGAGGTGACGGGGAGTGTGGTGTTGTTGAGGTAGGATTATTTTTCTGGCCATGGCGCCTTAAAATACGACAGCAAACCAAAAACGATCAATACAAATGGTTGCAATAAGGCATTCACGTACATTAAACTGGAGTGTTCAGCAATAAAAATAGTATAGCTTTCAAGCGAAGGCCCTGCATTTCGGATGATCATGGGTGAAATCAGACTTGAAGTCAAATAATCAAAAAATAAAAGGCCTAAGAAGCAGGATAAACCGACTAGAATCAGTTGCTTGGAATCTTGGAATTTGTCGAGTAAGCTGACCGCAATTTTGACGGCTAAAATCAGCAGCACCATCTTGAATGCTGTTGTGATCATAAAAATAAACAACGGCGAAAGGCTGCTCAACGCGAGGAGAAATTTCAAGTAGAAATCCATAGTTGAGGTCAGTGACATGGCGCAATTCCAAAATAGGACTACGAAAAGCACCCATCTTAAAAGCTTTTCTTTGTGTTTCATGTCAATAAATATATTCAATTTTCTTATATTGCAATAGGAATAAAATAATGCCGCTTAGCCATGAAAAAACTTCTACTCCTTTCAATTACAATGCTGTCACTGACCGTTAGCTACAGCCAAACAAATATTTACCATGAATTTCCAGATAGCAATGCGATTTGGAATGTCACTTATGGCGGTTATCAGGCTGAGTGTTCAAAATACAGCTACACATTGAACAGTGATACTATTGTGAATTCCGTTACCTACAAAAAAATCTTTAAGCAATTCAGCAACTATCCTTATGACCTCATGTTCAACAGCTGTGACTGGTGTTGCCCTAGTCCAGCTAGTGTGATTTATGCAGGCGCCCTCAGGGAAGATAACCTTGCTAAAAAGGTTTTTTATTTACCTGTAGGTGCCAGTACCGATACCTTACTTTATGATTTTAACCTAGCGGTAGGAGACCCCATACCTTTAAGCTGGAATAATTGGTGTCCTGCCATGCAGGTGGGGTCAATTGACTCAGTACTGATTGGCACCAACTACCGTAAGCGATGGAACATGGAAGATCCAAATATTGATTGCCTCTCAGCTTTCAATTCTTCAATGATTGAAGGCATTGGAAATACGTTCGGCTTATTGGAACGTTTTGATTTTTTCGAGCAGGGTGGTCATCTCGATTGTTTTTCTCAGAACAATCAAACCTTGTATCCAACATATTCCCCAAATTCAGGATGTGCGCTTGTTTCGAGTGTTGAAGAATTAACTCAAATAGCTTTTACAGCCTCACCCAACCCACTCTCTTCTCAGACGACAATTCAATCTGAAAATAAATTGCAAAATGCTACGCTTTCATTGTATAATTGCTTTGGACAAAAAGTAAAAGAAATAACAAATATCAATGACCAGACAATTCTACTCACACGAGACAATCTAAGCAACGGACTGTATTACGCTTATCTGACACAAGACAATTACGGAGCTACCATTAAGTTGATCTTTACTGATTGAGGGTAGGGACAATGAAAAAAGTTAGGCTAACAAGTAAAAAGCAACCAGATGGTTGCTTTTTTTATTTTAAGGATAGTGAGGGTTCACGCGTAGCGTGATCCCTTTTGGGGAAGGCTTCGCGTGCTCTCCTCCCTGCGGTCGTCGGGTCGAACCCCGGGGTTCTCATCCCAATTTGATTTATACAAAAAAAGCAACCAAATGGTTGCTTTTTTTCTTGGCGGAGAGTGAGGATAATGAACCTAGCTCTCCAAAGCTTGTACATACTGAGTTTCTGTCTTTGTTTTGCTAATGTGGTCACCATTTTGCATCCCAGTTATAAAGCAGGGAGCTTTTCTCTATTCCAGTGATGACAAATCAGCTAGTCAAATATAGCAAAAATATGCACGGAGAATTATTCTTAAATAAAGAAGCGGATTCATGAAGTTCGGAGTGAAAAATAGAAATGATTCTATTTTTTAAACACATAGTCCTAATTAGAATTAGAATTTATTCTAACCAAAATTCCAAAGTATTAGTTTTCTCGGCTTTTGATTTGAAAAACAATCGGCGATATAAAATCATATCAATT
>JBEEKN010000023.1:0-35020 GCA_041168605.1 Bacteroidota bacterium | reverse complement strand
AATCAAAATGTTCCACCAAAATATCTGGCAAGAACAACTTTAGTAAGTCTAGGTAATTATCCAAGGTGCTTTTTATGCAAAAATCAGCTTTTTCTGTAAATACCTCCCCAACTTTTGGTTATGATCCTGTAAAATCAATTTTAACTTTATGACTCTAATCAAAGGATAAATAATTTGGAGCTGAAACTAAAATGACCCATGGCAGACTGGCAGCGGTTTCTGTTCAGACTATTGTCCTTTTAGCCATTCAAGATCATTTTTGTCTAGCTCATTTTGAGATATTGTTCGACCTTGTTGAAGGTCCGCTTCACTCATTTCGAGCATTAACTTTTGCTCTTTAGTCAATTGAATTTTTTCATTTTCAACTGCATTATTATCTACCAAACGAAGCAGAGCCATCAAATCATCTTTATCTGATATGGCAAGTAGTCTGTCAATAATTCCATTTCTAATTACATCGACTTGAGCCATTACTTTTATATTTCTTCTAAATTAATAATTCAGTTGAGTAAATCCAAATGTCATGATATCCCCACCCCCCTCCAGATCCCTATAAAAGTTAGATTTTTCGACCCCTTGGACCACCCAAATAAGAAGGTAGCTGAAAAGCTGCCTTTTTTTATGAACTAATTTTCAGGCGAGAAGTCTATCCAGAGCGAAGAACGAGCATCGGGAAGCCTGTGTGTAACCACAAAAAAAGCCCCTGTTGGGGCTTTTTTTGCTTTGAATATAACTTTTCCGTTACGGCTTTATTTCCTGGATTTTACCATTCTTACTTATGACAACGGTTTGTCCAAGCGCTCTTTTCGAAGCTACTAATTTCTGAGAAGATAACTGAATAGCTTTCTTGATTTTCTGATTTAACAGTTCTTTTTCTTTATCGTTGATCAGCTATTAATTTTAGTTTATTATACTTTTCCAATTGTGATACATCAAATAGCAGGTCGTCTATTTTTATACCTGGCCAAATGATCTATATTTTGTTGTTTTTTGGCCAAGTATAAACAAATTAGGCATTTTCAAACAAGGCATCCATAGTTACCTGGTTATCCATAGAATCTGAGCTAGTCTGATTGATTTTTACTCCAAATGTCGTTACCATTGTGATAAATACATTTTTTCTGCTCGTTAGTTCTTTATAAAATTCACTTTTCTTGTTTAGCAATGAGTCCTTGTAATCTTTTGAAATAGTGAATTCAGAAATAGAGAATTTCATTTCGCATAGATTTATGCAATTATCACTTCTATCAATAACCAAATCAATTTGAGCCTTTGCATTTCTCCAGCTTGAACTATTAGCACTCACACCTCCTATACCCAAAGCCTTCTTGATTTGAGAAATGTGTTTCAGACATACAGCTTCGAAAGCTAAACCACTCCATGAAATGTAGCTTCTTGAATTATATAAAGTTGTCCAACTATTATCAGAATTATTTTTTATATACTTGATAAAGAACAATGAATACTCGTCAGACAAACGATAAAATGAATCTTTTTTAATTTTATGAAAGGGTTTATATTCAGAAATAAAGCCTGATTCACTTAACTCGTTGATCGTACGGGTTAGGCTCCCCCCAGAACTTAAACCAGTTTTAGAAACAATTTCTTCCCTAGTCAAGCCTTTTTTTGATGCACCTAAGAATTCTACAATTTTCACATGATTTGAAGAGTTTTCAAATAAAGATGCAAAAACAACATTAAATTCATCAACTAAAAGCCCTCCTGTTCGAAAACACAATCGGTCAATTGCAGTTGCTACACTATCTCCAGGTACAATTTTATCAAGGTAATGAGGAATCCCACCTATTGCCATGTAGATTTGCAAGTAATCGTATCTACCGAGATTTATTTTTTTTGACTTCAGAAACATTTCTGTTTCAACTAAATTAAATGGCAACAACCTTATCGGATAGGATATACGGTTATGAAGTCCTTTTTTGTCATTAATCACTTTATTAATCATGAATGATGCAGCTGAACCACATATAACAACTACCAAGTCATCTCGCTTGGAGCAGTAGTCATTCCAAAAATGAGAAAACAATGATATAAAATTGGATTTAGGTGTGTGCATCCATGGTAATTCATCAATGAAAACGACTTTTTTCTCCAATGATTTTAAACCAGAAATATACTCGCCAAGTAAATTGAATGCCTCTAACCAATCCTTGGGTGCGTTTCGTTTTTTAAACTTGCTTGACTTCTCTATTATTTTATGAAAGAAATTAATAAGTTGCTGATTGTAACTCCCATCAGGAATTCCTGAAACTTCAAAAATCATTTCTCTTTTGTATGTTTCTCTGATAAGAAAAGTTTTTCCAACCCTTCTTCTACCATAAATAGCAATTAGTTCAGATTTACCTGAATTAATCGCAAGTTGCAGCGTATTTATTTCAGTTTTCCTTCCAATTACTTTACTCATAAAATCTTATATCTAGCCAAAAGTACAAATTTAAAAACACATTTGGCCAAGTATAGATATAGTTTATATCTCGTCTACTCTCCCAAATCTAAAGCCTCAAATAAAATCCTAATGGCGTTTGAATCCCTAAACAACAAGTTCGATATTTCAGACCTTTCACCCACTCCTTTAAAGTTTCAAGTTGTTGGGGCTTTTTTGATTATTGAATTTCTTTTTATTTGTTCTGGGCAAGTGTATCGAAAAATGTATTTTCTGCAAGTTTCGATAATTTACATACCTTTACTACATGAAACAGTATGTAACCCGCAAAGAATATATATCAAGTTTACTTGCCTACAAGGACAAAGATTTAATCAAAGTGATTAGTGGACTGAGACGTTCTGGAAAAAGTACGCTTCTTTCTATGTTTCGTGATCAACTCTCAGATTTAGATATCGAAGGTTATCAAATTCATACATACAATTTCGAGTTACCAGAAAACTATTTGAATAAAACTTGGAGTGAAATCTATTTTGAAATCAAGGACAAATTAATTCCAAATAAACAGAATTACATCTTTCTTGATGAAATTCAAAATATACCTAGTTTTGAAAGATTAGTGGATGGATTATTTGCTACGGAAAACACTGATGTCTACGTTACTGGCTCAAATGCTTACCTGCTTTCAAGTGAACTCGCCACGCTGTTAAGTGGTCGCTACGTTGAAATTTCAATATTACCCTTTTCATTTAAAGAATATTTAAGCGCAAGAAAAATAGATTTCTCAAATAAATACCTCAATTACGAAGCGCTATTCTTTGACTACGTAAATGAAACCTCTCTCCCAAAAGGAACTGAAATTCGCGAAGAGGGCATGGATAAAATATTGGAGTATTTGGAGGCAATTTATACAACAATTGTAGAAAAGGATATCACGCAAAGGCATCAAATCAATGACAAACGTGCTTTCAGTAATATCGTGAAATTCATGGCTTCCAATATCGGTAGTGCACTCTCACCTAATAATATTTCAAAAATCCTTAAAAATGACGGGCAAACAATTCATCATTCAACGGTAGAAAAATATCTAGATTATTTGATTGAGAGTTTTGTGTTTTATAAGGTGAATCGTTTTGACCTGAAAGGAAGGAAACAATTGGCTACGCAGGAAAAATATTACTTAGTAGATGTAGGATTCTTAAATATTTTAATGGGGAAAGATAGAAGCAGTAACCGTGGACATATTTTGGAAAATATTGTTTATCTGGAATTGCTGAGAAGAGGTAACAAAATTTGGACAGGTACAGATCGAAATTCTGAAGTTGATTTCGTATGTAGAACATCTGTCGGTGACATCAACTATTTTCAAGTAGCCTGGCAACTTTCAGACGAAAAAACGATGGAGAGAGAATTCAGTGCCTTGGAGAAAATCAAGGATAACTATCCGAAATTTTTACTCACAACAGATTCATATACCCAAAACCGCAGCGGAATTAAAATGCTGAATGTATTTCAATGGTTATTGGACATTGATTAAGTGTAATACCCACATCCTCCTTCAACAAGTTCGATATTTCAGACCTTTCACCCACTCCTTTAAAGCCTCAAGAAATTGGGGCACTATTTAATTCCCCAAACCTCTAAGTGAAATGGGACAGATATTAGATTTTCATGTTTTGATAGGATGGAAACAATGTCTGACCCTGGATATATTAATCGAAAAAAAGAACTTGATGAGTCCAAGTGGGAGAGTGATGAAAAACAATATTTTAAATAATATTTGCTGTAACATTTAAAATATTTACCTTTACATTTCTATTAAAGATATGTCCTGATTTTTACCACATATCTTTTATCAATATGTAATTATGTCGAGAAGGTATTTATCAAAGAATCTACTTGAGGATCAGCAACAATTCATTCGCCTTATGGATGAATTTGAAATTGATATTTTCAGTATGGATACAATCGAAAAAAAAGTTGATTTTGAATTCTCGAACCTCAATGAAATTTTAGAAAATCTCGTTCAAAAAGAATTTCTATCCAGAATTGAGCGTGGAAAATACTGCAGAACGAACTTTAGAGATGAAAAAGTGATTGGGTGTCATTTAGTTTCGGACGGAGTCATTTCGTATTGGTCTGCCTTAAACATCCACGGTCTTACAGAGCAATTTTCGAATACCATTTTTATTCAAACGACTAAAGTAAAGAGTGAAAAAAGTGTGTTTGGCGTACCCTATCAGTTTGTAAAAATCAATCCAAGAAAAAGAACGAATATACAAAACGAAGGCTATGGGAATCACCGATATCAAATCACAACCATAGAAAAGACAATTGTTGATTGTTTCGATTTACCTCAGTATTCAGGAGGTTATTCAGAGTTGATTCGTGCCTTTAACGAAGCTGTACTAGATCAAGACAAACTAATTGAATCATGTATCGCAATAAACAACCTGTCAGCTATAAAACGAATTGCTTTTCTTGCGGAACTTTTGCAAAAAAAGAAACTTTCACGCTTCTTAAAATTTGCAGAAACAATGGTAAATCAACGTTATGTATTAATAGATCCTTTCGGTCCAGACGAAGGTATTTTCAATAATAAATGGAAACTACGTTTGAATATTACGGAAGCGGATATACTAGCTATTTGTAACAAGCAATATTGATGATTAGAAAAAGGGAAATAGAACAAAAAGCAGAAATGCAGCAGGTGCCTAAATCAACAATCGATAAAGATTGGGTGCTTGGTCATTTTATTGATGCTATCTTTTCCGTTAAGGAGTGTCGTGACAATTTGGTTTTCAAGGGAGGAACTTGCTTGCGCAAATGTTATTTCCAAGATTATCGCTTTTCTGAAGACCTCGACTTCACATCCATCAACCCAGCTTTCGTGCTGGACAGTAAATTATTGAAACAAATAACAGACTTGATAACGAGCCGAACAGAAGTTCCATTGTTTATTCAAGAAATCACAGAATTACGATTCAATGATCAATTAACGGGATACAAGGCGATTGTGAAGTTCTGGGGCGCAGATCATTCATCTAATCAGGCACCACCAACTCCAGATCGCTGGAGCACGAGCATTAAAATTGAAATCATACGTTACGAATTAATGGTTTTTCCATCTGAAGAAAGAGAAGTGTTTCACCCTTATTCCGATTCACTTTCACTATCACCTTTGACAATCCCTTGCTATTCATTGCGCGAAGTGCTCGCTGAAAAACTGCGTGCGCTTATACAACGATCATATACAGCTCCACGTGACTTTTATGACATCTGGTATTTAGCAAACAATCAGTTAGCAATTGATTGGGTAGAAATAAGAGAAGCTTTTCATGTAAAAATGAACTTTAAAAATTTGGAATTCGAGGGAATTCACCAAATGATGAATGAAAGCAATGACAAACAAGTAAAAGCTGCATGGCAAAATAGCTTAGCACATCAAATTCCAAGTGGGATAAAACAATCTTACGAAGAAGTAAAACAAGAATTAATAGAACTGCTGAATGAAATTTTTAATGATTAGTATTTAGAGGAAACTCCCCCCACCCTCTCCAAATCCTCATAAAAGTTAGATTTATCGACCCCTAGGATTACACTGACAAAAATGTCCAAATGAGCGCAGCGAATAAAGGCGTTTTGTCCACTGCAACGCAGTAATTAAGTGTTTTTCACTTAAATTATATTATTTTAAGTGAATTTCACCCTTTTCACATAAATTTCACCTACCTTGCACTTAATTAAATTTCACTGATTAGTATGAATATTAAGCGTTTTTCCTTGCAATTAAGTGTTTTTCACGGCAGAACTGTTCCAGAAGATGGTGTTATTGTCGGATATGGTGCCATTATAGAAGCATATAAATTAGCGGTTCCGATACCTGAGAAATTAACTTTTATAAGTACAAAGAAAAGACAATTTGAAAATAAAGAATGGAAAGTATTTCCTTCAAGATACCTTCCAGAGGAAAACCACTACAAACAAATCACTTTCGCACTAAAGTATGAGGGAGTTAATCTACTCATATTTAAAAAATTATTTGAGGTCCTCAAAAACACAGAGCTAGAAGAAATGATTCAACAGGAAATACAAGGACAGTTTAGTCGCAGAATTTGGTTCTTGTATGAGTGGCTAATGGAAACTAAATTGAACATACCTGATCTAAAAACAGGGAATCTCGTCCCGGTTGTTGATGAAAAATTACAATATGCAATTGATGGAGTAAGTTCACCACGACATAAAGTAATTAATAATCTACCTGGAAATCAGGGATTTTGCCCGCTTATTCGTAAAACAGAAAGGCTTGAGAAATATATTGAATCAAATATTCGACAAGAAAAAAGTAACTACTTAAATAGGGTTCACAAGGATATTCTACAAAGAGCTTCCTCATTTCTGCTTCTAAAAGATTCAAAAGCATCATTTTCAATTGAAGGGGAAAATCCAAGAAATAATCGTGCTGCCCGTTGGGGAATAGCAATTGGTCAGGCAGGTAAAAATGAACTTTCAATAGCAGAATTGAATCGCTTGCAACAATTGGTAATTGAAAATGACCGATTTGTCAAAATGGGAATAAGGAGTCTGCAAGGATTTATTGGAGATAGGGACCGTGCAACACAGGAGCCAATTCCGGATCATATTTCTGCGAGGTATGAAGATCTTGAAAAACTAATGGCTGGCTGGCTACAAACTCAAAAAATACTCACTGAATCGCGAATGGATCCGATATTGGTGGCTGCAAAAATCGCATTTGGTTTTGTTTTTATTCACCCTTTTGTCGATGGAAACGGGCGTTTACATCGTTATATCATTCATCATGTTTTATCGAAAACAGGGTACACAGAACAGGGAATCATCTTCCCAATTTCAGCTTCTATCTTAACACATATTAAGGACTATGCAAAATCCTTAGAATCCTATTCACATCCAATTTTGAATTTTATTGATTGGAAGCCATCCGAGAACAATAATGTTGAAATTTTAAATGATACAATAGATTATTACCGCTATTTTGATGCCACAGCACAAGCTGAATTTCTATTTGATTGTGTTCATGACACATTGGTTAATATTATCCCTAACGAAGTCGAATATTTAATGAAGTTTGACGAATTCAAAAGTTTCTTAGATCATAAATATGAAATGCCAGACAATATGACCTCCCTTTTGGTTGGATTTTTGGAACAAGGAAATGGAACACTTTCAGTACGTTCACTAAAGAAAGAATTTTCTGCATTAACACAAAAAGAAGTCGAAGAAATAGAAACTACATTTAAAGAAATCTTTGATTTATAATTTTGTGTTTTTAGCATTAATAATTCAGTACATGGTAGAAAATATCTTTTTTGCTCTTTAGTCAATTGAATTTTTTCATTTTCAACTGCACTATTATCTACCAAACGTAGCAGAGCCATCAAATAATCTTTATCTGAGATAGCAAGCAGTCTGTCAATAATTCCATTTCTAATTACATCGACTTGAGCCATGACTTTTATATTTCTACTATATTAATAATTCAGTTTAGTAAATCCAAATATCATGATATCCACACCTCCCTCCAAATCCTCATAAAATTTAGATTTATTTCAACAATAAATGAACGTTCAAAGACTTTCTGAGTAATCCTTTTGACGTTTAACCAAAACCTGCTGGAGTTACCCCTGGTTTTATAAAAAATAATAAGATGAAAAAATGGATTGGATGTTTGGGTTTCGTGTTGCTGACATTTGGCGCAATGGCACAAGAGAAACAAATGGTGCACAGTGTTATTGTCGAATGGCGCGATGCAGATTGGTATAAAAAACAAGAAAAACTATGGAAGGCAGATCTTGATCTCAACAAGCAAAATGGGGATGCCTGGCTGAACTATTATGCCGCTTCTCGCGCTTTGCGCATCCTAAGTGAGGCCAATTCGGCAGAAGAAAAAAAGTACCTTGAACAATGCACTACCATTGCCAAGGAGGCTTATGCAAATATGCCCAACTCTTTTGAAGGGAATTACCTTATGTATTGGAATGGAACTTTGGGTGAAAAGACCGAACAATACCTCATCAAAGCCTATGAGTTGCGCCCGGAAGACCCGCGAGTGCTCTTAGATTACCTGATCAAAGCTGAACTCGAACAAGACAAAGCGACTTTTTCAAAGGTGGCCAAAAAAATATATGAGATCAATCGCATGCCTTCCGGCGCATTGAATTGGGCCTATAATGTGCTCACTGAAGTTTCTGAAAATGGAATTGTTCTGACGGCCGGCGACAACGACACCTATGCACTTTGGATTGCCCAAGAGGCCTTCAATTACCGCAAAGATGTAAAAGTGATCAATACATCTTTGATTTTGTTCGATGACTACCGTTCCAAATTATTCAAAGAACTAGGAATTGGCCCGATAGAATTGGCTAGCCCTACCCTCTTTTTTAAGCAAATTTTTGAGAACAAAGCCAAAATTCCCGTGCATGTTTCAACTTCAGCTTCTAGCGAATTCAAAGATTCCAGCATTACCGATAACTTGTATTTGACCGGCTTGACCTACCTCTACAGTTTAGAAGATATAGAGAACATTGCTGTCATTAAGCGCAATTTTGAGAAGCGTTTTCTCTTGGATCACCTGACAAAGACCTTTTCTTATAGTTATGGCGATTTAGACGCACGCATCAAGCACATGTATCTTCCTGCCTTAATGAAACTCTATTTGCATTCTAAAACTGCAGACGACTTAGAAGGAATTGCCTATTACAAAGGAATAATTGATGCCATTGCCAAAGAACTAGACATCGAAGCTGAAATCAAAAAAGCATTGGAACAATAAGATGTTTGGTCTTCAAAAAGACATACGCTCTTTTTCTGACGAAGCCTTAATGCAACTGCTGTCTACCCGCCGCTGCAATGAAGCATTGACCGAAATTCATGCCAGGTACAGTAAAAAAGTACTTGGCTTTTTCCTGCGCATGACCAAAGGTAATGAAGAAAAATCGCAGGATTTAGTTCAAGATTTATTTCTAAGAATTTTAGAAAAACAGCACTTATTTGACCCTACGAAGCGCTTTTATACCTGGATGTTTGCGATTGCAAGCAACATGGTCAAGACTACCTATCGCCAAAAGATACACGAGGGAATCGAGGAAGGAAATAAAGCATTCGACTTCCATCACGACTTTTCTGACAACCGACTGGACCGCGAGGTGTTCCAACGTTTGTTAAAAGAGGCCATTGAAAAATTAGAAGCGCACCATCGCTTGGCATTTGTATTGCGCTACATGGAAGAACTGAGCGTCAAAGAAATTGCAGAAATCTTGGAACTGCCCGAAGGAACCGTAAAGTCGCGCTTATTTTATGCGACAAAGAAAATCATGCGAGCACTCAACGAATTTACACCCGAACACCCCGGACAACACTTTAAATTGACTTAATATGGCCACACCATTAAATCAAGCACAAGACCAACTATTAACCCTACAAGAAAAGGGCTTCTTCGCAGATTTGTCAGCAGAAGAACAAGCGTTTGTTCTGAGCCAAACCTCGCAAGCCGCCTTTGACCATGCGCACCTGATCATCAGCGAAAGCAAAGCCCTTTATACGACACCAGCAGCACGTGCGCTTGTTTTACCAGCTACAGCACCAAATCGTTTTCGTTCAATGCTGGCTCCGCTTTCTGCTGCGGCAGCAGCAGCCACTCTCACCTACTTCTTCTTTTTAAAAGAAACGGTTATTGTCCGAACCGTCGACAAACCCATCTACCTCACTGCAGACACCGTTTACTTAAAAGACAACAAAGTTGACACCGTCATTACCTACCGCAAAGGCCAAACAATTTACGTTCAAGAAAAGTCAAATGCGCGTCCGAACGTCGAATTATCGCAAGAGAGCAAGTCAAACGAAGTGCTGCCACCGCTCACCACCCTAGACCTCAAAAACAGAGGTCAATCTATGAGAGAAGACAGGTTTGTCGACATCATGGATGGGGTTGTTTACTAGCTTTAAGCACCAAAAAAGACCCTATTTAAAATTAAGTACTATATTTAAATCTTTCGCTATGTCTTTTAGTTCGGATTTATATTTACGAAACGCCTCGAAAAACTTTTAATCAAAGGGACAAAAATGGGCGAGCAAAATTATGGCGTTATAAGTTGGTTTGATGTGTCAAAAGGATTTGGCGTTGCACAAACAATAAATGGAAAATCAATTTTCATTCTTAGTAGAAACATTGATAAATATCCTAAGGAAGGAGATTTAATTTCAATTGACGAAATAGAAGAAGATAAAGCTAGAAAAAAGCTTAATGGAAAAGGAGTCGTTGTTTGGGCAGATAGTGATCAATTAAGCAAGTATATTTTTGACAAATGGCGAAAAAACAAAGCGTTAAGGTATTGCATTGAGATTGAAATGCTGCTCAAAATTTGCGACGAGCAACTACTGGCTAAAATTATCAAGTTAAACAAAGCATTTTGGCTAGATAATGCCGATTTTACAAGCAATTTGGCCATCGCCTGTAACCGCCGAGAAATTGATTTTCGTTTGAACCAAAACCTTTACAAGCGAGTTACTGAAGGGTACTTAAAGGTGGTTGCTGATTTTTATTTTCAAGTTTGGAAAAAACACAGAAAGTATAAAGGCTATTTATCTTGGCTCTTTACCATTTATGGAACCCGAAAAGAATGGAGTTATGATCAAAAACAAAAAATAAATTCAGAGTTACTAACTAAGGTTCTGGCCATTGATTACAATTGGATTTTTGAAACTGCTTTCGCTAATGATTTTACAGCGCGAAGCAGCAACCAACTTTTCATTGAAAAAAGAATAATTTATGATTTGATCATCAATCTTATAAAAAGCAAGGATAGAAAAGAATTTAGCCAAGAGTTCATTTGGTTGATAAACAACGGAAACGATTCAATTATTGATTTTATTCTTGAAGACACAAACCATTTCTCAAATGCAGCGTTCGTCGAGCAGTTTAAAGCCAAGTGGCAGTTGTATAGCAAAAGAAGCTATTCAAAGTTTTTAACAACGTACATTTTATCGCAGCATGACCTCACAATTAGTGCAGATTTAAAATGGCTACTTGAGCATGGAGAAACAGAACATCTCCATCAAATCATAAATACGCATCAAATATATTGGCAAAACAATTCAGCATTTGTTGAACAAATATTGAGTTTTAAAAGCGTAACAAACCGAAAGAGAGTCTATCACAAAAGGTTAGATATTGATGACCCATTGGTAGTAGATTATCAAATAGAAGCCTTTCAAGAGTTTATTTATGAGATTTGGAAATCAAAAGGGAAAATAATTTTTGACACTCATTTAGATTGGCTTTTTACAAATGGAAATGATTCTTTTCTTCATGATGTTTTTGAAATTGAAAAGAAAATATGGATCAATGAGAAAGGCATTATAGATTTCATGTTTGATGAAAAAATCAAGTTCTGGCCGGATAGGATGTTTCTAGAAGCTTTTTTTATTGAATTGTGTTTAAACCCAAAACACACCCATCATAAAAAAGCAATGACACGTTTGTTCACAGAAGGGAGTCTTGAAGCCATTAAAGTACTGATCACTAAAAAATTAAATTATTCAACAGAGATACTTGAGAAAATTTATTCAGCATTTTATCCTTCGAATGACCTTGCCTATTATTCAAAAAAAGCGATAAATAGCGAATGGTCACCGGACTTCAAGGAGCAATATATTCGAGAAAGGGTTTCTCTTATTAACATGCAGTTTAAAAGACTATTTAAAGAGGAAATGGAAGCAGAAGCTTCTCAACTGGTAAAAAAAACATGGAGCAAGAAAAGCACACACTCAGCTACGGATTTAGCAAATTTTGCATTTTGCCCCGCAAGTTACTTTTTGAATCAAAAATATGAATTAAACATTGAGGAGCAGGAAAATGTATTTATCGGAAACACTGAACATAACAAACAAAGACTTTTAAGGCTTGCAGATAGAACAGGGGCTAAAGAACAAAAAACGAATGCAAAATTTAAAAACTTCTATTTAGATTTTTCTCGAATTCTTCATGCAAAGGCAATTGCACAAGGACACGGAACAACTAAACCAGTGATCCATTACAGTAAAAAAGGTAAATTATCTGGTATTCCTGATTATATATTTAAAGATGAACACAGTCATTTTGCCGTTGAAGAAAAATTCACGTTTAAAAAGTTTGAAGAACTAACAGAACTCTATTACAGTCATAAAATTCAAGCACTAACGTATCTTTATGGTTTAGATCAATTCTCATTTAGCGAAGTACTCGTTATTTACTGGTTTGTGAAGAAGGACCAAAATGGTAACCACAGCGTATATAATTATAGAATCTTCCGAGTTGCTAGATCTGCTGCAAATAAGGCAATTATTGTCGATACATTTAATGCCGTGGATACTTTGGATACCAGCGGAAACTATCATTTACCACAAAATTTCATCAATTATAAAAAATGTGTGCGCTGCAATTATTTTAAAATCTGTGGGTATAAGAAATAACATCTGCTGCACTATTTTTTCATTGGGGCAGAAAGAAAGACACACACCCTACCTAATCAAATTCGCTATTAATTATTCGAACCCCATTATGAAATCTCAATCTGAAAATTAAATCTGATGAAATTATTTTGTTTATCTGTAATTGTCATTTTTAATTTTGAGGAAGGGTTCGTTCAAATAGACTACAAAGATTTTGTTTTAAAAAGATGTTGATTTTTACCCAAACCAATGTAAAATGGAAAAATGGATAAGAAATGAGGTTTATCTGGATATTAGATCACGACTAAAATATTAATTATAGGGACTTTATTCATTTTGATTTCATGCAGAAATGGCATCGATTCAGACATTGATATAACAGCAAAACACGTTCGAACTGATTCTCAAATACGGTTTAAAATAAAGCATATGAAATTAGCAAGTGATGGTAAAATAAATGCAGAAGGATTCATCTCCAGTAACGAAATGCTTACTGAAAAAGAAGGATATGAAGCAATGTTATATATGCTGAAAGCGTATTGGGAAGCAACAAAATCTATTGATTTAACTGATATATTGAGTGGCGGAGAATATTGGGATGAAGTAGGCAAACCTGCTGACACCGCTTTCTGGGAATATTGGTTAGAAGCAATTGAAAAAGTTAAAAAAGAAGGTCCACCACCTTTGAAAGAATTATCAACTCAGGACAATACAAAGTGATTAATAATTTCATAACAATTGTAAAATCAAACGGATTTACGTCAATTGAAAATGATTCTTCACAATTTTTTGGAGATTATTTTCACATTTATTCAAACGGCGAAATTTCGATTAGGTTTGGCAGTTCAAAATCATTAATAACCATTGATGTCTCTCATCATTTGGATTCGAATCAATGGATCGATTTGGCTCTTGTTATGGCCTTGATTAATGATGAACAAGATTTATCAAAAGTCACAACCGTCAATCAATTCAAAGTATTCTTAGAAAAGCATCTTTTAAAAATTTGCGAATTATTCAATGCGCAAAATTACAACTCAACAAAAGAGAAAATTGAAGTATTGGAGCATAAGAGAGTAAAGCAAATGTTTCCTGGTATTTAAATGAATGTCAAATGAATGCCCGTGCATTTTTGTCAAGTATTTAAGGTGTATAACTTGACAAATTATTTTTGTCCTGTTTTTATGATAAATTAATGGACAAATCATCTATTTTTGTATTTAAATACAAATATGAAAACAACTGATTACGTATCACTTAAGATAAACAAACTCCCCAAAGGATATGTTTTCACCTATGTTGATTTTTATTCAGATGAGAATCAAAAAGAAGCAGTCATTAAAGCGCTAAACAGAATGGCCGCCTCAGGGAAAATCACGAAACTTTCGAAAGGCAAATTTTACAAGCCCGAAAACAGCATTTTTGGCATGTTAAAACCAATTCCTTCACAAGTTATAAAAGATTTACTAGTAGAAAACGGGAAAATAACAGGTTATCTAACGGGGTATAGCATGTATAATCGACTTGGTTTAACAACACAAGTAAGCAACACTATACATATTGGCAAAAATCAAGTGCGTCCGAGATTTAAAAGAGACCGGTATACCATTGCCTTTGTGAAACAAAAGAACACCATCACCAAAGAAAATATTCCATTATTACAAATACTTGATGCCATTCGATACATTAAAAAAATCCCTGATGCCAATGCCGAAACAATTTGCAATCGGTTTTTAGCAATTTTTAAAAGCATACCAGATGTGCAAATCAACACTATGATGCGTTTGTCGTTAAAATACGCCCCATCAACTAGAGCATTGTTAGGTGCATTGATAGATCAACTGAACCGCGATATTTCAACTGAAGCATTATTTAAATCATTGAACCCAATTACAAAATACAATTTATCTGGTGTAGCAAACGTTTTAGGAACTTCAGAAAAATGGAATATCCTATGAAACTTCACCATGACGTCAATTTATAAAATCAAATTGCTATTCTGCTTATCCCTTGTCTTATTTTCTTGTCAAGAAGCACCTGTCGGTGGCCAAACAAGGTCTATGAGCAATCAATCTGACTCAATTTCAGATTTTAATCACTTTATAAAAAGATTTAGTTCAGATTCAGTTTTTCAAGTTAAACACTGCCTATTTCCTTAAAGATCGTTTCACTTATTGACCCTGTTGATGAAAAATATAGCATTGATTTTATAGAGCGGATTGATTTTAGTTTCATTGACTTACCCAGCGAAGGAAATGAATGTCAGAAGAGCGGATATTACACAGAAATCACTTCTCGGCAAGCGGATAAAGTTTATATGCTACTCAGGCACAATGATATGGGAATTCATGTTGAATATGTATTTTCACTTCAGCATAAAGAGTGGTTTTTAGTAGAAGTGCGAGACGAATCAACTTAATATTGGATGATTGAATTAAGTTTCAGACCTATTGTGAAGAAGTGGTGGATCTAAACCATTAATTCTTGGGAACACTTGCTAGTGCAATCCTTGATCTTTTGTTATTAATTTAAAGCCTTATACCAATAGAAAAATGCTGCTTTGTCTCTTGATTTTTTTAGCTTGTTCAGGAAGTTGAACTCACCGGCAACTTCAAGTTTGGATATGTCCTGACCATTGAATTTCTCTAAGGCTGAATGGTCTTTAATCTTTAGTTGTTTGGCGAGGTAAGCTGCTTTACCGGCTGCAAGTATGGCATCTTCTATTTTGAAGTTCTCTGCAATCAAAAAACCTTCAAACCTGCGGATCCCATTAGTAAGTTCGGTAAATCTTGTTTTATCTGGCTCCTCAGTATTTTTAGTTCGTTTAGCTATGAGTAAAGAAGTTGTGAAAATATCATCCAGTATATCCGTTAAGCTAATTTCAAGTTCACGGTAGTTGATTTCCTTTTTTCCAATTTTGTCAAAACTCATCGCAATTTCTTCTATGTTTTGTGCTTCATCAAATAGACAACCAATGTCAAAAAGCTGCTTGATGATTTCCTGCTCCTTTTCTTTTCCGTAAAGAATTCCGGTTGTGTTTGGGGCAAATGCGGTGAGTTTATCACCTAAAATAGATTCAATCGATGGAACAGCTACGTCCAAGACATCCTGGGATTCAATCCATTCCGATTGAATAGGAGCCGACAATAGTCTTGGGTAATCGGTTTGCTCAAAGAGTATATCCAACAATACAAAGTGAGCACTTTGATTGAGACTCGAATCATAATCAAATTCGTAATGAGCTTTGGGCACCCCCTCTTTGTAACTTCTTCTATCTTGCAGATCCCATTTATTGAAGTGTGAGTTGGCTACCACGTTATTTAAAATTGCTTCAACTTCTTCGCGACTTTGGGTAGTAATGATATCAATATCAACGGAAAACCGTCTTGATTTAGTAAGTAACAAAATAAGACTAGTTCCACCTTTGAAGGTGAAATCCAATCCATGAACCCTGAGGTGCTGCAATAAAGAAAGAGCGTGAATCATTTTCTCCAGTATCGGAGGATTGATTCGCTTCAAATGTTTATGTTGCTTAAAGCCTTTGATCCATTCTTTGGTAAAACAATGTGCTTTTATCATTCCAATATGTCTTTTAATAAATCACCAAAATGTGCACTCATGTAAGCTTTCAACTGAGGTTCTTTTTTCCTTCTTCTAGCGTAGTTCAGCATTCGGCTAAAATTGATTTGATATCTTTTCAGAGCATTCTCAAAAAGAGTTTCCATTTCACTTCCTTGAACCGTATAAAAGGTTACAGGATCGCAAAACACATCTACTAACATTTTTTCTATTGTCGGAACCTGAATTTTATCTTTTGACCCTGGTTTTATAGAAACTTTCTGTTTTGGAGAACGGCTGATGAGTGGTTTAATCACGATGGAAATTTCACTTTTCACGTACCGCTCCATAATATCTTGGTCTGGATCGAGATACACCCTAAATTGTTTGGATTCAGCATAGGCATTAAATACTTCTTCTACAAAATACCTTTCCACTTCTAACAAGTAGA
The DNA here is from genome assembly GCA_041168605.1 of Bacteroidota bacterium. Taxonomy (GTDB): domain Bacteria; phylum Bacteroidota; class Bacteroidia; order Flavobacteriales_D; family Crocinitomicaceae; genus UBA952. The sequence continues at coordinate 18,143 of JBEEKN010000023.1, read as the reverse complement.
AGAAGGTTCCTATTTGATGTCTTGTAAAATCATTAAACCATTCAGTACTAGATAAGCAGTAATCTAGGTCGTCAAATTCCTTGGCTACAATTTTTGAAAGTTTTACAAGCTTGTCGGGAATAGCGGGAACATACTTTTTATGATTTGAAATACTGTAAACACCTCGTTTTACGGATTGAATAATCTGCTTATTGAGCAAGTCATGAATACGCCATGACAATGCCGTTTGGGTCATTTCAGAATCGAATTGCTTTAAAAAGTCATATAACTCATTTCGATTGAGATCTGTTTTTTCTTTAAATGCCTCATTTAGCTGTTTCTCTGTGAACTTTATCATTGACTATAAATAACTACCAAAGCAAATATAGTGGTTAATTTTTAAACTACTATAATTAGCCACCAAAAACCATTTAGTGGTTAATTATAGTTATCTAATTTTATGAATCATGACATATTTTTATGTGACCTCTCTAAGCTAAAATTTATTTTGGGCCTCACAATGTACTACAATGCAAATTCTGCAAAGCGAGAAAAATACTTAGCAAAGGATAAAAAAACCTAACTTTATTATTCAAAACAAACACATTACCACCAATATGCAAAAATTACTTTTCATGCTCACTGCGCTGGTCTGCTCCTCTTATTTGCTTGCAGCCAAAACATACACGTTCACATTGAGCGTGAAGAGTTTGGCTACCGATAGCCCCCTTTCAGGATTGAGTGTGACTGCCATGATCAAAGATGAAGCGGTGAAGATGGGTCAGACGGATTCAAATGGCGAGCTCGTCATGGCGGCGCTAAAGGAGAAATCAATTAAATTCATTGTTACAGATCCTTCCAAAACGCACAGAGAACACACCTTATATATTTACAATCCGAAAAAAGAGGATCAAATTAAAGCGCTTGGGTTACGCCTCAATGAAGACAAGGAAGATGCTTTCTTTGAAGCCTGGGATGCAAGGTATCCCGCTCAAATTGACAAAGACTCAGTTGATTATATTTCTGCTTCACCAGTTGATGGCGTAGCTAAATTTTATGAATTCATCTTTATCAATTTAGAAGTCCCCAATGAATGCCTTGAATTGAACATTCAGGGTAAAGTTTACCTAACATTCCTTGTGCAAAAGGATGGAACCATTACCCATGTGGCAGTTGAAAAAGGCTTACATCCCAGTATTGACGCTGAAGCAACTCGGGTGCTTCGTTATGCACCAAAATGGAACCCCGCAACCTCAGGTGGAAAACCCGTTGTTACCTTAATGCGGGTGCCCATCGTCTTGGACATCTTGTAACAGAAAATTCAATTGATAACGTAAATGACACCCCTTTTCATCATACCGGAACTTTTTGGCGTAAGCATTGAAGTTTACTTCATACTCCTCCTTCTTAGTGTGCCGACCTACTTCTTTTGGCGTTGGTTGCTCAAAAAATTTATTGCCGATGACAAATCAAGAAAAATAGCCATACTGACGGCAACAATCTTCTCGACACCTTTCATTTATTTGGCCATGATCATGCTTTGGATCATGAGTATAAGTTATTATCCGACAGCTGATTTTGACAAGCAAAAATGGCAAAATGACATTGAAAAGCGCTACGAATTAACAGATGACCTCATCGACAACGAAGTGCTGATCGGAAAGTCAATGAAGCAGGTAAAAAAACTCCTCGGTGACGACTACGAAGAATCAGGCATAGACCGCTGGAGTTATTACGTAGGCACCCCACCTGGGTTGTTCGGCATCGATCCTGACTACTTAGACATTGATTTTAAAAATGGCCGCGTCGTACATGTTTCGCAACACACCTCGTGATGGTGCTAAGGTTTCAATTGAAAGTACTAAATCGTAAATTTGTAAAAAAACCCTCCAGAATAGTATCCTAGAGGGAGTCAATCAGAACACTATGCTTTTGGTAGCAACACTTTGTCGATCAAATGCACTACACCATTCGAAGCACAAACATCTGCTGTTGTGACGTGCGCATTGCCAATCATCACTTTGTGATCTTTGATCGATACTTTTAATTTACCACCTTGAACGGTAGTCAGTTCTGCACCGTCTTTAAGATCGGCTGCCATGAGCTCACCACTTACCACATGATAAGTAAGAACATCGGCTAGTTTGGACTTGTTTTCTGGTTTCAAAAGACTATCCACATCCTTTTGAATTGCTGCAAAGGCTGCATCTTTAGGCGCAAAAACGGTGAAAGGCCCTTTGCCTTCTAAAGTCGTTACCAAACCAGCAGCTTTCACAGCCGTTGCCAAGGTCTTCGCACTTTCTGTTGCCAGTGTTACGATGTTTTTTGTTGTTGTTGTCATGTCATCTTATTTATGTCAAAGTTCATTCTCTAACACAACAAAGTTCCGCTACTTTCCTGAGGCTGCTGTTGCTTATTGAGCAGAGGAAATTACATGATTCACATATTTGAAGCTTACTTCTCCTCCACCCTCACCAACACATTTACCTCAAAAACACCGCTTTGATCTGCTTTGTTGTTGGTGTGCCAGTAATTATTGAAGACATACAAATAGAGCTTTGACACATCTTGACTTTGACGGGTCCAGACTTTGGCGCCAGACTGCTGTGTTTCATTGATGGGCTGGCCAATTTCGATGAGGTTGCAGTCGGGAGTGAAGACGGTTATTTTGAATTTTTTGTCTTGAAGGATGAAGTGATCCGCAACGCAAATGAATTCTTTGTTGGCGCCTGCCAATTGGTCCGCAGGGTAATGAAGCAATGTTTTTTCGCCGTAGGTCAAGGATGGGTTTTCGAGTTGAAAGGGCAAACAAATATGCAGCGCTTCTTTGTCGCGGATGGCTTTTTTGTCGATGGTGTAGTGCAAAATGAGTTCGTTTGGTGCAGCGCTGGGCCAAACCTCCAATCGGACATTCAAATTGGGATGCTCGAAATTTTGCCTATTTGTTTTTGGCTCCGTTTGCGCGGGTCGCAAAATAGCATTGAGCTGAGGTGCAATACCCAAACTATAGATGAGCCCTCCTAAACCTAATGAATCTTGGCGGAGCAACTCTTGGCCCTGCCATTTCATGGAACGAATGCCAGACACCTCTTTGCCCCATTTGAGTTTGAAGGCACTCTGTGTAGCAACGCCACTTGGATTTTCCCAATTGAACATTTCTTTGAGTGCGTCGAAATGTGTCTGTGCGCTGTCTAAAAAGGCTTTTTTGATGCGCCATTGTTCGGTAGTGAAATAGACGTCTGGCGCTGAAATGCTGCACCAAGCGCCCCAGGTGTGTTCGTGAAATAAAATGAGGTTGCGGTGGATGCGCTCGATTTCTAAGCTTGAGCGCATTCTTGGATTTTCTTTTTCAAACGCAATGACTTCTTGAACCAGCCTTCTGGCCTGGATTTCTTCGGCGGCTGTGGAGTACGCGCCGTCTTCCCAATACGGACTGATTTCACCTGATTGAACTGGTAAATCTTCTTTATATTTCTTTAAAAAATTCGAAAACAAGGTATCTAAATTGGAGAGGACCAATTGAGGTGAACTGTACTTCAAATTCCATGAGGCGACTAACGCACAAAGCGTGGTGTCTACCGGGCCGTTGTCTGCATTTTTGGTGTAGCGCAGTTGCACGACATCATATGGATAAGCATTCAGCTCTTGTGCATAGGCAGAGAGGCGCTTTTCCCACTCAAAAAATTGCTGGCCTGCGGGAATATTGTGAAAATACGAGTAGCCTTTGCCAGCGGTCCAGACGAAAAGTTGCGCACTGCTATCGGTTTTGGACTGCCACATAAAAGGTTGGTCGCCGGTTTCGTGAATGACCCCTCCTACTCGGTCTCCATGATCGGCATGATTGGCCACGTAATTGGGGCCCAATGATAAATAAGGAATTTGCTGCTGCGCATACGCCTCAAAAGCAGCGTAGGTTTGCCCCGGAATGTCGGTCACCATGGCGTTTGAAACATGCAAGCCATATTTCTGTTCTAAGTGGCGTGCGTAGGCAGTGAGCCAAGTGAATTCTTCGGGGCGCATGAGGCCAGTAAGGCAATTGGCGTAATTGGCAGACAGCACCAAGTTTCCCTTCTTGACGGCCGCCACAAACTCGAGCGCTTCGGCGGGGCTCGCTTCATTTAAGAAATTCTCAACAGCCCACAACGATTCTATATGCCAAATGGGCTGAATGTCACCCACTCCACTTTTTGCAATCCAGCGCAAGGCCGACCGGATATTTTCTGTTTGGATTTTAGCGACGTCGGTTTGTAAATGCGAATAACCGATATCGTTGTGCGAGTGGTGGATGATATGAAATTCAAGATTTTTAATGGGATTTACAACTACAGGTATTCTTTGACGATGAAGTTCCTGACCTTGATCAAACAGTCGGATCTCCACCGTATCTTGGCCAATAAAATCTTTCGGATACGCCGCAAAACTCAAGGCTTGATATCCCGAACCTATATTCCTTTGATAAGTAAAAAATGGGGAACGAACCTGAATGCTGTCGGCAAATTGAGGAAGTACGCATTCAAAATTAAGTGGGCGCATTTGTTCTGTCCGTAAGACCAAACTACTGGCTTGTAACGCGCAGTCGAATTGTTCTTTGTACTTGAAAACCATGAGCCAGTCTCTGCTTTGTGCAGCTTGCCCCACCGCTTTAAATACAGCATTTTGATATGATCCTTCAAAAGGCAGCTCAATTTCAAGGTAGCCAAACATGTCCTTGTTGATGTCTTTTTCGAGGAGGGAAAATCGATAATGCGCTTCAGGTGCAAATTGCGTTGCAAATTGCACAACTTCTTTGCTTACCCACTCTTTCTTGGTCTCAAAAGTAAATAAGGGCTTCCCATTCAAATAAAAGTCAAAATGACGATCGGCGGCGCTGGTTCCGGATGAGAAACCAATTAAAAACCGAAAATGAGCCATTCCATCTTTGGAATCGGGGGTTTGAGCCGTCCACTCAACAGGTGTGTTGCCTTCGCAGCGTGTCAGTAAAGCCTGGTTGGCAAATTGCCTGTAGGGTGAAAAATAGGTGATGTTTTCGCCGCTGAGTGCTTTTTCAAAACCAGAAAACTGTTGTTGGGCGAAGAAAGACGCGTTGAGCGCTAAAAAAATGAAGAATGACAACCTGAAATGCATCCACTAAGTTAGTAAATCCTAATTTTGTAAAAAAACAATTCTGATGCGCTTTAACCTTTCTGAAATCAATGAGCTGATTCGCTCCAGACGTACCATTTACCCCGAACAATTCTCGGACAGAAAGGTCCATCAAGAGCAGATTGAACTATTGCTCAACAACGCGCAATGGGCCCCAACCCACGGCAATACCCAACCTTGGCGCTTTCAGGTTTTCATGGAAGAAGCCCGTCAAAAACTCAGTACTTTTTTAGGGCAAACCTACCTGCAATTGACACCTGATGCACAACAAGACGACGCCAAACTCGCCAAAATGCTGCGCCGCCCCCTACTCGCTTCTGCGATAGTTGCGGTGTGCATGAAGCGCCAAGAAAGCGAAAAAATACCCGAAATTGAAGAAATTGAAGCCGTGGCTTGCGCCATCCAAAACTTGCACTTGAGTTGCACGGCTTATGGCTTGGGCGGCTTTTGGGCCACTCCAAAACTGATTTATACTCAAGAAATGAACGCATTTCTTGGTTTAGACCAAAAAGACAAGTGCTTAGGCTTGTTTTACATTGGCTACCCAGCTATTGAATGGCCGAGCAACCAGCACCGCCGCCCTTTAGAATACAATTGCACCTGGATCACCGAATAACTCCCCCTTTCGGTCAAATTTTCGTTTCTTTGCGTATGCGCCTGTTGCTCTTGTTTTGTGTTGTTTCGCCGCTTTTGATTTGGTCTCAGGCCTACAATCAATTGGGCAAACCCAACTATTTTGGTTTTCATTACCGCCACATTGCACCCATGCAACAAATGCAGTCTGGTCTACAAAAATTTTCGGACAGCGTACTCTCCACCGAACTCACACCAACCAATGGCTACACTTTTGGTGGCGTACTTCGCTACGGCCTCACCGACCTCATTTCCTTAGAGACGGGCCTCTACTACAACCAGCGGAGTTTCAGCATCAACAGCACCCGCACCGACAGCGCACTCAGCGTTTCGCAGCGCCTGCGTTTTGTACAGTTCGAAATCCCAATCCAAGGCAATATCGGCATCCAACTCAGCCGCTCCATTTTTGCAAACGCCACACTTGGCGCCGCCATTCTCTACAAACCTTCAAGCGTAGCCACTTACGTCAATCCGTCGGATAAACACGAGTTCAGACAAGTGGGCTTGGTGGAAATAAACAAAAAAGTAGGCTTTGATTTCAGAGCCAGCGTGGGCTTTGAGTACCGCAACAAGAAATACGGTGTCTATTATTTAGGTGCCACCGCGTTTGTTCAGATGCAGCCTGCGTTTGTATTGTTGTCTCAATACAGCTATGAAAACTTCGGGCAAACGGCTTATGGCGAGGTTTCTGCCTCAGGTTTTGGCCTAGACTTCAAGTATTTTATTCCCTACACGCGGCCAGGACGGCTCATTTTTCAGCAGGGCCCAATCGAATAACTAGCGCTGCCCGAGTTTGTAGCCCAAATAAGCCATCGGCAAATAAGCCACAATTAAATCCAATAAGATAAACCACACGGGTGTTCCGGGTAGCATCAGTACCATCATCACGCCACCAGCAAGAAAAGCAAAACCAATGGCCATTGCATTGACCAAGGTGCGGTTCACGCGCATTTTACTCACAAAAAAAGCACCTACAAAAGTACCCAATGCGTGCGCCAAAAAAGGAAAAACAAAATGTTTGAATTCCATGAGTGGCATGGCTTTAGCCAAACCTTTTTCCGTAGATAAATCAAGTCCTAAAGGCGCTTCAATCACACTAGAACCGATTTGAACGAGTATCCCGTTGGTGACTGCGCCTAAGATAAGACCGAGGACAGAAAGTAAAATTGATTTCATGCGCTTTAATTTGATGTTGGTGTTGTAAAAATATCGTTTTCGGTGTAAAAAACCTTGTATTTGCTTTTGGCTTCTTCCCGACTGCAGGCGTTGTAATGCCACCATTCGGTGGGGAGTTGCCTGAACCCTTGTGCTTGCATGGCGCTGCGCAAGAGTTTTCTGTTTTGAACTTGCAATAGGGTCAATTGGCCTGTTCTCAAAAATGAATCTTCGTAGACCGGATAAGCGATGTGCCGAATGTCGTCGAAACCTGCGCCCATATCGAGCGGCTTGCCTTTGGCATCTAGTATAGTGAGGTCTATGGCTGCGCCCATGTTGTGCAAGCTCAGGTTTTTGGGGTTAGAGACAAATTTAGCGCGCTCCACTGGTGGCAGCGAATCGAGGGCTGCCCACATTTTTTGCTGCACGGTAACCGGGCGCAAGGCGTCGTAAATCAAAAGTTGATAACCCGGATGTGTTTGATGCAATGCTTTTTGAACGCGCGCCAAGCGCTCAGCGACATCTTTTTGCAAGTAGGCCTTATCGATTTTTGCATACAGTTTTTCGCCTAAAAAATTAGCAGAAGTCGTGTATTTGAGGTCAATTTGAATTTTGGAGTGGCGTTGTTGGATATCGACTAAATCGGGATGTACATTGGCGTTTTTGCTTTGCTCCTTTATTGTAGGAACAACCGAAAGGGGCTTACCTTCTGATTTGAGCGGAGCGCCATTGTTACATGCGTACAAGGCCAAACCAAAAAATAAACAAGCAAAAACGAACTGTGCCATTAGTGCGAAGTCAACAAACGCTTGGTCTCTGCTTGAATGCGGCTGCGCAAGCCCTCTGATACTGGGTAAAGCGGCATGCGCATGGTTTCTTGCATCAGGCCTCTTTCAGCAAGTGCGACCTTCACTCCACCCGGGTTTCCTTCTTCAAAGAACATTTTGGTGACGTTAAACAAGTCGTAATGCGCTGCTTTGGCGAGGGCCAAGTTACCTTCCATGGAAGCATGCACCATTTGCGAAAAGCGCTCCGGAAAAGCATTGGCCACTACAGAAATGACGCCATCGGCACCCGCAGCAATGAGTGGCATGGTGAGGTTGTCGTCACCGGAAAGCACGCCAAAACCTGGTTGGCGTTGGCGAATGATATCCATGATTTGCTCCATGTTGCCAGAAGCTTCTTTGACCGCCACAACATTTTGGATTTCGGCCAGCTCTAGGGTGGTTTCTACGCTCATGTTAGAACCTGTGCGGCCCGGAACGTTGTAGAGAATGATGGGTAAATCGGTAAAAGAGGCCACTTGCTTGAAGTGCGCCACGATGCCTTTTTGAATCGGTTTGTTGTAGTAAGGCGAAACCGACAAAATGCCGTCTACACCACTCGGTAAATTTTGAAAAAGCGCTGCTAAGCCAGCGGTGTTGTTGCCGCCAATGCCATAAACAACTGGCAACTGGCCGTTGTTGACCTCCAATACGGTTTCCAACACCTGGCGTTTTTCATCCTGACTCAAAGTGGGCGACTCGCCTGTGGTGCCCTGAACCACTAAAAAGTCTGTGCCTCCTTTGATTTGTAACGAAACGAGTTGTTGGAGTGCTTGAAAATCGATGCTGCCATCGGTCTGAAATGGCGTCACGAGCGCGACACCTGAGCCTTTGAATGTTTTCATGATTGAATGCGTTGAAGGGTGTGTTGGATGAATTCGAGTTGGCCAGCAGGAGTGGTTTGCTGGGTATTGAGCAACATGTCAAAAAGAGGATCAACCTCATTGATGCCAAGCCACTGCTTGATGTTTGTTTGGTGCAATAAGCCTTTGATTTTAGCGTCTGTTGAGCCAAACCACAACAAAAGATCGTAGTTTTTGTGCAATTCGGCCTCTAGCTGCACATCTTTGAGCTTGCCAAACAGCGAATAATCGGCTGGCGAGTTATAATAAATCAAAAAATGCGGCGGAAGTGTTTTTTTGTCGAGGTCTTTGGGGATATTCACAATAATGAGTGCGTGGGCAAATTTCTTTTGCAGTAACAATATGTCTATCGCCTTGACAAAGTCGCGCATTTGTTGCTCGTCTTGGTAGGTCCAGACGATCGCGATATGCTGTAGTTGCTCCCAAATGCTGCGCGTACTCACGTTGAAATCAGTTTGATGAAGTCGTTTTCTGAGAGCAAAGTTACACCGAAGTCGGTAGCTTTTTGCAATTTGGCAGGCCCCATGTTGGCTCCGGCGATTAAAAAGTGTGTTTTAGCCGATACCGAAGACCCCACCTTGCCCCCATTGCTTTCAATGAGTTCTTTGAGTTCGTCGCGGCTGAAGGTTTCAAAAGTACCTGAAATGACATAAGTTTTGCCCTCGAGCAGGTCTGAATCTTTGGCCTTTTGAGCAGTTTCAAATTGCAAACCTACGGCTTGTAGTCCGCGGACGAGCTCAAGTTGTAGGGGATTCGAAAAATAAGCCAAAATAGAACTGGCTATTTTCTCGCCGATTTCATCGACGGCCAAGAGTGCTTCTGAGTCAGCACAGATGAGTGCGCTCAGGTTGCCAAAATGTTGGGCCAATTTTTTAGCAACGGTTTCGCCAACAAAGCGGATACCCAAGCCAAAGAGCACGCGCTCGAAGGGAATTTGCTTGGAGGCGGCTATGGATTGCAGCAGGTTATTGGCAGATTTTTCGGCCATGCGTTCCAAAGAAAGCAGTTGATCAAAAGTGAGTGAATACAAATCTAAAGGGTTTTTAATTAAGCCTTTAGCACACATTAATTCAACTGTTTCTTCACCTAAACCATCAATATTTAGTGCCTTTCTACTGATAAAATGCATGATTTTACCCGTCACCTGCGGCCTGCAGCCCAGTTCATTTGGGCAATAATGCTGTGCCTCTCCTTCCGTGCGAACAAGCACAGCAGCGCACTCTGGGCAGTTGTCAATGAAAGGGATGCGCGCTTCAGACTTTCGCAAATTTAAATTGACACCTACAATTTTTGGGATGATCTCGCCGCCTTTTTCTACCTGAACGGTATCTGAAGCGCAGAGATCTAATTTTTGCATTTGATCGGCGTTGTGCAAAGAGGCGCGCTTCACGGTGGTGCCGCCGAGCTGCACGGGTTTTAAGTTGGCTACTGGGGTAATTGCGCCGGTGCGGCCCACCTGAAAACTCACCGACTCGAGGAGCGTTTCTACTTGTTGGGTTTTGAATTTGTAGGCAATGGCCCAACGTGGCGATTTGGCGGTGAGGCCCAGTTCTGCCTGCTGGGCAAAAGAATTGACTTTCAAGACCACGCCGTCGATGTCAAAAGGCAGGTTGGCGCGCTGGGCGTCCCAGTAATGAATGAAAGCCATGATGCCTTCAATACTGCTCGTCTTTTCGATCATGCGCGCCGCAGGGTCTGGCACTTTGAAGCCCCAGGCCTTGGCGGCTTCTACAGCCTCAAAATGACCTTGAGCGTGTTCGGTGAGGCCATGAACGCCATATAAATAACAATCGAGGCCGCGCTTGGCCACTTCTTTGGAATCTAAAAGTTTGAGTGTTCCGGCTGCCGTGTTGCGCGGATTGGCAAACAAAGGCTCGCCTTGCGCCTCGCGCTGTTGGTTGAGTTGTTCAAAATTTTGCTGGGGCATGAAGATTTCGCCGCGGATCTCAAAATCTGAAGGGAAATCGGCTTGCAATTGCAGCGGAACGGTTTTGATGGTGCGTACGTTGGCCGTAACCTCCTCGCCTTGCTCGCCGTCGCCGCGGGTGAGCGCCTCTTGCAGTTGGCCATTTTGATAGCGCATGCCAATGGCTACCCCGTCGTATTTGAGCTCACAAACAAACTCTGAAGCCTCTTGCAGGGTTTTCTGACAGCGCTCTGCCCATTCGATGATTTCTTGCTCGGAGTAGCTATTCGAGAGCGAAAGCATCGGGATGCGGTGCTTTTTGGTCTGGAACTTTTTGGTGAGGTCTCCGCCGACGCGCTTGGTAGGGCTATTGGGGTCGGTAAGTGCGGGATATTGGCTTTCTAAAGCCTCTAACTCCTTGAGGAGCATATCGAAAGCGTAATCGGAGATTTGAGGATCATTGAGCACATAATACGCGCGGTTGTGCGCATGTAGCGCGGTGGCTAGCGCCTGCATTTTATCCTGAATATCCTTTTGATCCATAGGTTAAAATTAAGCTTTTTGCGCTAAAATCATGCGTTCTTTCCCTTGCAAATCGGTATGGATTGTCACATTTTTAAAGCCGAGCCCTGCAAACAGCGCTTGTGTTTCGCGGGCAAATTTTTCGTGAATTTCTAAAGCGAGATAAGCCTCTTGATTTAGGGACTTTTGAGCAATTTCGATGATGCGACTGTAAAACAACAGCGGATCGTTGTCTGGAACAAACAAAGCCATGTGGGGTTCAAAATCAAGTATATTGGCCTGCATTTGATCTTGCTCCTCAAAAGGGATATATGGCGGGTTTGAAACAATCAAATCAAAAGTTTGGTCGGGGTTCCAATGTAGTATATCGGCAACTTCAAATGCGAGGTCTAGGTTATTGAGCTGCGCGTTTTCTTGGGCAAGCGCAATAGCGTCTGCCGACAAATCTAGGCCCCTCACCTCGGCATTTGGAAACTTCATTTGGAGGGCCAAGGCAATACAACCTGAACCCGTACACAAATCGAGGATGGCTTCAAATGCCAGACCTAAATTTGCAACCAACGCAACCAACTCTTCGGTCTCGGGCCTTGGAATGAGTGCGCGCTTGTCGGTTTTGAGTAAAAGACCGGCAAATTCGGTTTCTCCAATGATATATTGAAACGGTTCATTCGCTTGCAAGCGCTTCACAACAGAACGGATGCGCAACAAGTCTGACTCCGAAAAACGCTCGTTGCCCTTCAGTAAAATATCACTAGGTGTCCAGCCAAAATAAGTAGTGAGTACGTTAGTCCACATAGACTTGCACTCGCTGTTGGAAAACAATTCAGCTAACTGATCAAAAAAATAGTGCTTTGCACTAGCTACGCGGTTATCGGCTACAAACATTATTGCTTGCGTAGTTTAATAAAAGACTTGATTTTCTCGTTTTCGATGAGCACCGTCAGGTTGTAATAGGCAATCTTCCATTCTCCATTTTCCAGAACGCAAATACCACTGCCACGGCAGCCCTCCATCCAAGTAGCTAAATCTTCGTCGAAATAAGCAACGGTTCCGTCGGCAGCAAATTGCCAATTTCTATGGCTAGGCTTGAAATCCCAGGCTTTTCCTTTGTCGAAATAAGGCTTGCAAAAGGACATGAATTCAGACTTGGTCCAGCGCTCACCGGGGGCAGTTCCTAAGAAGACAAAATTGGAACTCGTGAGCGCAAAATAAGTCTCAAAGTTGGCTTGCGTTGCCGCTAGATGCCAATTATCTATCAGTTGATCCAAAGAATGAAAGTCTTTTTGCGGGCTTTGCGCCGTGCTGGCAAAAGCAAGGAAAAGGAATAAAAAGCCAAAGAATCTATTTTTCATGTTCCGTTCGGTTTTTAAAATGGAATTGAGTTACCTTTTTTTTATAATGCTTCTAACTTGAAAACACATTTACCTTTGATGAATGTTCGGTAGGCGTAATTTTGAACTTGACCAGCAGTGGCACTCACGGGGTATTCAAAGATGGCAAAGGTGGCGTCTTTGCCTTTTTCTAGGGTGCCGAGTCGATTTTCTTCAAAAGAGGCGAAAGCAGCAAAGATGGTCATGCCGCGCAGCACTTCTTCGAGCGTGAGCGCTTCTTGAGCGGGTCTATTGACGGCCGCTTGGATGCTTAAAAAAGGATTGGTTTGTTCTACGGGGAAGTCTGTCCCGATGGCGAGCATGCCAAACTGACCCAGTAGCGTGCGGTAGGCATAAGCGCCTTTCATGCGGGCTTTGCCCAAGCGCGCCTCGGCCCAATCGGCGTCGGAAACCGCATGCGTGGGCTGCACCGACGGAAACACCGCAAAATTGGCAAACTTTTGAAAGTCGCGCGGATCGATGACTTGCGCGTGTTCGATGCGAAAGCGGTGATCGGGGTTTTGGGCGTAAACGCGACCGTATAGATCCAAAATCAAGGCATTGGCGGAGTCACCGATGCTGTGGGTATTCATTTGATAGCCATTTTTGAGACAAAACTGCGCGAGGTTTTGCATGCGCGCCACTTCGGTGAGCAGTAAGCCCCTACTTTTTGGGTGGTCGTGATAGGGTGCTTTGAGCAAGGCCCCGCGCGAACCCAAAGCGCCATCGGCAAAGCATTTGAAACTGCGGATGTAGAGATTTCGGTAGCGATACGGCCCATTTTGCTGGGCAAATTGACGGTTGGCCGGCGCATCCATGAGCATGGCGTATAAATTGAGTTTCAATTGGCCACCTTTGATGAGTTGCTTGAACCAAGCAATGTGTTCAAAATCTATTCCGGCCTCGTGAACGCCAGTGATGCCGTACTGAAAAAGCTCATCTTGCACCTGCAAAAGCGCCTTGAGGTATTCTTTTTTTGAATAATCAGGAACAAAAGGTTGAACGATATTGATGGCGTTGTCTATCAGTAATCCAGTTGGCTTGTAGGTTTGCAAAATGATTTTCTGGCCAAAATTGGAATCGCTGGGTAAATTGAGGATCGTAGGAAAACTGAGATTTCCCTCTAAAATCGATTTATGAAATACAACTTCACCTCCACTCAAGCCATCCAGGTGATCGAGTATCTTGCTCTTTTTGATCAAAAAATCATTGACCAATGCGGCATGGCCGTCTATGCGGTACAAACAAACCGGAATGTTTGGAAAAATGCGATTGAGCAGCGCATTAGTGGGCATTTGCTGACCCGCCCACAGCGTTTGGTCCCAGCCCTGCCCCAGTACAAACTTCAAATTTGGATGCTTTGCTTTGTATTGCTCACAGCGGTGCATGAGTTCTAGCTCTGAGCGCACGCCACGCAAATCGATACCGAGCAATTGTTTGGCGTACATGAGCATGTGACCGTGCGCATCGGTCAGGCCAGGGTACAGGTCTTTGCCTTGGGCGTCGAGGGTTTCTTCCGAACGGTATTTGTTGAGGATTTGGCGTTCGGCCCCTACCTCTACAATTTTGCCGTTGCGTATTGCGATGGCGTCGTGAACGGTATTGGATTGATCTAGGGTGTGGATTTTGGCATTGTGCACAATGAGGTCTACCTTTTCTCCTTTCATGCAAGCACTGAGCAGGAAGACCAAAACAATAAAGGGAGCGACTTTTTTCATGTTAAAATGGATAACCAATTCCAAAATTGAGGTAATTCGGCAAGAAAGGCCTTGGCATGATGGCCTTGACTTGATCGAGGCTCATGTTGAAGTGTTGCATGCCTTCTGCATAGTAGGTTTCGCGGGTTTTGAAATCTTGAAAAACCCAACGAGCGCCATCGGCAAATGCAGGATCGAAGATCGGGAATCCGACATCTAGGCGCAAAATAAAGAAGTCGAGGTCCATGCGCAAGCCCAAGCCGGCAGAGATAGCAAGCTGAGGAATAAATGTTTGCCAATTGAACTGACTACCCATGCGGGAGATGTCTTCGCGGTAGGTCCAGATGTTGCCGAAATCAGTAAAAACGGCGCCTTTAAAGGTGCTGCTCATTTCAAAGCGGTACTCTAGGGCCCCACCAAAACGGATGTCGCCAATTTGGGTGGCCAAGCGATTGGTGTCGAGGTGGTATTTGTAGGCACCCGGACCAAGTGCGCGTGCTCTCCAGCCGCGGTTGTCATTGGAGCCACCGCCAAAGAAACTGTAGTCATAAGGCATGGCTGTTTGGGAGTTGCCGTAAGAAAGACCCGCGCCAGCATGCATGCGCAAATGCAAAGTGCTTTTATTGACCATGCGCTTGGAGGCAATGAGTTGGTTGTCTAGGCGCACAAACTGCGAATAAGGCTGCTTGCCGAGCAAGTACTGCCCATTGAGCGTGTCTTGGCGCGCGCGAAAAGCGTAAAGTAGGTTACCGGCGGCATCTAGGGTGCTATTGAAGTAGAGCGTGCCGTTGTAGCGTTTTTTTTGCCCAGGCTTGTCGTCTTTGTCTTTGTTGGAATATTCATAGGCAAATTTGAAATCTTGCCAAATGAATTGATTGCTGTAGGTATTGAATAAGAAAAGGTCGTTGATTTGATCGAGCTGAGCCTCAAATGCGGCAGATTTTTGAATATTGACGTATTTGATGACCGACGCACCCGGCAAACCCATCTGAAAAACTTGGGTTTTACCCACCAAAAACTTCCAGGTGTAGTTGAGCTGAAAGACGCGGCGGTCAAAAATATTGCGCTTTTCAAAGTTCATGGCCGTACTGATTACGGTGCGGGGTTTTTGACGTTTCCCTAAAAGATTAACAGGCGTAGGAAACAAACCTGGTAAATCCAGCTTCAGGCTTGGGCCGAGCTCAAACGTATTGAAGGTGCGCCCGGCTGTCACGAGCGGTGATTCGCTATTGGCATCAAAAACTGGTGGCTGCGACTCAAAACCTCCACCCAAAGAAAAGGTCAGGCGCTCTGCTCCACCGAACAGATTTTTGTTGGTGTAATTGAGCGAAGCCGCTGCACCGAGCAAACCAAAACTCGAGGTAAAGCGCGGGTCAAAAGCCCAAGATTGTTTTTTGGCGGGTTCTAGATAGTAATGGACATTGAGTTGGTTGCTACCCGGCACCTCTTCGATGTAGGGCTTCACGGAACTGAACACGCCGAGTTGCACCAGCGAGCGATAAGAGCGATCTAGGTAATATTCTTTATAGGTATTGCCTTGCTCCAAATAATTTTGCATTTCGAGTACCTCCGGATTTACCCAAGGATTTGGCCCGTTGTATTTGAGTGTCATGCTGCGCCAGTTGCTTTTGGTACCGAAGGGCACTTTGAGGTCTTGGGCTTGTTTTTTAGAGTAGCGCAGTTCGTCGTACAATAGTTGATTGGTGGTGCTGACGTATTGCGGCTGCAGGGAGTCATAGATGCTCAGGCCCGCTTGAGCAAGCTCATTAGCAAAGGTACCCGCTACTTGCAGTGTATCGGCCAAGTGAAAAAATACTTTGTTGATTTTGGTTTCGCGGTATGGCACGCGCACCAAGCTGTCGGGGTTTTGCTGCGACGGCACAAGGCGGTCTTCAAATTTGACCACCAAATGTACGGTCATGGTTTGGCGATTGGTATCGGCCTGAAATTGAATGCTGTTGCTATTAAACTTGTAGACGCTTTCGTCGCGCATGAATTTGGCGACCTTTTCTCGGTAGCTACTGAGGTAATCGAGGTCGAAGGGTTTGCCGATGAGTGGGTGGTCGTCGAGGGGCAGGTATTCTTTGCGGATGAGCTTTTGGTGTAGGTCGCGCAGTAAGCGTGGCCCTGAATAAGTGACCGAATCAATAATGTACTGACGGCCTTCGTCGATGTGGTAAATCGCTTGAACGGTGCGTTTGTGCTCATTGAAACTCAGTTCGGACTTGACCGTTCCGTAATAATAGCCTTTCTTGACGATGTAGCGCGCAAGTTGGTCTTCATTTTTTTGATGCAAAACAGTATCGAAAACAACAGGTTTTTGGCCGTATTTGTATTTGAGTTTTTCGGCCCAAATGGCTTGTTTAAAGATGCTGTCAGGTAGGCTTTTGTAGCGGAAATCTGGTTTGCCTTGACGCAGCGCACGGGCATTGCGCTTGACATTGACCTGACTCACTTTTGCTTGCTGGCGGGTCAACTTCATCTGAAAACGCGCGAGTTTAGCCGCTTTCTTCTCGGCTACCGCAGCTGAATCCATGGCGTTGTAAAGCCAAAGCTTCCAGGGAGCGCCAAAAAAACGGGCATTGGACTGCTGGCGCAAAACTTGCGCGAGCTCATAGCGGTCTAGGTTGGTAGTGAGCGGGTTGTCTAAGGCAATGGTGGTGTTGTGCAGCAAATAATTACCCTGCGGCACGTTCTTCGCCAAACGGCAACTCGCCAAGAGCAAGGTAATCAACACAAATAATTGTACTTTTGAAATCAGGCGCATTGTCATACAAAAGTAAATAATATTCACCTTGGAAAAGCTCAGTCAGCAAAAGATCAAAGACTTCAAAAAATTGCAGCTCAAAAAGCACCGCAATGCAGAACAATTGCTTTATCTAGAAGGCGAAACACTCATCAAAGACCTCTTGGTCGAATTCCCGCAACTCGTCTTGACACTCGTGCTCACCGAAGACAAACTCCCCGAATTTGAACAGTACAAGAAAGAACTGCTCGTTGCGCCCTTCGCCGACCTCGAAAAACTCACGCAGCTCAAAACGCCCAAAAAGGTAAATGCGCTTGTCAAGTATCCGAAGACCAAACCTTGGAAAGCGGGTCAAAAAGCGCTCTTACTCGATCAAATTCAAGACCCCGGCAACCTCGGTACCATTATCCGGACGGCCGATTGGTTTGGCATCCAACATATTTTTTGTGCACCCGGCACCACCGATTACCTGAGCCCTAAAGTGATCCACGCTTCTATGGCTTCGGCCTTTCGCGTGCAGCTCCACTACCAAGAACTGGCCCCCATGATCAAAAAATACGCCGACCAAACTTACGGCACCTTTATGGACGGCACTGATTTTGAACAAATTGACCCAAATCAAATGCAATTTCTCGTTTTGGGCCACGAAGGACACGGCATCAGCGACAATTTAACAGCGCTCCTCAAGCACCGCATCGGCATTCCGCAAAAAGGTGCCGCAGAATCTTTAAACGTAGCTGTGGCCGCAGGAATTTTACTACAACATCTCAGTAAATAACAGATTTCATTAGTAAGATCAGGGAAAAGGCCGTACTTTTGCAAACTTCCCTTTTTTACGATGCTAGATCTCGATTTATACGAAGCCAAAAAACTCTATCCTTTTCAAGAAAAGACCGTCAACCAGGTCCTCGACGAACTCCGCAAAAACGGTAGCAACTTCAATTTGCTGTACCAACTCCCTACCGGAGGTGGCAAAACCGTCATTTTTTCGGAAATTGCCAAGCGCTATGTCGAAGAATCTGGTAAAAACGTCCTGATCCTCACCCACCGTATTGAGCTCTCGATCCAGACCTCAAAACAGCTATCGGCTATTCAGGTACCCAACAAAATCATCAATTCAGAGGTCAAGACCTTAGAAGACCAAGCCGAATACACTTGCTTCATTGCCATGGTCGAGACGCTCAACAACCGCCTCAACGAAAACGACCAATTCATTGAAAACGTCGGATTGGTGATTGTCGATGAAGCCCACTACAACAGCTTTCGCAAAATCTTTCAGTTTTACGAAGACGCTAATATCCTCGGC
>JBEEKN010000022.1:0-35659 GCA_041168605.1 Bacteroidota bacterium | reverse complement strand
ATAAAATCGACTCTGAAATCGACCGCATTCGCACCATCCGTGGTGAACTTCCTTTAGAAGTGCAAAGTCTAGAAGACGAAATCATCGGACTCAACACACGCGTCTCCAAAATCAACGACGAAATCAAGGAAGTTGAGACTGAAATCTCAGACCGTAAAATAGCCGTTAAAGACGCTGAAGGCGCTATCTCTAAATACAAAGAGCAGCAAAACAACGTGCGCAACAACCGCGAGTTTGAATCACTTTCCAAAGAAATCGAATTCCAAGAGCTCGAAATCAAACTCCACGACAAAAAATCTAAAGAAGCTAAACTCAAAATCGACCTCAAGAAAGAAACCTTGACCGAAGCAGTTGCGCGTGTAGAAATGAAACAAGGCGACCTCGATGGCAAAAAAGCAGAATTAGAAGCTATTGTCAGCGAGACGCAAAAAGACGAAGAAAAACTCATCAAGGCTTCAGACGCCGCCAAGAAAAACATCGAAAACCGTTTGGTGTTTGCTTATGAGCGTTTGCGCACGAATGCCAAAAACGGCTTAGCTGTTGTACAAGTCATGCGCGGTTCTTGTGGTGGTTGTTTCAACAAAATTCCACCTCAGCGTCAGCTTGACATCGTTACTAAAAAGAAAATTATTGTTTGCGAGCATTGCGGCCGTGTATTGGTTCCGCAAGAATCTACAGAAGCATAAGCTCAACAACATTTATAATGACATAAAAAAAGCGCTCGATGAGCGCTTTTTTTATGTCAGATCAATTGAGCTTGAATTGAATATCGAGCTTCGCGAGTTCTTTAAATAACTGACTGGAGGGCTGCACCTTAATGCTGCGCGAAGGCAAAGAAACTTCTATGCCATCTAGCGGATCAAAGACCGTGAAGTGCAATTGGCAAGCCCCTGGGTTGGCTTCAAATAAATCGTGGAGTTGATCGATGACCAATTGATCGAGTTGTTTAGCTGAGAAGCGCAACTTGAGCATTTTAGCGCGTTTGTCGCGCAGCTCTTGGAGCAACTCGATGTGGTGCACCACAAATTCGGGGTATTGTCTGAAGCGCGGCACTTCGATGCGGCCTTTGATGGCCACAAACGTACCGGGCTCCATAAAATGCTTGAATTTCAGATAAGATTCATTGAATAAATTCAGCTTAAATGCTTCTTGGTAATCTTCGATGATCAGTGAGCCAAAGGCATCGCCGCGTTTGGTAATGCGGTGCTCGGCCGTGGTAATGATCGCGGCGAGCAAAAGGTCGCGGCCTAAAAAGGCGGCGGGATCATTGAGCATGGCTACATTTCCCGTACAAAAAGAATTGATTTCTACTTTGTAGTCGTCTAGAGGGTGACCAGAAATAAAAATCCCGACTACTTCTTTCTCGCGATTAAGTTTGTAAATGGCCGGCCATTCCTCGGCACGTGGCACGATGGGCGCAGGCATGGTGGTGCCGGTGGCCTCACCAAACATGCTGTGCTGCGAAGATTGCGCTTGTTCTTGCACACTTGCGCCATAACGAATGGCTGCATCTAAGAAAGTGCGGCCGTTGGCATCAGCCACCATATATTGGGCGCGGTGCACGTCCTTAAAGGAATCAAAACCACCTGCATAAACCAAACTTTCAAAGGCGCGCTTATTACAAAGTCTGAGATTGATGCGCTTGGTGAGGTCAAAAATAGATTCGAAAGGACCGTTTTTGCGCTCCTCTAAAATGGTTTCAACTGGCCCGCTGCCCATTCCTTTGATGGCGCCGAGGCCAAAGCGAATGGCGCCTGCCGCATTGACCGAAAAGGTAAAGCCAGACTCATTGATGTCTGGGCCGAGTACTTCTATGCCCATGCGGCGACATTCTTCCATGAAGAAGGAAACTTGTTTGATGTCGGACATGTTGTTGCTGAGTACAGAAGCCATGTATTCGGCGGGGTAGTTGGCTTTGAGAAAAGCCGTCTGATAAGCCACCCAAGCGTAACAAGTGGAGTGCGATTTATTGAAGGCGTAAGAGGCAAAAGCTTCCCAGTCTTTCCAGACTTTTTCTAGTGTAGGCGCCGGATGCCCTTTAGCTGAAGCTCTTTCGATAAAAGTTGGCTTCATTTTATCGAGTACTTTGCGGTCTTTTTTACCCATGGCCTTGCGCAGTGTATCGGCCTCGCCTTTGGTGAAATCGGCTAATTTTTGAGACAAGAGCATGACCTGTTCTTGGTAAACGGTAATTCCGTAGGTTTCTTTGAGGTAACCTTCGCAATCGGGCAAATCGTAAACAATGGGTTCATCGCCGTGCTTGCGCTTGCAATAGGACGGAATGTATTCCATAGGCCCTGGTCGGTAGAGCGCGTTCATGGCAATGAGGTCGGCAAAAACAGTGGGCTTGAGCTCTTTGAGGTGTTTTTGCATGCCGGGAGATTCGTACTGGAAAATACCGACGGTGTCGCCGCGCTGAAACAGTGCATAGGTAGCTTCATCGGCGATGTCAAACGCATCTGGATCGAGTTCAATACCGCGGTTTTCTCTGACCAAGCGCACGGCATCTTTGATCAAAGTCAGGGTTTTGAGGCCGAGGAAGTCCATTTTGAGCAAGCCTGCAGATTCCGCAACCGAGTTGTCGTATTGCGTACAAACCATATCGGAGTCTTTGGCGGTGGCTACCGGCACAAAATTGGTGAGGTCGTCTGGGGTGATGATCACGCCGCAGGCATGGATGCCCGTGTTGCGGACAGAGCCTTCGATTTCCATGGCTTTTTGCAAGACTTGCGCTTGGAGGTCGGTACCTTGGTAAATGCGGCGCAGTTCTTTGGCATTGGCAACCGCCTCTTGGTTGCGCAATTTGTCGATGAGCTCGGGCTCTGGGATGGTAAAGAGCTTTCGCAAAGATAGATCCGGGATCAGTTTGGCCAGGCGGTCTGCATCGGGCAATGGTAGGTTCATGACGCGCGCGGTATCGCGGATAGCAGACTTGGCGGCCATGGTACCATAGGTAATGATTTGGGCTACTTGATTGGCGCCGTATTTATTGATGACGTAGTCAATGACGCGGCCGCGGCCTTCGTCGTCGAAGTCGATATCGATGTCGGGCATCGAGACGCGGTCTGGATTGAGGAAGCGCTCGAAGAGTAGGTCGTATTTGATGGGGTCTACGTTGGTGATGCCGATGCAGTAAGCCACGGCAGAACCCGCCGCAGAACCACGGCCCGGCCCAACCGATACGCCCATTTGGCGCGCCGCATTACAGAAATCTTGTACAATTAAGAAATAGCCCGGATAGCCGGTTTTTTCGATGGTTGCCAACTCGAAGTCGATGCGCTCGGTAATTTCGGTAGTGAGTTCGGTGTAGCGTTTTTTGGCGCCTTCAAAAGTGAGGTGGCGCAAGAAAGCGTTTTCTCCGCGCTTGCCGCCATCCAAGGCATCTTGGGCATCGACAAACTCGGCGGGGATGTCAAAAGCAGGCAACAAAACCTCTCTTGCCAAACCGTAATGTTCGCATTTGGCGATGATTTCGCCCACATTGGTAATAGCCTGGGGTAAATCTGCAAACATTTCGAGCATTTCTTGTGTGCTGCGCATGTAGTAGGAATCGTTCTCTAGGCCATAGCGAAAACCGCGGCCACGGCCTTTTGGCGTCTCGACCAATTCGCCATCTTTGACGCAGAGCAAGACGTCGTGGGCCATTGCGTCTTTTTGCTCGACATAGTAGGTATTGTTGGTGGCTACCAGCTTGACTTGATGCTGTTCGGCCATTGCGACCAACAGCGGATTGAGCCGTTCCTCTACTTCGAGGCCGTGGCGGCCAATTTCGATGTAGAAGTCTTCGCCAAATTCGGCCTTCCACCATAAAAGGGCTTCTTCGGCCTGGCGCTCGCCGACATTGAGCAACAAATTTGGAATTTCTCCGTATAAGTTGCCGCTCAAAACGATGAGGTCTTCTTTGTATTGCCGTAAAACTTCTTTGTCTATACGGGGTACATAATACATCCCTTTGGTATAGGCAATCGAAGCCAATTTGATGAGGTTTTGGTAGCCGTTTTTATTCTTGGCCAAGCAAACGATTTGGTAGCCGTTGTCTTTGACTGATTTGTCTTGCAAATTGCGACAAACATTGAATTCACAACCAATAATAGGTAAGATTTCTTGACCTTCATAAGGCTCCCCATTTTCTTGGGCTTCTGCACGAGCCGCCGCTACTTTTGCGTTGTGGGCAGCCGCTACTTTTTCAAATTGGAAGGCAGCCATCATGTTGCCGGTATCGGTGAGGGCTACTGCAGGCTGCTTTAAGGCGGCCGCCTTGGCAATAAGGGCACTCACCTCAGCGGTGGATTGCAAGATGGAGTATTGCGTGTGGTTGTGCAAGTGCGCAAAAACCAAACCTTCTATGTCCAAATCTTGAATGGGTTTGGCAACTGGCGGGCTTTGCGTGGGCTTTTTTGCTGCGCGAATTTTTTCGCTTTCGGCCTTTAAGTTGACGTGCTGTAGACCGATTTTTTGGATGGGTGCCGGATTAAGCGTTCTAAAAGATTCGAAATAGCCGGGCTCTTGTAAGATTTCTTCTAAGCTATAGTGTTCTTTGCGCAGTAATTCTAAGAAGCAACGCGTTGTTGCCTCGACGTCGGCGGTCGCGTTGTGCGCTTCATTGAAGGGTTCTCCAAATAAATGTTGATGAATTTCGGTGAGCGTAGGCAACTTGAATTTACCACCTCGGCCACCAGGAATCTGACAAAGCAAAGCACTGCGCTCCGTACAGGTGTCGAGTACGGGCTTCACAAGTGGGGTTTCTTGACCTAAACGGACAAACTCGCAACCCAATACGTTGACGTCAAATTTGAGGTTGTGACCCACCATAAAGTTGGCTTTTTGGAGGTCTTTTTGAAAAAGTTCGAGCACCGTTTGGAGGTCTTCTCCGACGGCTTGCGCCAATTCTGTGGAAATGCCGTGTACGCGCTCAGACTCAAAGGGAATATTAAAACCCTCCGGACGGATAATGAAGTCTTGCTGCGCAATGAGCTCACCGGAGTCGTCGTGGAGCTGCCAAGCGAGTTGCACAACGCGCGGCCAGTTGTCTAGGTCGGAAATTGGGGCGTTGAAATTGCGGGGCAGACCGGTGGTTTCGGTGTCAAAAATGAGGTACATGGCAGCAGTAAAATGAGAACTCTAAATTTAGGAATTTCTACTGCGCCTCTTGGCAATTGTTGAAAACTATTGTGTGGCTTTTTCCCAATGTGCATTGAGCAAGACCACCAACCTGCGAGAAATATTGTTTTGGTAACGCTTGGTGCGGTAGCCGCCTACCCAATTGATGCCTCGAATGGCATTGGTGAGAAAGATTTCGTCGGCAGCGAGTAAATGCTGGGGTAAAATTGCGCTCTCGTAGACTTTGATGCCGTTGGCCAAGGCTAAATTGATCACTTGCATGCGCATGGTGCCCGCTAAGCAACCTTCTTCTAGACTTGGGGTGTAGAGTACGCCGTTGCTGATGATGAAAAAATTACAAGATGAGGTCTCGAGAATTTGGCCGCGGTAGTCGGTCAAGAAAACGTCGTCTAGTCCTTTGGATTTGGCATACAAAGCCGCCATGACGTACGGCAAGCCCATTTTGGTCTTGAAATTGGACAAAAGGTTTTTTTGCAGCTTGATTTCTTGATAGATGTCGAGCTCTAAACCGCGGGCATTGAGTTCAAAATGATTGACTTCATAGGGCGAAACCTCGATGTAATAAGTGGCTTCATTGGCATCTGGTAAGTAGGCTCCACCACTGATGCGGTCTAAAGACAAACGACAGCGACCGCCTTCATTGATGCCCGACTGCGCACACAATTCAAGGATTTTAGCTTCAAAGAATGCCGTGGTATAGCTCGCAGACGGACGCATGTGGATGGCGCGCGCTCCGGCCAATAAGCGCAAAATATGATTTTCTAGATTGAGCGGACGTCCGTTGATGATCCGGATGCTCTCAAAAACGCCATCGCCGTACAAGTGAGCGCGGTTGCCTGGCAGGATGGTTGGTGCATCTGCCGGTAATAAGGTGCCGTTGTTGTTAACGTAGCGCATGGACTGCAAAACTTCTAGTGAAACAAAGATGCAAAAAATTGTGCATCGCCCGGTAAAAAAATGAAAACGAATAAGATACCCGCCAGCGCGCCCGAAATGTGGGCGTCGTGGGCAATGCCGGTGTTGCCCTTTCGAAAGGCATAATATTCAATGAGCAAATAAATAGGCCCGAAAATATACGCCGGGATCGGAATCGGGATAAACATCAGCATGAGCCCTTGCGTTGGATGCGCTGCAATAAATGCAAAAAGCACCGCGGTTACGGCTCCAGAAGCACCCAAACTGCGGTAATGGGGTTGGTCTTGGTGTTTGTAAAAAGAGTAAAGCGTTGCAAACAAGCCGCCCATCAGATAGAGCATGGCAAAATAATAAGTGCCTTTCACGACGCCAAAAATGAGCATGTATTCTTCAGCCAAAAACCCTCCGATGAACCACAGGGTGAGCATATTGAACAATAAATGCGACCAATCGAGGTGCACAAACATGTGCGTAAAAAACCGATACCATTCTGCGTTGTGCTTGCTGCGGTACGGAATAAAGAGCATGCGCTCCAAAAAAGCCTGATTTTGAAAACCTTGCCAAGATAAGAATGCTGTAAGTAATATCAGTCCGAGTACCATTGTGAATGCAAAGTTATAACTACTTTCAACGAAATTAAGCATTATAATGAAGTACGCCATACAAATCACTTCAGCCTTACTCGTCGCGTTCGGCGTACTCTATGCTTGTCAAGACACAACTGAAGCAAGACCCCAAAAAGATTTTCTTTTTGACGCTAGCGTGCCCAACCCGGTAAAAATCAAACGACTATTGCGCGAAGGACACGCAGCGCTACCGCTCAATCAAAAAGAACGCGCCCAGCTTTACGCTTACTACCAGCAAATTGGGTTCAGATCGGTCTATTCGAGCAACTCAATTGGCCAAACCATTCAAAAGCGCTGGCTTCGGACACTTGCAAAACACGACCATTTTGGCTTGCCCAAAGCGCGGTTGCGCGCCCTCGAGAAAGGCCCAGCTTTGGTCAAAGAATTGCTGCTTACTTTCCAAATCGGAACCATCGTTCACGACCTAGACAGCGGCATGATCAATTTTGCCGCTCAGCAGTTCAAACCGATCAGCTGGCAAAAATTCCCGCTGACTTGGCTCACCAAACCGCAAAACACCGATTCACTTTTGCTGAGCTGCGGCCCTGCAGATACCAATTACCGCTATTTTGCCCAACACCTGTATCACTTTGCCGATTCATCCAAGCTAGATACCGTTTGCTTCAAGCTCACCACAGAAAAAGAAAACAAAGCCTTAGCTTGGCAACAACTCCAAATTGCGCTCAGTGGGCTGGGTTATTCCGATGCAAACACAGATAGTTTAGGTTTGAGGGCTGCCTTAAAGGCGTATCAAAAAAAACAAGGACTCAATGCCGACGGCCGCATTGGCGCTGCTACTGTTTTGGCCTTTGCACAAGCAAAAAAGGATCAACTCTATCACGCGCAAATTTCACTAGATAAACTCAGGCAAGCCGGACAAAAACCCCCAACATTCGTCTACATCAATCTGCCTTCTTTTGATTTGAAATACATTGCCGACGACACGCTCCGATCTGTGCACCGCATCATCATTGGCAAAATTGACCACCCTAGCCCAGAATTGGTTTCAAACATCTATCAAATTGTGAGTTTACCCTATTGGCGCGTCCCGAGTTCTATCGCTCAAAAAGAAATATTGCAAGCCCTCAAGCGCAATGCGGGCTACCTTCAAAAAGAACACATGCGGATCTACGGCGCTGGCAAAAAAGAAATTGACCCCCGCACAGTCAAATGGAAGCAAATCAAAAACAACACCTTTCCTTATCGAATAGAACAAGATCCGGGGCCTTGGAATAGTTTGGGCTTGATCAAATTTGAGTTTGCCAATCACTTCTCGGTCTATGTACACGACACCCCCAACAGAGGGCTATTTGGGCAAAATTTCAGAAGCTTCTCGCACGGTTGCCTGCGCGCTCAAGACCCCATTGAACTCGGCAAACTGATGCTGACGCACGACAGTAAAGGAGACAAAATCAATAAAGTAAGTGCTGATTCCCTGCAAACTTTGATCGATCAAAAGATTCATCAGCGCATCTCCTTGCGACAACCCATCCCCATTTTTATTGTGTATCACACCGTTACTACCGACCAAAAGGGTTTGTATTTTCACCTTGACCTTTATCAAAAAGAAACGGCCCTACTCGCTTTATTTCGTTCGGGAAATAATGGCTAATTTTACCAAAATTTTAGACCATGCTCGTTTCTCCATCTGTACTTTCCTGTGATTTTGGCAATATCCAACGCGATACCCTCATGCTGCATCATTCCGTTGCAGATTGGTTGCACATCGATGTCATGGACGGCGTGTTCGTTCCGAACATTTCTTTTGGTTTTCCGGTTTTGCAAGCCATCCGCAAGCACACCGACAAAACACTAGACGTGCACCTCATGATTGCCAACCCCGATGCCTACCTAGAAGATTTTCAGAAGGCCGGCGCCGACATCCTCACTGTACATTACGAAGCTTGCCCTCACCTGCACCGCACGCTCAGCCGCATTCAAGAACTCGGCATGAAAGCTGGCGTGGCGCTCAACCCGCACACACCAATCGAAGTATTGAGCGAAGTAGCCCACATGCTAGACCTCGTCTTGATCATGAGCGTTAATCCGGGTTTTGGAGGTCAAAAATTCATCACTGCCGCTACCAACAAAGTAGCACGCCTCAAAGCCCTGCGCAGCGCCCACAACGCCCACTTTTTGATCGAAGTCGATGGTGGTGTCAATTTAGAAACAGGCGCGCAATTAGCAGCAGCCGGAGCCGATGCGTTGGTGGCCGGTAGCTTTGTTTTTGGCGCAGCCGATCCTGTGGCTACAATTGCTGCGCTAAAAAGCTTGTAAATACGTAACCAAACAGCACATTCGACGTTAAACGCCACATGAAGCACCTTATTGCTTTACTCCTATTGTCGTTGTTGCTTTTGCCGTTTGTCAGCCAAGCACAGGGGCTTGCGCAAAAAGAGCAAGTAGCCACCAAACTCCTCACGGAGCTCCGCTCTAGCAAAGACGACGCCCAAACACTCAAATTGCACACCGAATTCAAAAAAGCCATGGCCGAGCTCGTGCGCAGCAAAGATTTCTTTGACTTTCCGCTGCAGGGCCTCAAAATTGCCGACCTCAAAAGCAACGACCAAACAGTGCGCCTGCTCACTTGGAACGTCGAGCTATCGGACCTCTCCAATACCTACGGTGGCTTTGTTTTGCGCAGGGAAGAAGGAAAGGAACGCGTTTTGGTGCTCGAATTAATGGACATCCTAGACCCCTACAGCAGCAAACCTGAAAATGTGGTCGACACCAAAAACTGGTATGGCGCCATTTATTACAAAATCATCGATTTCTCGTTTCAAGGCAAGACCCAATATTTGCTTTTTGGCTACGACGGCGGCACCACCATGAGTAATTACAAACTCCTAGACGTCTTGAGCTTTACTGGGCAGACTGCTAAATTTGGCAGCTCTGTTTTCAAAGATCCGAAATCACTCAAAAAACGCGTCGTTTTTGAATATGCCAATATGGCGAGCATGTCGCTGGAATTTGAACCCAAGCGCGCGCGCATTGTTTTTGATCACCTCTCTCCAGAAGCACCAGCTTTAGAAGGCGTAGCCGCTTATTACTTTCCAGATATGTCTTACGACGCCTACGTTTACGACTACGACCGCGAAATCTGGAACCTCGAGTCCGACGTCATTGCAACCAACCCCGAAGACGTCGGCGAACGCTATTATTATGCGCTCAATAAAAAAACAGGAAAAGTCGAGAAAAACCGCATGCGCGGCGACTGGATGAACCCCTCCGATCAACAAAATCCTGACAACGGCACGCATCAAGCCGCACTTCCCAACAAAAGCGACCCTAAAGAAAGTTTGACCACCAACAAGAAACGGCGGCGGTTTAGACTCTTCAATAAACCCATTAACCCAGAATCTTACCAAGAATAAGCCCTATGCAACTCGGAAAAATCAATACCCTTACCATCAAACGCTTTGCACCTCCAGGAGCTTATCTGATTGATCTACAAGAAAACGAAATCTTACTACCCAACAAGTACCTTACCCCAGAGATGGAAGAAGGTACGGAAGTGGAGGTTTTTGTCATGAAAGACTCTTCGGAGCGCATGGTGGCCCTCACCGAAAGACCTCATCTTTTACTCGGCGACTTCGCTTTTTTGAATGTCGTTGAGGTCAACCCCTACGGTGCTTTTGTAGACTGGGGGCTCGATAAAGACTTATTTGTGCCTTTTGCAGAACAGCGCCAGCGCCTAGAAATTGGCGACCGCTATTTATTTACGCTGCTCTACGACTTTGAAACCGACCGCTTATTTGGCAGCATGAAAGTCAAAAAAGTACTGTCGCCTTGCCAAGACATGAGCCTTGAAGGCCAAGAAGTTGATTTATTGATTTGGGATGAAGGGAAATTAGGCCGAAACGTGATCGTGAACAACCGCTACGAGGGGCTCATATTCAGGGACCACCTGAACCAACTGCTCGAGAGCGAACAAGTTTGCAAAGGCTATGTGGCTAAAGTGCGCGAAGACGGCAGACTAGATATCCGCTTAGAAGTGCCCAACGATAGCCGCTATGACGCCGCCGAACAAAAAATACTCGATGTATTGAGCGCCAACGACGGCTTTTTAGCCCTCACCGACAAAAGCGACCCAGAAGAAGTACGGGCCGTACTGGGTTTGAGTAAAAAAACCTTTAAACAAGCGATCGGTAAATTGTACAAACACCGCCGCATTGCGCTAGAAGCCGACGGCTTGCGCTCACTCAATAATCCGAGAACGACCTAACGGCCATCGCCGTCGAGGATATTTCCTAAACCACCCAAAATACCACCTTCTTCCTTGCGGGTAGTGGTGCCGTAAGCCAAAATTCTCGAGGCCAATCTGGATATCGGCAAACTCTGCAACCACACTTTTCCTGGACCTTTGAGCGTGGCAAAAAACAAGCCTTCGCCGCCAAAAATGGTGTTTTTGATGCCGCCAACAAATTGGATGTCGTAGTCTATCTCTTGCGTATATGCCACAATACAACCGGTGTCTACGCGCAGCACCTCACCAGGCTGCAGTGTTCTCTCGGTGATGTAACCACCTGCGTGGCAAAATGCCATGCCGTCGCCCTCGAGCTTTTGCATGATGAAACCCTCGCCACCAAACAAACCGGTCCCGAGTTTGCGTTGGAATTCAATGCCTACACTCACTCCTTTTGCCGCACACAAAAAGGCATCTTTTTGACAAACAATTTTACCCTTGTGTTGCAAGAGGTCAAAAGCGATGATTTTACCCGGATACGGAGAGGCAAAGGCCACGCGCGCCTTGCCAAAACCTTGGTTGGTGAAAGCGGTCATGAATAAACTCTCACCGGTGAGCAAGCGCTTGCCTGCGCTAAATAATTTGCCCATAAAACCCGTTTGAGCAGAGCCGTCGCCAAAAATGGTTTGCATTTCGATGGCTTGGTCCATGTACATAAAAGCACCTGCCTCGGCGATGGCGGTTTCTTGCGGATCGAGCTCAATTTCGATGAGCTGCATTTCTTCACCCTTGATGAAGTAGTCAATTTCGTGATTGCTGCGCATGTTTTTTCTTGTAAAATTAGCAACAAAGTAGTTGCCGAGGATTGTTTAACTTTGCCAAATGGAAACACCACAAAAAATTGCGGTTATCGGAGGGGGCAGTTGGGCCACAGCCTTGGTCAAGATTCTTTGCAACAACTGCACGCAGGTCCATTGGTGGATGCGCAGCGAAGAAGCTATTGCCCATATCGAGCAGTTCGGACACAACCCCAAATACCTCCAGTCTGTCGCTTTTGACACCAAGCAACTCGTATTGAGCGCCGATTTAAAAAGTACTTTAGACGCCGTCGATTGGGTCATTATTGCTACGCCTGCCGCTTTTCTTGAAGAAGCCTTTGCGGGTATCGGCGAAAGCCATTTTGCCAATAAAGTTGTTTTTTCTGCGGTCAAAGGCATTGTGCCGGCCTACAACGCCATTCCAGCACGCTTCATTCACAAAAGTTTTGGTGTTCCCTACGATCATATTGGCATTATTTCTGGCCCCTGCCATGCCGAAGAAGTAGCCATGGAGCGCCTCTCTTATCTCACCTTGGCTTGTTCCAACGCACAGTACGCTCAGCAAATGGCTGCTGCCTTGAGTTGCCGCTACATCAAAACCACCACCAGCGACGACTTATTTGGCACCGAATTTTCGGCCATTCTCAAAAATGTTTATGCACTCGCTGCAGGTATTTGCCATGGCTTGGGCTACGGCGATAACTTTCAAGCGGTTTTGGTATCCAATGCCATTCAAGAAATTGAGCGCTTCATCGATGTGCTGCACCCCGTGCACCGCGATACCAAAACAAGTGCCTACCTCGGCGACTTGCTCGTCACAGCATATTCGAACTTTTCGCGCAACCGCACCTTTGGCTTCATGATTGGCAAAGGGTATTCTGTCAAGACAGCCCAACTTGAAATGAACATGATTGCCGAAGGCTATTACGCCACCAAAAGTTTATACGAAATCAACAAAAAATTTGAGGTGGACATGCCCATCCTTACGGCCGTCTATCACATCATTTACGACAAAATGGACCCGGCCACAGAAATGAAAATTTTAGCTGAAAAACTTGCCTAACATGAAGGTTTTTAAATTTGGAGGCGCGTCGGTAAAAGACGCCGCTGCTGTCAAAAATGTAAGTGCCATTTTAGCGCGCTACCCGAATCAAAAGTTGCTTGTTGTGGTCTCGGCCATGGGCAAAACCACCAACAAACTCGAAGAGCTAGTGAGTGCGCTGTACACCCAAGACCACCGCATATACGCGGGCCTGCTCGACGACCTCAAAGCGTATCACCACGAAATTTTAGCCGGCTTATTTGCCGAAAGACATTTTCATATTTACCAAGAGCTCGAAGACATATTTGAGCAACTCGCCCAGTTATTTTTCAAACCACTCGCCGAAAACCGCTCTTTTCAGTACGACCAACTCGTCTCTTGCGGCGAACTGATCTCCAGCAAAATTTTGGCGGCCTACCTGACCGATCAAAGCTATAGCAGCGCTTGGCTAGATGCCAAATTGCTCATCCGCACAGACAACCATTACCAAGAAGCACAGGTCGATTGGCAAAAAACCAGCGAACTCTGCCAGCGGCATGTGCAGGCCTTGTTTGAGCGCGTTGACATCGCCATTACGCAAGGTTTCATCGGCCACACCGCTGAAGGATTCACCACTACCCTTGGCCGAGAAGGGTCAGACTACAGCGCCGGCATTTTAGCTTATTGCTGCGAGGCCGAAAGCGTAACCATTTGGAAAGATGTACCCGGAATGCTCAATGCCGACCCGAAATACTTCGAACACACCCAACTGCTGACGCAAATCTCCTTTAAAGAAGCCATCGAGTTGTCTTACTACGGCGCGAGTGTCATCCATCCAAAAACCGTACAGCCCCTCCAACAAAAAAACATTCCACTGTATGTGCGTTCGTTTATCGATCCAGCGGCACCAGGCACCACCATTTCTGCCAATGCGGAACGCGATGCCCAAATTCCGTCCTACATTGTGAAGTTCAACCAGGTGTTGGTCACGTTTAGCTCCAAAGATTTCTCGTTTATCGCCGAAAAGCAACTCGCCGAGATTTTTGCGGCGCTCGCCACCATGCAGGCGCATATCAACCTGATGCAAAATTCAGCCCTCAATTTTTCGGTCCTGATTGACCGCAGCAAAATGCAAGTCGAAAGCCTGCAGCAAGCCCTCGGCACACGCTATCAGATCCGCTACAACGAAAACCTAGAGCTCGTCACGATCCGCCATTACAACGATGCCATTCTTGCACAAATGAGCACTGGCAAGACCAGTCTGGTAAGCCAACTGACCCGCACCACGGCCCGCTTGGTGTTGCAGCCAAAAGCTTGATATTTTATTTAGAAAGATTCAAAATACCACAAAAAAGGTATGGGATTTTTCTCTAAATGGGCTTACTTTTGCATATGTCCCAGACCTTGGATTCCATTTCTTTAAACGAGCTCGTCGAAATCGCAGCCATTGCCAACAACGCAATTGCGCCTAAACTCACCGAAATGGGCCTCACCAAAGGTCAAAAAATCAAAGCTATTTTCAAGGCCCCATTTGGCGACCCCATCGCTTACGAAATCAACGGGAACATCATCTCTATGCGCAAAGAAGAAGCCATGCAAGTAGAAGTCCAGATGGCTTAAAGCAAATTTCAGTAGCTTTGTAAGTCATGAAAATCGCATTATTCGGCAACCCCAACACAGGTAAAAGCACCATCTTCAATATGCTTACTGGCTTGCGCCAGCAAGTTGGTAACTTTCCTGGCGTCACCGTCGACAAAAAAAAAGGCCGAATAGAAACCGCACAAGGCCAGCACCAACTCACTGACTTCCCCGGTACCTACAGTATTTTCGCCCGCTCCCTAGACGAGCAAGTCGTGAAGGAAGTACTGACCAATCCACAGCATCCAGATTACCCAGAAGCCATCATTTATGTGGCCGACGCAGCCAATCTAGAGCGCAACCTCTTGTTTTTTAGCCAACTCTACGACCTCGGCTTTCCAATCCTGCTCGTGCTCAACATGTGGGACCGCGCCGGGCAAAAAGGCCTCCAGATCCAACTCGACACACTCCAAAGTAACTTCCCGGCAGCAAGCGTCGTAACTTCCAATGCGCGCATTGCGCTCGGCAAAGAACGCATCCTCAAAGCGATCGATCAACTCGCAGCTGGGCAGCGCACGGCTTTTCACGACACCGCTTTTCAAGCGCTCCAAACCGATGCCGAGCAAACCCAAAACTCCGACGAACGCCTGCAAAAAATCAGGGCACTTAGGCTCGTTACAGAGGCCCCAAGCAAAATGTCAAATCAGTCTACGCGCCTCGATCGGATTCTGACGCATCGCATTTATGGTTACCTGATTTTCTCGGCCATCTTACTTGTTATTTTTCAGTTTATCTTCAGTTTTGCGAGCATCCCGATGGACTTCATCGACGGTCAATTTGTGCGGCTCAGCAGCTGGAGTGCAGCTCATTTACCAAACGGCGTGCTCAGCAAACTCCTCACCCAGGGGCTCATACCTGGCATAGGCGGCGTATTGGTTTTTGTGCCGCAAATTGCCATCTTATTTTTCTTCATTGCCCTTCTGGAAGAAAGCGGCTATTTATCGCGGGTGGTGTTTATCATGGACCGCCTGATGCGCCCCTTTGGTCTGAATGGCAAAAGCGTGGTGCCGCTGCTCTCTAGCGTGGCCTGTGCCATTCCGGGAATTATGTCGGCTCGGACCATCTCAGACTGGAAAGAACGGCTGATTACCATTTTAGTAGCGCCTTTCATGAGTTGTTCGGCGAGAATCCCGGTTTACACTTTGCTCATTAGTTTGGTGATTCCTAAAATATATATTGGTGGGTTTTTGAGTTTGCAAGGGCTTGTTTTATTTGGCCTGTACGCGCTCGGAATTATATTTGCACTCGGCACGGCACTTTTGCTCAAATTGCTCGTCAAAAGACGAACGCCCGGGTTTCATTTAATGGAACTACCCGATTACAAAACACCAAGACTTTCGAACGTTGGGTTCACTGTATTTGAAAAAGTAAAGGTTTTTATCTTCGATGCCGGTAAAATCATCGTTGCGATCTCTATTATTCTTTGGGCACTCGCCTCCTACGGCCCCTCTTCTAGAGAACAAGCCCTGCGCGCGTTGCACCAAGCGCCAAGCTATCAGCAAGCCAATGAAGGCGAGCAGCAAGAACGCGACAACGCTTTGTTGCTCTCGCAATCCTATATCGGTCATTTTGGCAAATGGATGGAACCCGCCATTGCGCCTTTGGGTTACGATTGGAAAATTGGCATTGCTTTACTGAGCTCCTTTGCAGCCCGCGAAGTCTTTGTGGGTTCTTTGGCCACCATTTACGCAGTTGGCGACGACACCGACACCCAAAAACGCTTGATCCAAAAACTCAAAGAAGAAAAAACAGACAACGGGCAAGCTACCTACAGCTTGGCAACTGGTGCGTCTTTGCTGGTGTTCTATGTTTTCGCAATGCAGTGCATGGCCACACTCGCCGTTGTGAAGCGCGAGACCAATACCTGGAAATGGCCGCTGCTTCAGCTGATTTTTATGGGTGTAGTGGCTTATTTGAGCGCATTTTTAGTCTATCAACTGCTGGTATAAGTACTTTATCCTTAACTTTCACTGATGCAACAAATCTTGGTCATGGCGCTCATCCTCTCGGCAGGAATCTACCTGTTGAGACACGTCTACCAACTTTTTTTCAAGCAAAATGACAATTGCAAGGGTTGCGGACTCACGCCAAAACACCAACATGAATCCAACTCAAACAGCACAAGCCTACCAATACAGCCATGATTTCTTTGCTGTCAAAGCGGGGGCAGCTTCAGACTTTGCCGATGAATTCGATCCGCAATTGATCGATCCAGACAACGTATATTGGCTCAACTTTCACGACCTCGAGGACCGCAGCAGCATTGAAAAGCTTTGTCAGAAAATTGGGCTAGATAAACTCAGTATTGAAAGTATTTTCTTGCCGCTCCGTCGGGCCAAAGTAGAAGAATACCCCAAGTATTTGTTTTTTCAGCTCCATACGCTGCAAAATACAAACATGGATGCCGATCAGACCGATCAAATCACATTTGTCTTAGGAGCGCATTTTTTACTCTCGTTTCAAACCAACGAAGGCCGACATTTTGGAGAAGTTCGCGAGCGCATCGAAAAATCAAAAGGAAAAATCCGAACCCAAGAAGCCGACTTTTTACTCTTTCGCTTACTCGACGCCTTATTAGACGAGTTATTTCAGTGCACCTCTCTTATTTCCGACGAAATTGACCGCATAGACCAACGCATTCACACCCAAGTGCAAACCGATTTATTGAGGTCCATCGAAAAACAAAAAAGAAACCTCATCAATCTCAGAAAAATCGTTCAACCAATTAAGGACCTGCTTTCAACACTCGAGTCTATGGATAATAATTTGATAGAAGCAGCCAACAAACATTATTACAAAAATATAAGAAATAGTTGCCTCAGTTTAATAGAGGATATCGAAGCGCACAAACAAATTTTAGACGGACTTGCCAACCTATACTACGCGGTGCAGGGCCAGCGCATGAACCACATCATGAAAGTATTGACGGTTGTGAGCAGCATCTTTATTCCACTCACCTTCATCGTTGGGGTTTATGGTATGAACTTCAAACACATGCCCGAACTAGAATACACTTATGGCTACTACACCGTTGTAGGGCTCATGTTTGCCTTGGCTTTGGGCCTACTTATTTTCTTTATGAAGCGCGGCTGGCTCAAGCGCGAATAGATGTTAATGAAGTGTTAAATACAAAAAACGCCCAAAGAAGCTCCTTACCTTTCGGAAAGTTAAACTGATACATATGAAAAAATTATTGCTTTCTTTTGGTGTTGTTTTCATGGCTGTACTTGGCCTTAACAGCGTCAATGCACAAATTGAAAAAGGTGCTAAAATTGAATTCAACAAAGAAGTACATGACTACGGCAACATCAAATACGGTGGAGAGCCTTATTGTTCTTTTGAATTCAAAAACACAGGTGACGAGCCTTTGATCATTTCTAACGCAAAAGGATCATGCGGTTGTACCGTTCCTGAATGGCCGAAAGAGCCAATTGCACCAGGAGCAAAAGGAACTATTCGTGTGAAATACGACACAAATCGTCCGGGCCCAATCAACAAAAGCGTTACCATTACCTCAAATGCAATCAACGAACCTAACAAAGTGATCCGCATTAAAGGTGAAGTTGGACCAGCTCCAGAAAGCGGAATGCCTGTCAACAACGCAGGTGCACCAACCAATAACTAAGATTTTCTAAATCATAAAAAAGCCACTTCTCGGAGTGGCTTTTTTTATGGGTTTATTTTTTAAATCTCCAAAAAGTGAGTAGCGGTATGTGGCCAGCTTGCGACCGTGCCTGGTCTGAGCAACTGAATGGTTTGCAAACCTGCTGCTGTTGCTGCTGTGAGTTCGTCGGTTATATCTGATAAGAACAAGATTTGTTCTGGTGCTAAACCCAAAAGTTGGGTAATCTTGAGGTAGGTATCTGCCTCTTTTTTGGGCCCAGTGGTGGTGTCAAAATGGTTTGAAAAATGGCCAGATAGATCGCCAAAATCGCTGTAGCGAAACAACAATTTTTGCGCAGCCACAGAACCTGAAGAAAAGACACCAATTTTTAGGCCCAGCGTGCGCCATTGATTGAGCGCTGTCGGAACATCTTCATAGACATGTCCGGTGATTTGGGCAGATTCATAGCCGCTTTTCCAGATGACGCCTTGCACAGTTTTGAGTGGCGTGAGCTTGCGGTCTTCATCGCTCCAATGCTTGAGGCAGGCCAATACTTCTTCTGTGGTGGTGAGGTGCTTGCCCTCTTCTCGGGCGGCAATATCAATCACATCTGCAAAAGCTTGCTTGACCTCATTGATTTGCGCATGTTTGGTGAGGTCGTTGAGGTGCTCCCGAAAATAGGGAAACAAAACCTCATAGACAAAATGTATCGAAGTTGTGGTTCCTTCGATATCAGTAAGGATATATTTGATTTGCTTATCCAAGATTTGGCGCTTTAAAATGTTGGTATTTGACTTCTATGCCCGATGCAGTGTAGTGTGGCGTCCAACCTGTTATGTCCGTAAATATACGAATGGCTTTCACAAATGGATTTTCAGGCCCCGCGTCGAACCAATGTTTAGTGCCTGTTGGCACGCTAATGAGGTCTCCACGTTGGCAAAGGACATTGAAAATAGGCGCCCCGCTCAAATGAAACCAAAACAAACCTTGGCCATCTACAAAGAAGCGGATTTCGTCTTCGTCGTGGATGTGTTCAGCCGAGAACTTGGCGCGGATCTGATCATAATAGGGCGTGAGTGCATTAATCGAGATGACGTCTGCAGTTTGGTAGCCACCGTTTTCCATAAAAGGCTTGAGGTCTTTGGCATAGGCCTCCAATATCTCTTCTTGACTCGCGGTGTCGTCGAAATAGACAGGACACTCCCATTGTTCAAAAAAGACGCCGTGGTCGGCTAAAAATGCTTTGATTTGAAGGGGTTCATGGAGTTGAACACCTTGGTCTGGAATTGAAAGAATCGCCATTTTTTAGAGTAAAAATTCGCACTCGCAAAGATAATCTAAAGTCTCGAGATGCTTTTGGGCATCAAAAAGGTTGTCTCCCCAAGCGTAAGTGCCATGACCCGCAATGATAAAGCAATGCTGCTGAATATCAGAGCGCCTGGTATCTAGCTGCGCACAGAGTTCAGACATATCTTGGTGGTTGTCGATGATGGGAATTTGCAAGCTATCTAAATGGCTTGTACAACCCTTGAATCCTTTTTGCAATTCATAACCTTGAACTGGAAAGAAATCTTCATTGAACTGAGAAATCAAGACAGGATATTTGCCGTGACTATGCAATACAACTTTCGCAGACGGGAAGTTTCTGTAAATCCATAGATGAATTTGTGTTTCGTCTGAGGGCTTAATGCCGTGAAACATACCTGAACCCACACCGTTTTCATCGATGCTCATGAAGTCTTGCTCGGTAAAATCGGCTTTATTGACGCCTGAGCGCGACACCCAACATTGGTGGTGTTCGTCGATAAAAGAGTAGTTGGTAGAGGTAGCCGGTGACCAACCTCTTGCGTTAAAGGTTCTGATGAGTTGAACTAAAGCTGTTTTCATGAGTTGGCAAGCGTCTCCTTTACCAATGCGGCAATCAGTTTACCATCGGCTTTACCAGCTAATTTTCCTGATAAAATACCCATTACTTTACCCATATCTTGGGGGCCGCTTGCACCCGTTTGGGCAACGGCAGCTTGTACCTCGGCTAGAATTTCGGCTTCGGAGAGCATTTTTGGCAAGTAAGCCTCGATGACCTCAGCTTGAAACAATTCTTCGGCTGCTAGGTCTTCGCGCTGCTGGGCTTGATAAAGTGCGTAGGTCTCCATGCGTTGTTTGTGGAGCTTCATGCATATTTTGATGGCGGTTTCTTCCGAAACTTCGGCGTCAGCACCAGCTGTAGCTTCGAGCAATAGTTTGGATTTGATGTCGCGCAACGCAGCAAGCTTTTCCTTTTCTCGGGCAAGCATGGCGTTTTTGATATCGAGGTTGATGCGTTCTGTGAATGTCATGATCAGTCTACGTTGTCGTGTAGGAAGTTGTTGCTGCGCAAAGTGCTATTGCCATTGGCGTCTTTACCGATTCCAAAACGAGAAATCTCTTCTTGCGAACTAGGTCTTTGTTGTTGGAGTTGGATATTTCTACGAACGAACGCTGGTTCGTTTTCGAATTCGAGTAAGCCGTCTGGTTTTTTGAGCTTGGAGGTGAATTCTTGAATGCGGGATACGCGCTCTTGATTCTTGCGCTGTTGTTCCTCAGGGCTCAAGATGCGTTTTGGCATTTCCATTTCGACGCGCTGTTGGCTATCATCTTCCAACACGTGTTTCACGACTTCTTGTTCAAAAGAAGGTGCTGCTGGTATTGGTACAATAGCATCTGACTGCACATCA
This sequence comes from Bacteroidota bacterium, assembly GCA_041168605.1. Taxonomy (GTDB): domain Bacteria; phylum Bacteroidota; class Bacteroidia; order Flavobacteriales_D; family Crocinitomicaceae; genus UBA952. The sequence goes on along the minus strand of JBEEKN010000022.1, from coordinate 15,016 downwards.
AAAACTTCCCAACTCATAGAGGTTTGGGTAGCTGAAACAACTTCCTCTTGCTCATCATAAAGGTTGAAGGTTGTTTTTGGACTTGCCGCAAGAGCGTCGATTGGTGTTTCTACCGTTTGAAACGGATTGGAGAGCGGTGCTTCCACTTGCTTCATGAAAGGCTCCTCGGTTACATTGGCTACTGGTGCAGCTGCAATAGATTCAAACGGAGAGCTGAGCGGAGCTGTGATTTCTTGTTTGCGCTCTTCTTCGAGTACAACTACCGTGCGCTCAGAGCCTTGCTCAGAACCAGTTAGTGGCGATGAACTAAAGCCAGTAGCAATAATAGTGAGGCTGAGTTGGTCGCCGAGAGAGGCATCTTGGCCATGACCCCAAATGACGTCGGCTGAAGAACCAGCTGCTTCTTGGATGTAATCGGTGATGTCCGTGATTTCGTCCATCATGACTTCGCGGTCGCCGTAAGAGATATTGAGCAAGACATAACGTGCTCCATTGATGTCGTTGTCGTAGAGCAAAGGAGAATTGAGTGCGTTTTTGACAGCAACTACCGCGCGGTCTTCACCAGCTGCTGTAGCACTACCCATAATGGCCTTGCCTGAGTTGCGCATCACGGTATTGACGTCATTGAAGTCTACATTGATGGCACCCGTTACAGAAATAACTTCTGCAATGCCTTTTGCAGCAACCGTTAAGACGTCGTCGGCATGAGAAAACGCCTCAGAAAGAGACATGTTCTTGCCAAACTCGCGCAAACGCTCGTTGTTGATGATCAGTAAGGTATCGACATTTTGACGCATGCGCTCCAAACCTTCTTCGGCTTGTTGGCGTCTTTTGCGGCCTTCAAAATTAAACGGAACTGTAACAATTCCAACCGTTAAGATACCGAGGTCTTTGGCCACTTGCGCAATAACCGGTGCAGCACCTGTACCTGTGCCCCCGCCCATTCCGGCTGTTACGAAAACCATTTTGGTATCTTTGGACAGTAACTCGCGGATTTCTTGGATGTTTTCCATAGCGGCGTTCATGCCTACTTCAGGGATCATACCTGCGCCACGGCCTTCAGTTAAGTTTGGCCCTAATTGAATTTTGTGCGGAACTGGCGAAAGATCTAGCGCTTGGCAATCTGTGTTGCAAACGATAAAATCAACACCAGCGATGCCTTGCAAATACATGTGGTTGACGGCATTTGAGCCGCCGCCGCCTACGCCGATCACTTTGATGATAGAGGCCGCTTGAGGGATGTCGTGTTTAGGTAAATCAAATTCCATAATACTGCTTTGTATAACCAAGTTTATCTTAAATATTAATCTTCTGAATCGTCAAAGAATTTTCCTACACGACCTAAAATGCGGTCAAAAAATTCGCCTCGGCGACCAGGTTTTGAATGCGTTTTGATTTTTTCTTGCTTGTCTGCAATGACCTTCTCAATAACGGGGTCTTCTTGCTTGACACTCGGTTGTTGCTCCCATGGTTGGGCGGACTCAAAACTCTCAAATCCTTTCAATACCAATCCAATGCCTGTGGCGTATTTCGGACTAGACAAGACGTCGATGTCGTTGGTATTGGCCAAGTGCTCAGTTGGGTAGCCGATGCGTGCATCCATGCCAGTAAGGTATTCGATGAGTTGCGTGAGGTGCTTGAGCTGCGAACCGCCACCGGTAACAACAATGCCGCCGATGAGTTTTTTCTCGTAGTCGGTACTTTTGATTTCGAGGTTGACCAATTCGATGATTTCTTCCATGCGGGCTTGAATGATGCTCGCCAAATTGCGCAAGGTGATTTCTTTTGGATCGCGTCCGCGCAAGCCTGGAATGCAAACAACTTCGTTTTCTTTGCTTTCCGAAGCCAAAGCACTACCGAACTTCACTTTGAGCATTTCGGCCTGACGCTGCATGATCCTGCAACCTTCTTTGATGTCTTGGGTGATGACGTTGCCGCCAAATGGAATCACTGCGGTGTGGCGAATGAGGCCGTCGTGGAAAATAGCTACGTCGGTGGTGCCGCCACCGATATCGACGAGTACAACACCCGCTTCTTTTTCTTCTTCGGAGAGCACAGCCTCGGCAGATGCAATGGGCTCCAAAATAATATCTTTGACTTTCAGGCCAGAGCGGTCTACGCAACGGGTAATGTTCTGAACGTTGGTCACCTGACCACTGATGATGTGAAAGTTGGCCTCTAAGCGAACGCCAGCCATCCCGATCGGATCTTTGATTTCTGGTTCGCCATCGACGATGTATTCTTGCGGGATAACGGTAATGATTTCTTCTCCTGGATTCATGACCATTTGATACATGTCGTCTACAAATGCATCGATGTCTACCTGAGAGATTTCACCGTTGGTGGTGCGGCGCGTGTAAATACCGCGGTGTTGCATGCTTCTGATGTGCTGTCCAGCAATACCGACATGCACATTTTTGATTTTGAGGTCGCCTTCTACAGCGTCTTGAGTAGCCTCTACAGCTGCATTGATCGATTGAACAGTGCGTTCGATGTTGGAAACCACACCGCGCATCACGCCCAAAGATTCGCTTTTGCCCATGGCGACGATCTCGATTTTGTCGTGCTCGTTTTTGCGACCGACAAAGCAAGCAATTTTAGTGGTGCCAATATCCAAACCAACAACCACGCGTGTGCTCTTTACTTCGGGATTGTTATTTTTTTCTGCAAACGATTTGTCCTTCATACTTGACACTTATTTCTTTGTATTTGTTCCAGCCTTCGTGAGGCAGGGCTTCTTTGTAAAAATGGCTCAGACGTTCAAATTTGTCTGAAACTTCTTCGGTACTGCGTGCCGGACCGAAGACAATTTGTTGCTCACCGAGTAACGGAATGAGGATGAAATCACCGTCGGGCTCTAGGTAAACTTGACCGATTAATTTCTGCATTAATGGATCATTACAAACATAATTTGAAATGCGGTAGATTTGACCAATTTTTTGAGAACTTTTCAAATTTGAATTGTTAATAAAATCACAGTGAAGACGGGGGTTATAGGCGTCGGGTATATGCCCCGAAAACACGAGTGTTCTAGCCGTGTGCAATGCGGAGCGATACATCATAAAACCGTCCTGATCAAGGTAATAGCTTTGGCCTTTCAAATTGAAGATGCGCGCAATTGGTTTGCGCAGTTCAAGTTTGATTTCCCAACTTGCACCCAAATGCTTGAAAACATCTACGGTCTTGACCTCAGCCATCGCTGCAATAGTGCGCTCGATGCGGTGAATTTTGAGTTCGTTGGCCTGCATATCGCGGCGAAATAATTTGCGCAACTGCAAGCGAGTGAGCAATTCTGATTTGGTCAAAAAAGCGTTTTCATCGGCGGCATGGATCGAAATTTTTGGCGCCTCGAGTACTTTTTCTTGTTCGGAGGCTTTCGCAAAGTAAAAAACGACCACTACACCAATGGCGAGCAGCAACCAGAAGATCCTAAAAAGCCAAATTTTCATCGCTGAGGTGTTTGCATGTTGAGTAAAGCTGTCAACGGACCAACCATGCGGTCGATATCGCCAGCGCCAATGGTGAGCACCACACCTTTTTGTGGTTTTTGAAGTGCCGTAAGAATTTCATGTGGCTGCAGTACCCACTTGCGTGCAAGGGGTGTGAGCTCGGCCAACCATTCGCTACTCACGCCCGGAATAGGAACTTCGCGCGCTGGATAGATTGGCAACAAATAAAGTGTATCGAGTTGCGCCAAAGCTTGGGCAAATTCTGCTGCAAAATCTTGTGTGCGGGAAAACAAATGTGGCTGAAAAATACCGGTGATTTGCTGACCCGGATAAATGGCCTTTACCGAAGAGATCAGGGCATTGATTTCTGTCGGATGATGCGCGTAGTCATCGATGTAGGTCAAATCAGGAGTGCGCAAATGGTATTCAAAACGTCTTTTGACGCCTTTGAAACTTTTAAGCGCCGGTCGGAGCGTTTCTACATCAAAACCCAAACAATCGAGCAAAGCAATACAGCCAAGTGCATTTTCTGCATTGTGAATACCGGGTAAACCTAGTTCAAAACCTTCGTAAAATTGTGTGCCAATTTTCAAATCAGCCACCTGAAAACCGTTCGCGTAGCGCAGGTTTAAAAAACTGTAATTTGCTGTCTGAGAATCAATTGCATATGTAAAAACCGGTGCCAAACTCTGGAGCTGAAGACCTTCTTTTTGAATGCAAAATCCTTTCGGATCAACACGCATCGTGAACTGCCTGAATCCCTCCACAAAAGCGTCTTCGCTCCCGTAGATATCGAGGTGATCTGCATCTGCAGCCGTCACAATTGCTGCAAACGGTGAGAGCTGTAAAAAGCTGCGGTCGAATTCATCGGCCTCAATAACTGCATACGGACTTTCTGCGTGGAGCACTAGGTTAGATGCAAAATTACTAGCTATTCCGCCTAAAAATGAAGTGCAACCCACTTCAATCTCGGTCAAGAGATGGGTCAATAAGGAACTAGTTGTTGTTTTGCCATGTGTTCCAGCCACGCAAAGCCCTTTGTAGGTTTGCGTCAGTGCGCCAAGTACTTCGGCGCGTTTCATGATCTGAAAACCGTTCTGTTGAAAGAACGTGAGTTCACCAAGCGCTTTGATTGCTGGTGTATACACAACAAGCGTGTTTTCAGGATCTTGAAATACTGAGGGAACTTCCATTCCTAAATCTTCATAATGAATAGGCATTCCTTCCTCTACAAGTTGCAGCGTGAGCACCGTTTCTACTTTGTCGTAACCTGCTACTTGCTTGCCAGTGAACTTAAAATAACGCGCCAGCGCACTCATGCCAATACCGCCAATACCGACAAAATAGACCCGATCAAACGCTGCTAACTGTTTCATATGTTGGCTACTTTCTGACAAACATCTACGATTTCTTTGGTGGCATTGGGCAGCGCCATTGTTTTCATGGCCGCTGTGAGTGCCTGTTGTTGTGCCTGATCTTTCAAGAGATCAAGCGCCAACGGCACCAATTGCTCTTGGGCTTGCGCATCGGTAACCAATACGGCTGCACTGCGCTCAACGAGTGCGCGGGCATTTTTGGTTTGGTGATCTTCGGCTACATTTGGTGAGGGCACCAAAATAGCGGGCTTGCCCACCAAGGCAAGCTCACTCACAGACAACGCGCCAGCGCGCGACACAATAACCGAAGCCAAAGCATAGGCGAGGTCCATTCTTTGGATAAACGCAAAGACTTTGACGTTTGCAGGCAACGCACTTTGAAACGTTGAGAGTTCTTGCTCATAAGATTTGCCGCATTGCCATAGCACCTGTACGTCGGCCTGAGCAAAGGTGTCAAGCGCCGAACGCAGTGCGTTGTTAAGGGTTCGGGCACCAAGGCTACCACCCATGACAAACAAAGTTGGCTTAACGGCATCCAAACCAAAAAATTCGGCTGCTTCTTGCTTTTTTGTGTCTAGGTTTTGAAGCAAGGCTGCGCGCACAGGATTGCCTGTAAGCTGTATTTTTGCGGCTTCAAAAAACTTGGCCATTTCTGGATAGGCGACACAAATTGCCTTGGCCTTGCGCGCTAAAAGTTGATTGGTTTTGCCCGGAAAGGAGTTTTGTTCTTGCAATAAAGTCGGCACGCCAAGCAACTGCGCCATTTGTAAAGTGGGGCCACTGGCATAACCACCTACCCCAATGACCAATTCTGGTTTGAAACGGCGGATCACCACAAATGCCTTGAGCAAGCTTTGCAGCAATTTAATGGGCAAGAATAAATTTTTAAGGGTCAGTTTGCGCTGAAAACCAACGATGGGCAAACCCACAATTGGATAACCGGCTTGTGGTACTTTTTCCATCTCCATTTTTCCTTCGGCACCGATAAATAAGATATCGGCCGCCTCATTTCGGCGCTTGATTTCGTCGGCAATGGCCAGCGCAGGAAAAATATGACCGCCTGTTCCGCCTCCAGAGATGATGATTTTAGTCAATTTCATTTTGTACTGGGCTAGCAAATTGATTTTCTTGTTCGTTTTTGGGTAGCTCTTTAGCAAAAGACTGCACCACACCAATGGAAATGCAGGCCATCACCAATGCAGAGCCCCCCATTGCTAAAAATGGCATGTTTTGACCTGTTACCGGAAAGACGCCGGTGCACACCAACATATTCACGCTCGCTTGGGTGAGTAAGTGTATACCGATGCCCATTGCTACATAACTCTGAAATAAATCTTGGGTTTTGAGCGCAAAGCGGATCATGCGAAACAGCAAGATCAAGTACAGCAAAACCAATATAAAAGCGGACACAAAACCGAATTCTTCCACAAAAGTGGCGTAGTAGAAATCGGCATAGGCCTCGGGTAAAAATTCTTTGAGCTTGCCATCGCCAACGCCTTGTCCGAAAACAGCACCCACTGAAATGGCCAATTTGGCGTTATTGGCTTGTTGGTTGGCCTGCAAACTTTCAATGCTTTGGTCTTTGGCGTCAACTCTGTTATTGATGCGGTTCATCCAGGTATCATAGCGCGGCAAAATCTTAGCTTGCGGGATTGCTATGTGCAAACCAACAATGAGCAAGACCAAACCCAGCCCAACACCCGCAATTGTAAACAACTTCAAAACTGGTACATGACCAATAAAAAGCAGCAGCATGCTCAACATAAACACCATGGCTGAAGTCGAAAAGTTGTCCTTTAAGATGAGCAAACAAATGGCACCGATTGGGATCAATAACGGAAGAATTCCCTCTCGCCAATTATCGAATTTTGGTTGCTTTTTGACCAACAACTTGCTCAGATAGATGAGCAGTGCGAGCTTGGCAAAATCGGAAGATTGAAACGTGAGGTTGACAAAAGGAATGCGGATCCAGCGACCTGCACCATTGACCTGCGCACCAAAAAACCAAGTGAATATCAGGAGTGCCAAGCCCAAATAATAGGCAAACTTGGCCAACTGACTGATGTATTTAGCCGGCACCCGATGAATGGCGTACATACCCGCAAAACCAAGAATCACATAAACTAAGTGCTTAAAAAGATATAAAAACGGAGAACCACCTTCTATTTTGATCAAAATAGGCACAAAACTATACACGGTAACCAACGAAAAAGCCATCATTAGCAAAGTAATGATCCAAATAACGGGGTCGCCCTTTAGATAAGATAGATAGGTTCTCATCGTAGCAATTATAACATGCGAACGGCCTGCTTGAATTGCTGACCGCGGTCTTCGTAGCTGCTGAACAAATCAAAACTTGCACAAGCCGGAGACAACAATACAGCGTCGTCATTTTTGGCAAGCTGATAAGCAAACGAAACCGCTTCATGCGCAGATTTCGCCTCGATGATTACCTCTACTTTGTCTTTGTATGCTTCAATGATTTTATGATTATCCAAGCCTAGGCAAACAATTGCCTTCACTTTTTGAGACACTAAATCGAGCAATTCGCTGTAGTCATTGCCTTTGTCGACACCACCTACAATCCATACGGTTGGTTTCTCCATCGATTCGAGTGCAAACCAAGCGGCGTTGATGTTTGTCGCCTTAGAGTCATTGATGAATTCAATGCCATTGACTTTGGCCACAAACTCCATGCGGTGTTCGACATTGACAAAATCTTCTAGGCTTTCTCGCACGATATCAGTGCGGATTTCAACGAGCCTTGCTGCAATTCCTGCAGCAAGCGCATTTTGGGTGTTGTGTTTCCCTTTTAGAGCTAATTCGTGAATAGACATGGTGAGTTGTTGTTTGTTTATGTTGATGTATAGTTGTTGCTGGTCTGCGTAGCCACCGTTGAGCTGTGGCGTTTGAATAGAAAAAGGCACTAATTGAGCGCTGGTCTGCACCTGCCCTAGTTGTGCGGCAATAATGGCGTCGTCTGCATTGTAGATGAAATAATCTGCAGGGCCTTGATTTTGAAGAATGCGGAACTTGGCATTCACATAATTTTGCATTTGGTAAGCGTAGCGATCGAGGTGATCAGGCGTGATGTTCGTTAGAATAGCGATATCTGCTTTGAAGGAAAACATGTCGTCGAGCTGAAACGAGCTGAGCTCCAACACATAAATGTCAAAATTTTCAGTCGCGACTTGCTTGGCAAAACTCTGCCCTACATTGCCCGCTAGACCAACATTTAACCCCGCTTTTTTGAGGATGTGGTAGCACCACATAGTAGTAGTAGTTTTGCCGTTGCTACCGCTGATACAAATATGCTTTGCAGTGGAGTAATAGCCCGCAAATTCAATTTCAGAAACCACCTGATTGCCTTTCTGACGGATGGCCTTCATGACCTCTGCCTTTTCTGGAATACCTGGCGACTTGATCACTAAATCAGCGGCCAAAATTTGCGACATCGTGTGCTGTTCAGATTCAAAGGAGATGTCGTTTGCCGTTAATTCTTGCTGATACGGCTGCTTGATGAGCGCACCGTCAGAAACAAAAACACGCCATCCTTTCGCCTTGGCCAAAATAGCTGCTCCCACGCCAGATTCTCCAGCACCCAATACAACAAGCAAGCGATTTTGGGCCTCCATCTTAACGCAATTTGAGGGTTACGATAGTGACAACGGCCAAAAGAACAGCTACAATCCAGAAACGGGCTACAATTTTGGCTTCGTGAATGCCTTTTTTCTGATAGTGGTGATGCAGCGGCGCCATCAAGAAAATACGCCGGCCCTCTCCGTATTGCCGTTTGGTAAATTTGAAATAACCTACCTGCAGCATCACCGACACATTTTCAATGAGGAAAATACCGCACAAGACAGGAATGAGGAGTTCTTTGCGGATGGCAATGGCAAATACAGCAATGATACCACCCAAGGCAAGGCTACCGGTATCGCCCATAAATACTTGGGCTGGAAAAGCGTTGTACCACAAAAAGCCCACGCAAGCACCCACAAAAGCAGCAATAAAAATCACGAGCTCTTCGGCCTCGGGAATGTACATCACGTTGAGGTAGTCGGCAAATTTGGCGTGTGAGCTCACGTAAGCCAAGACAGCCAAGGCCAAGCCCACAATAGCTGAGGTACCCGTTGCCAAACCATCGAGGCCATCGGTCATGTTGGCGCCATTCGATACGGCAATGACAATAAAAATAACAATCGGAATGAAGATCAGCCAACCGTAAGACTTATTGACGTCGCCAATTAGCCAGTTGTAATTGAATTCATTGCCCTTGAAAAAAGGAATGGTAGTGGTCATGTCGTCGGTGCGGATCCATTTGTAGTTTTCACCGGCATTTTGGGAGTGCTCATGGGTCACAAATCGTTCATCGGCCTGCAACTTATAGTTTGCTGAAACGCGTTTATGAACCACTACATCATTCGAAAAATAAAGAATACCGCCCACAATAAGACCCACACCAATCTGTCCAATGACTTTCGAAGTGCCTTTTAAGCCTTCTTTGTTCTTTTTGAATACTTTGATGTAGTCGTCTAAAAAACCAATAAGGCCCAACCATACGGTGGCAATGACCATCGTGATCACATAGACATTCTGCAATTTTGCAAACAAGAGCGTCGGAACCAAAATGGCCGCTAGAATAATGAGGCCGCCCATTGTTGGCGTGCCAGATTTTTCTATTTGCCCCGCCAAACCGAGGTCGCGGACGGTTTCGCCAATTTGCTGCTTGCGCAGCCGGTCAATAATGCGCTTGCCAATCACAACCGATACAATCAAGGAGGTGATGAGCGCCAAAGACGCGCGAAACGAAATAAATTGGAACAATCCTGCACCAGGAAAATTCTGTTGATCGAGCCAGGAAAACAAATAATAGAGCATGTTATTTATCGAGTTGGTTAAACAGTTCTTTGGTAATAGCGACGTCGTCAAAAGCGCTGCGCATGCCATTGACTTCTTGATAGGTTTCGTGACCCTTGCCAGCGATGAGTAGGATATCTCCGGGTTGTGCAAGGAGCAGCGCCGTTTTGATCGCTTGCTTGCGGTCGAGCACGGCTAAGGTGCGGCTTGCCGCTGCAGCATCTAAGCCGGCTTCCATGTCGCTTATAATTTGCTGCGGATCTTCGGTGCGCGGGTTATCTGAAGTGAGTACGACTTGCTGGCTGCGCGCTGCGGCAATAGCTGCCATTTGAGGGCGCTTGGCTTTGTCGCGATCGCCGCCACAACCCACTACGGTAATGACTTTGCTATTTTGCTGAAAGGCCGCGATGGTCGTTAAGACGTTTTCAAGCGCATCGGGCGTATGGGCGTAATCGACAATAGCCGTAATGCCTTTGGGGCTGCGCAGGTGTTCAAAACGCCCGGCCACGTGAGTGAGTTGGCTCAGCACGCGCAAGACCTCGAGGGGTTCTTGACCCAGACCAACGGCCAAACCGTAGACCAAAAGCAAATTAGACGCATTGAAAGCGCCCACTAAACGGGTGTGCACCTCTTGGCCGTTGATCTGCAAAATCAAGCCACTGAGGCTGTTTTCCATGATTTTGCCTTTGAAATCAGCAGGCGTTTTGAGGGCGTAAGTTTGGCGCTTGGCGCGTGTGTTTTGGAGCATCACCATGCCGTTGCGGTCATCGGAGTTGACCAAAGCCAAAGCCTGAGCAGGCAATGCATCAAAAAATGCCTTTTTGACGCGCAAGTATTCGGCAAAAGTGTGGTGGTAATCTAGGTGGTCATGGGTGATATTGGTGAAGCCAGCAGCTGCAAAATGCAAACCGCCAATTCTGCCTTGGTCTATGGCATGAGAGCTCACTTCCATGAAGCAATACTGACAACCCGCAGTAACCATATCGCGCAGCAACGCATTGAGCGCTACAGGATCTGGCGTGGTGTGGGTGGCGGCAATGGCTTGTGTGCCAATTTTATTGACAACAGTAGAAAGCAGGCCGCAATAAAAACCCAACTGACTAAAAAGATCGTGTAATAAAGTAGCGGTGGTGGTTTTGCCGTTGGTACCGGTAACGCCCACCAAGGTGAGTTCTTTGGACGGATGCCCGTAAAAAGCACAGGCTAAATGCGCCAATGCCGTATTGGTATTTTCTACCAAAACAACAGTGGCATCTAATGGAAGTTCAATTTGTTGTTGCACCAAAAACATGCGGCAACCTTGCTCGTAGGCCTTTGCTGCGTATTGGTGTCCGTCGGTTTGGGTTCCGACCATACAACAAAACAAGACGCCTTTCGCTGCCTTGCGCGAATCAAAAACAAGTGCAGTAGGCAACTCCTGCATGTCACCTTGAAGAAGTGTGTAGGGAAGATCCGAAAATAACTGCTTGAACTGACTCATTTTTTAATGTAATTTGATTTGAATCAACTGCCCTTTAACTAAAGGCTGACCAGGTGCAATAGATTGGTTATAGACCTGACCTCTGCCCACAAGGCATACGATCAAGCCGCGAGACTCTAAAAGGTAAACTGCATCTTTGGCGCTCATTCCACTCACATTTGGCACCTTTTTGTCTAGGATAGCTTTGCGCTGTACTTGCAAATGCTGATCAGCGGTATCGGCTTGCACCCATTCGCTCGAAGAGTTGAGCTGATAGCGCACGTTGAGCTGCTTGAGTAAATAAGTTAAGTCTTTGCTGTTGCCACTTTTGAATTGAGGCACATCTGTAGCCAACGGATTGCGCGGATCATTGACTGCGCGGTGATACTGCAATGCAGATGCATAAATTTTATTGGCGATCTCGGCAAATACCGTTCCCGAAACAGCTGCTCCATAATAGGCCACCACCGGACGAGCAATTACGACAATACAAGAATAAATGGGCTTTTTAGCCGGAAAGTAACCGACAAAAGATGCTTGATAAGCTTTTGCTTCGGTGTTGTTGCGGTAGCCGCCATCGCCACGCAATACTGCAGTCCCCGTTTTTCCAGCAATGCTAAACAAAGAACTCTTGAGCTGCTTACCCGTACCGCGGATCATGACGCCCTCCAAACATTTTTGCAAAATTTGGAGCGTATGGGTAGAACAAATCTCGGGGTTGAGTACCACAGGCTTGAAACTTTTGATGACCTGACCGTGTCTTTTGATTTTCTCTACAAACAACGGACGCACCAACTGACCATTATTGGCCACCGCATTATAGAATGCCAAAGTTTGTAAAGGCGTTTGCATGACCTCATAGCCTACTGATGTCCAAGGCAAAGAAAGCGCTGACCAATTGGCATCGCCAGGCTGAGAAACTTTCGGACGCGGTTCACCTTCTAGATCGATGCCTAATTTTTCGGTGAGTCCGAATTGCTTGAGTCTTTCTATAAACACTTCGGGGTCCTTGCGGTAGCTGCGGTTCATGAGCTGCAAAATGACGTTCGAGGATTTTTCAAAAGCCTGCTGGATGGTAATGACACCGTAGCCCATACCGTGGTTGGAATCAGACATGCCATCTCCCCCTACAGTATAGCGCCCAGTTGCATTGACTTTGTCGGTAATTTTAAAACGTTCGTCTTCCAAACCTGCCATAATGGAGGCGAGTTTGAAGGTCGATCCAGGCACTTCTAAATGCCCAATGGCATAATTGAAGCTCTCCGTGTATTTTCCTTTGCTGACCTTCGTGAGATTGGCGATAGCCCTTACATAGCCGGTCTTCACCTCCATGAGAATGACGCTGCCATGCTGTGCATCCATGTAGATCATTTGTTTTTCGAGCTCAGAGTGCGCAACTTCCTGAATTTCTTTATCGATTGTAGTGATGACGTCGGCGCCCTCTACAGCGTCTTTGATGATTTTACCGGTGCGTTTCCAGCCCGAAGAGATGCGCTGTTCGATTTCCTTTCCTTCTTCGCCCTTTAGGTAGTCGTAGTAAGCACCTTCAATGCCGACGCGCAGCGTATCGTGAGCGTTTTGAATTTTGTAGTAACCAAGTGTGCGGTTGAGTAAGTTGCCAAAAGGCTTTTTGCGCATAATGACCTCGATGTTGTCAATGATACCACCCTTCATTTGGCCCAGTTCAAAAATGGGCAACTCGCGGAGTTTTTTACGCGCAGCGTTGGTCACCTTTCTGCGGATCAATAAATAACGTACCCCATTGGCACGAGCCTTTCTGATTTGCGCTTCGTAATCGTATGCTGATTTCTCTGGATACAAGCGGCTCAAGCCTTCACAAAGCCCGCTGATTTGCGTATCAAATATTTCGTCTTCGACCACGGTTGGGTCCATGTAGATATCGTAGAAGGTGATGCTGGTCACGAGCGGCACCTCATTGTGATCTAAGATTTGACCCATGCGCGGAATGCGGTCGGCCACACGGGTTGGTAATTCGCCTTTTTGGGTTGCGTAGGCCACTCCAGGGCCATTGAACTGTAAATCGAGTGTGGAGTACAACACTAAAATCATGATGGCCACAAACCCGAAATAAACCAGGTAAGCGCGGTAATAGAGGTGTTTTCTATCCTTACTCATTGATTTTTTCTTTAATGCGGATCACTTTAGTGGCATTCTTGGTTTCCTTGAGCTCACGGCTCTCCAAGCGTTCTGCCATTTTGAAACGACGCGTCACAAGCTCTAAGCGCGCCTTCGCTTCGATGAATTCTGCGGAGTGTTGGTCGAGGTTGCGCTGGGCGGCATCGGTGTCTTTGGTGAGTTGCTTGCCGTAATAGCCCTTAGAGATGAGCACCAACAGCAAAAGCATAATGAAAAAGATATAATTGAGGTTATCGAGCACAAAGGACTTGGTCAAAAACTCTCCATTGAGAATTTGTGCAAATGCATTGGCTTTGCTTCCCTTGCGGTTCTTGGGTGGAGTTGCCTGCGACTTAGCCATTTTTCTTTGCGATTCGGAGTTTGGCACTGCGCGCTCTTGAATTGCGCTCGCATTCTTGTGCATCGGCAACAATAGGATGGCGATTGACTTCTGTCATTGGCTTTTGTACGTTGCCAAAAAAGTCTTTTTCGATTTCACCCGAAAAACTCCCTCTTTTCATGAAGTTTTTAACGAGGCGGTCTTCCAAGGAATGATAAGACATCACCACCAAACGGCCATCGGGCTTTAAAACCTGAACAGCTTGTTCTAGAAAATCTTTGAGCACTTGCATTTCTTGATTGACCTCGATGCGAAAAGCCTGAAAAACTTGCGCGTAAAATTTGTGGTCTTTAAACTTGGGCGCGAAACGCTCGAGCGCCTTGATCAAATCAAAAGTGGTGAGAATGGCAGCGTTGTCGCGTTGGCGCACTAAAGCAGCAGCCAAAGCTCTTGAATTGCGCAATTCACCGTATTCGTATAAAATAGATGCTAATTTTTGTTCGTCGGCAGTGGCAATGAGCGCTGCTGCAGACTGCCCACCGTTGCGGTTCATGCGCATGTCTAATGGGGCATCTTCGCGAATAGAAAACCCGCGTTGCGCGGTATCAAATTGATGTGAAGACACGCCTAAGTCGGCAATAATGCCATCGACCTGAGACAGGCCAAGGGCGCGCACATAGTTTCTTAAAAAAGCAAAGTTGGCCGGTACAAAATGAAAATTTGGTGCCTCCCAAGCGTTGTTGCGGGCGTCGGGGTCTTGATCAAAAACAACGAGCTGACCACTTGGCGAAAGCTGCTCAAAAATAGCACGCGCATGACCACCGCCACCAAAGGTAACATCGACATAAATGCCGTTCGCCTGGAGGTCGAGACCATCCAAGCAAGGTTGTAACATGACGGGAATGTGGTAGTCAGTATTAATCTTCATTGTCTAAATCACCCATTACTTCATCCGCTAAATCAGCGAAATCTGCCATGTTGCCTTCGATCATTTCGAAGTACTTAGACTTATCCCAGATTTCAATGCGATCGTTGTAGGCAATCAGCATCAGCTCGGCAACCAAACCTACGCGCTCCATTAGGGCGGAAGGCACCAAAATGCGTCCAGCGTTGTCTAGGGCAACCTGCTTGGCTCCCTGATGAAACAACCTGTAAAACATTCGGTTTTTTGGCTTGAACAAGTTCATTTTAGAAAGCTTCTGACTGATGCGCTCCCACTCTGGCAGTGGGAAGAGTGTCAAGCAATCTTCAAAACCCTTGTTGAGCATGAAATCTCGCTGGGAAACAGCAGGCAATTGCTTGCGCAAACCAGATGGAAAGAGGAAGCGCCCCTTTTCATCCATTTTGACCTCAAATTCACCTACTAGTCCTGACATAGCGTTAATAATGGGTAAAA
>JBEEKN010000021.1:0-36625 GCA_041168605.1 Bacteroidota bacterium | reverse complement strand
AAAAATTTGACCTTTCGAAACCTCCAACGAGACGTCGTCGAGCACCAACTTGCGCTGATAAGATTTACTGACTTGCGCTACTTTAATCATGACTTAAAGCTAAGAAAAATCTAGACTAGCGCAACGAAGTAAGCGGTTTCCACTTGAATTTTTTCGAGAGCACGAAATAAATACCAGCAAATAAGACCAATGCGGAACCCAATTGAAAGATCAAGGAGCCTGGGCCTCGGTGGTCGATAAAGAGCGCTTCGGTATGAAAAGCCTGCCAATCGCTCGAGACAACGAAGGCACCGAATAGGTTATTGAAAATATGAAAAGCCAAGGAGAGTTCGAGGCCGTCATCTTGAACAGCGAGCAGCGCTAGAAAAAGGCCCGCCATGAAATAGTAGAGCAAAAGCCCTGGACCTAAAACAGCGATTTCTGGATTTGAGATATGCATAATAGCAAACATGGCGGAGCTCAGGCCTATGCTCAGCCAAACACTTTTGGTGCGGGCGTACAAGCCTTGCAGCGCATAGACCCGAAAAACCAACTCCTCTATTCCCGCTTGAAAAGGAATGAGCAACAAAGAAAACAAAAACAAAGGCCAAAAAACTGACGCTTTGAAATTCCACTCAACCATTGCAGATTGTCCGCTCCACAGCACTTCAAGAGTGGTGAAGACACAAACCGTCAAGAATAAAATGATTCCGAAGCCCAAAAAGCGCTTCCAACGAAAGTGAGGTGCGGCGGTAAAAATCGAAAGAAATGGGCGTTTGTGCGCAAAGCGCAAATACAACACAAAGCCCACACAGGCCACAAAAAACGATAGCAACTCGCCAACTAGTAAGCGCGTGGAGCCATATGCTTCGATAAATGCCGGGTTTTCGATGTCGATTGCATACGCAGGCAAGCGCAACTGCGCATCGAAAAGCAAAGGCAAGCCACCTAAAATAAACAAGACAATTAGCACGGCGATTCCGCCAATGTAAAACCCTATTGAATTGCGGCCCAGCCGAGCAGAATCGATAAATCTCATGAACTAAAGATACCTTTTTTAGCTAAAGATATCGCGCATGCGGCTGAAAAAGCCTTTGTCTTTTTGCGCTTTATACGGATCAAAGTTTTCGGAGTCGCGGAGTTTTTCGAGGATTTCACGCTCTTCTTTGCTCACGCTTGTTGGCGTGTAGATGTGTAGGTGCACAAAGAGGTCGCCGGTTCCGTAGCGCTGTACGTTGGGCAAGCCTTTACCGCGCAAGCGAAGAACCTTACCACTTTGGGTTCCTGGATCTACTTTAATTTTGACCTTTCCACCGACAGTTGGCACTTCTATGGAGGCGCCCAGCACGGCATCGGTAAAGTTCAAGAATGCGTCGTAGTGGAGGTTTTCGCCTTCTCTGCGGAGCTCTTCGTGGGTAATTTCTTCGATCACCACAATGAGATCGCCGGCTGCGCCATTGAAAGGCCCAGCGTTACCCTTGCCGCGCACACTCAGCTGCATGCCTTCTTCTACGCCGGCAGGAATATCGATTTCGATGACTTCTTCTTGTCTTCTGAGGCCCTGCGCATCGGCATCGGCTGGCTTAGACTCAACGGTCTTGCCCGCTCCCTGACACACATGACACGCAGACTGCGTTTGCATGGCACCCAAAAAGGTTTGTGCAACGCGCGTGATGCGACCTGTTCCTTGGCACGTGGGGCAGTTTTTGTAAGTGACACCCTCGGCCTGAACTAATTTATTGACCTTGATTTTTTTCTTGACACCGCCAGAGATTTCTTCTAGCGTGAGTTTCATTTTGACGCGCAAGTTGGTGCCTTTCACTACTCTTGAACCACCTCGGCTGCCGCCAAAACTACCTCCGCCAAATGCGCCACCAAAGATGTCGCCAAATTGCGAGAAGATGTCGTCCATGTTCATGCCGCCGCCGCCAAAACCACCTGCACCGCCCATTCCGGCGTGTCCGAAGCGGTCGTATTGCGCTTTTTTCTCGGCGTTGCTCAGGACTTCATAGGCTTCTGCAGCTTCTTTGAATTTGTCCTCAGCACTGGCGTCGTCTGGGTTTTTATCGGGGTGATACTTGAGGGCGAGTTTGCGATAGGCCTTCTTGATTTCAGACTCATCGGCATTTTTAGAAACACCCAGAACTTCGTAATAATCGCGCTTGTTACTCATGTTTTATTTATTGACCAACAACTACTTTTGCAAAACGCAAAACTTTGTCATTGAGGTAATAACCTTTTTCTACATCATCAATTACTTTGCCCTTGAGCGCTGCATCTGGCGCCGAAATATTGGCAATAGCTTCGTGTAAATCGCTGTCAAAGCCTTGACCTTTGGACTCCATTGGCTTCAAGCCTTTGGCCTCCAAATTAGCTTTTAACATATTGTAGATGAGCTGAAAACCTTCTTTTATTGCTGTGATATCGTCCAAATTTTCATTGGTGGCAATGGCGCGCTCGAAGTTGTCCAGAACAGGCAACATCGTACTGATTACATCTTTACCAGCAGTAGCCATCAATTGCAACTTTTCTTCGTTGGTTCTGCGGCGGTAGTTGTCGAACTCAGCGTAAAGGCGCACAAACTTATCTTTGTATTCGTCGACTAATTGCTCGTCTTGCTGCGCGTTTTCCTGCGGGTTTTCTGATGCAGCTTGTGCTTCGTTCATTTCTTCCTCGTTGTGAAGTGCTTCGTTTGGTAGATCGTTCTCGACTGACATATTTACTTATTTATTCGTTGAGCAGCAGTAGACAAATAATAGACCAAGCGCAGTTTTGAGACAAGCTGGCAGAAATTTACTGACACGTGTGTCAAAAAAGCAGTTTTAATTTTATAGCCAAAGTTTGTGTAATTTTGAGACATGAAAAAAATACTCCTCTATTTTTTGCTCCTCACGAGCTTCTCACAAGCCCAATTACTCTATCAAATCTCTGGGAACGGACTCACTAAAGCTTCTTACTTATATGGCACCATCCATATTTTACCCAAAGATCAGTTTGAACTCAGCAACAGCCTTAAACGGGCTTTTGACGACTCCAAAACAATTGTCATGGAGGTGGACCTCGACATGAGTGGCGCTGAGAAAATTGCACTTGCTCAAAAAGTGCTGCTCCCCGATGGCAAAACGCTCAAAGACTTCATGGAAGCACAAGACTACACCCAACTCAAGATGTACTGCATAGACAGCCTCAAATGGAGCGAAAATAAATTTGAGCGCAGCAGCAAACTCAAACCAATGTTTTTCTCGAGTATTCTCATTCAAGAAAGCATGTCCGACATGGCTTCTTACGAGATGGAATTCAATAAAATGGCCAAGAAAAAACACAAAGAAACGATTGGACTTGAAACCTTAGATTTTCAGTTGAACCTCTTTGACCAACTGCCCATGCAAACCCAAGTTGACATGCTCAAACAAGACTACAACAGCGACATGAAAGTCTATGACACGCTCTTGGCCTGCTACCTCAAAGAAGACCTCGAGACCCTGAGTGTCCTCATGGCAGCAGAAACTGCCGACTACCCAGAATTCAATCAAATATTATTGGTGCAACGCAATCAAAGTTGGATAGCTCCAATGAGCGATCAAATGCAAAAAGAAAGCACTTTTTTTGCGGTTGGCGCAGGTCATCTGAATGGCCCAGAAGGCATCATTGCGCTCTTGCGTTCAAATGGATATACAGTTACCGCGATCAAACAAAATTAAGATGAGTCAACAAGAAAATTTCGAACAAATTATCCAATTTAGACGCAGTAACCGCAAATTTGACCCAAATGTGTCTGTACCGGGCGAAGTCATTGAGCGCAGCCTTAAAAGAAGCATCCTCTCCCCCAACTCCAGCAACATGCAACTTTGGGGTTTTCATTGGATCAACTCTCCTCAAGAAAAAGCCATTGTAGCCGAGCTTTGCCTGGGCCAATCGGCAGCCAAAACAGCACAAGAATTGGTTGTTTTTGTCACGCGCCCAGACCAATGGAAACAGCGCAAAAACTGGCACCTCGCCCAAGTACAAAATGAAATCAACGGCGAGCCAACAAAGGCTCAAAAAATGATGTTGCAGTACTACGGAAAGGTCATGCCGTTGTTGTATGCTGCCGATCCATTTAGAATTCTAGCTGGCTTGCGCTTAACCGTGAGCTTTTTTGGCGGCTTATTCAAGCCTTTTTACCGCACCGGCGGCGCTTCAGCTGTTAACGTAGTGACGCACAAATCTTGTGCGCTCGCCGCACAAACTTTCATGCTTTCTATTGCCGCAGAAGGTTTCCATAGTTGCCCACTCGAGGGTTTTGACGAAAAACGCCTCAAGCGCTACCTGATGTTACCTCGCCGCGCGCAAATCAATATGGTAATAGCCGTTGGCCTGGGTACAGAACCTGGCATTTGGGGAGAGCGCGTGCGCGTCCCTTATGAAAAAGTGGTGAAGAAGCATTAAACACTACTCCGCCTTTGGATCTGCTTTTTTCTTTGCAGGCTTCGCTTTTTCAATGCTCAATTTCAAAATATCGGCACCGGTTTCAAAATCGAGTACGATGGTGTCGCCTTCTTGCAAGTTGGAGTTGATGATTTCTTCTGCGAGTGGGTCTTCGATGTATTTTTGGATCGCTCTTTTGAGTGGACGCGCACCGAATTTTTCGTCGTAGCCTCTTTCTGCAATAAAGTCTTTGGCCGCTTCTGTACAACTCACGTGGTAACCGAGGTTGCCGATGCGCTCAAGAAGTTTTTCGAGTTCGATATCGATAATGAGGTGGATGTCTTCGCGTTTGAGCGACTTAAACATGATCATGTCGTCTACGCGGTTGAGGAATTCTGGAGAGAAAGCCTTGCGCAGCGCGTTTTGAACCACAGACAATGCATTTTGCTCCTGAGCCTCTTGTTGCGCTTTGGTGCCAAAGCCCATGCCGGTTCCGAAATCTGCGAGCTGGCGCGCACCGATATTGGAGGTCATGATGAGGATGGTGTTTTTGAAGTCGATTTTGCGACCCAAACCGTCGGTCATGTGGCCGTCGTCTAGGACTTGCAACAACAAATTGAATACATCTGGGTGCGCTTTCTCGATTTCGTCTAGCAAGACAATAGCGTAAGGCTTGCGGCGCACTTTTTCAGTAAGCTGACCACCTTCTTCGTAGCCGACGTATCCAGGAGGGGCGCCAACTAGGCGAGAAATCGAGAATTTCTCCATGTATTCTGACATATCGACACGAATGAGGGCGTCGTCTGAGTCGAAGAGATTTTTGGCGAGGATTTTGGCGAGTTGGGTTTTACCTACGCCGGTTGGGCCTAAGAAAAAGAAAGAACCGATTGGTTTGTTGGGGTCTTTGAGCCCTGCGCGGTTGCGCTGAATGGCGCGCACCACTTTGGCAACGGCATCGTCTTGACCAATGACTTTTCCACGGATGGTTTCGGCCATTTTGACCAATTTACCGAGTTCAGATTCTGAGATTTTGGTCACCGGAACGCCGCTCATCATGGAAACGACTTCCGCTACATTTTCTTCAGTAACGACCACGCGGTTGTTTTTGGCTTCTTCTTCCCATTTGTTTTTGGCGGTCTCGAGGTCTTCTTGAAGCTTGCGTTCGGCATCGCGGAGTTCGGCAGCTTTTTCGTATTGCTGCGAGCGAATGACTTCAGCCTTTTGGCCTTTTAGCCCTTCAATTTGACCTTCGATATCGGTAATTTCTTTGGGCACGTGCAAATTGGTGATGTGTACCCTTGAACCGACTTCGTCTAGCGCGTCAATTGCTTTGTCTGGCAAGTGGCGATCGGTGATGTAGCGTTCGGTGAGTTTG
This sequence comes from Bacteroidota bacterium, assembly GCA_041168605.1. Classification (GTDB taxonomy): domain Bacteria; phylum Bacteroidota; class Bacteroidia; order Flavobacteriales_D; family Crocinitomicaceae; genus UBA952. The sequence goes on along the minus strand of JBEEKN010000021.1, from coordinate 30,864 downwards.
ACACAAGCCGCGAGTGCTTCATCGGTATAGCGAACGCTGTGGTGATCTTCGTAGCGCTCTTTGATGTTGTTGAGGATCTGGATGGTTTCGTCGATAGACGTTGGCTCGATGATGACTTTCTGAAAGCGGCGTTCAAGTGCGCCGTCTTTTTCGATGTACTGACGGTATTCATCTAGGGTGGTGGCGCCAATGGCTTGCATTTCGCCGCGTGCGAGTGCTGGCTTCACCATGTTGGAAGCATCGAGTGAACCACTTGCGCCTCCTGCACCAATAATGGTGTGGATTTCATCGATAAACAAGATGATGTCCGGATTCTTTTCGATTTCTTGCATCACGGCTTTCATGCGCTCTTCGAACTGCCCTCTGTACTTGGTACCTGCTACCAATGACGCGAGGTCTAGCGATACAATGCGTTTGTTGAAGAGAATGCGCGAGACCTTTCTTTGTACAATGCGCAAAGCCAAACCTTCGGCAATAGCAGACTTTCCAACACCTGGCTCACCGATGAGAATCGGGTTGTTTTTTTTGCGTCGGGATAAAATCTGGCTCACGCGCTCGATTTCTTTTTCTCGACCTACAATCGGGTCAAGTCTGCCGAGCTCTGCCATTTTGGTGAGGTCGCGGCCGAAGTTGTCTAGAACGGGTGTTTTGGATTTAGGGTCGGCGCTTTTGCGCTGTGCTTGACCGAAGTTTTCGTCTTCTTCTGGGCCTGATCCTGGGAATTCGGCGCTAGGTTGTTGTTTGTCTTGTAACATAAGTTCGTATTCGTCTCGGGCGTTTTCGTACATGATACCATATTTATTGAGGACCTGACACGCAACGCTGTCTTCGTAGCGGAGGATGGTCAGCAATAAATGCTCTGTACCAATGATGTTTTGTTTAAATTCTTTGGCTTCTAAATAAGACTGCTTGATGATGTTTTCAGCTTGCTTTAAAAGAGGTAAGTTCAGATTGACCAATTCGCGCACAGCGCTTTTGGCGAGTATTTTTTCGAGCTCGGCTTTGAGTTCGGCGAGATCGAGCTTAAATTCTTGTACAATGCGGACTGCCGTACCTTCATTGAGGCGAATGAGGCCCAACAACAAATGCTCGGCACCCACAAACTCGTTGGACAAGCGAACGGCTTCGTCTCGGCTGTAGCTGATCATGTCTTTGACACGTGGAGAAAATTTGGCTTCCATGGTTTACGTTTGCTTGATACAAATATAACTTTTATCTCTGCAACGTGTCCGGTTTTATTCACAATTTATAGACTCATTTTGTTAGTAAAAAATAGCGAAGGGAAGCCGTAGGGGGCTTCATTTTATTAATTTTGAGACACTATTTTAATGAATACATAGACTAACTCAAAAATATGGCTGAAGGCGAAAAAATCATTCAGATCAACATCGAAGATGAAATGAAATCAGCATACATCGACTATTCGATGTCTGTTATTGTCTCACGCGCACTTCCAGATGTACGCGACGGATTCAAACCAGTTCACCGCAGGGTGCTCTACGGAATGCAAGACCTCGGCGTATTCTCTAACCGACCTTACAAGAAATCGGCAAGAATTGTCGGTGAGGTTTTGGGTAAATATCACCCGCACGGCGACAGCTCTGTATACGACACAATGGTGCGCATGGCCCAACCATGGTCTTTGCGTTATCCTTTAGTAGACGGTCAAGGTAACTTTGGTTCTGTAGATGGCGACAGCCCTGCAGCCATGCGTTATACCGAGGCACGCTTGCGCAAGATTGCCGAAGAAATGCTCGACGACCTCGAAAAAGAAACTGTCGACTTCCGCCCCAACTTTGACGACTCTTTGCAAGAGCCAACCGTCATGCCAACCAAAATCCCGAACCTCCTGATCAACGGAGCAGCAGGTATTGCCGTTGGTATGGCCACCAACATGGCACCTCACAACCTTACTGAAGTTGTAGATGGCACCATCGCCTATATCGAAAACCGCGACATCACGCCAGAAGAACTCCTCAACTACATCAAAGCACCAGACTTCCCGACCGGCGGTATCATTTACGGCTACGAAGGCGTACGCGATGCTTTATTGACCGGGCGCGGGCGCGTTGTGATCCGCGGAAAAGCTGAAATCGAAGAAGAGAACGGCCGCGAGCAAATCATCGTGACCGAAATCCCTTACCAAGTCAATAAGGCCGAAATGATCAAAAAGATCGCCGACTTGGTCAACGACAAAAAAATTGAAGGCATCTCCGACCTCCGCGACGAATCTGACCGCAACGGGATGCGCATCGTGTTTGAAATCAAGCGCGACGCCATTGCCAATGTCGTACTCAACAAATTATATAAGTTCACCCAGCTTCAGACTTCCTTCTCTGTCAACAACATTTGTTTGGTAGACGGTCGTCCGCGCTTGCTCAACGTCAGAGACCTCATTCAAGAGTTCGTCGAATTCCGTCATGAAGTCGTGATCCGCCGCACGCGCTTTGAACTCCGCAAAGCAGAAGAGCGCGCGCACATATTAGAAGGTCTCATCATTGCTTCTGACAACATCGACGAAGTCATTGAAATCATCAAAACATCAGCTAGTCCAGATGCTGCCCGCGACCGCTTAGCAGAACGCTTCGGCTTGTCTGATATCCAAACGCGCGCCATCGTCGACATGCGCCTGCGCCAACTCACTGGCCTCGAGCAAGACAAACTACGCGCCGAATTCGACGAGCTCATGAAGCTCATCGCCGATCTCAAAGACATCCTCGACCGCGAAGAGCGTCGCATGCAAATCATCACAGATGAGCTCATCGAGGTGCGCGCCAAATACAGCGACGACCGCCGCTCTAGAATCGAATACAACTCCAGCGAAATGCGCATGGAAGACCTCATCGCCGACGAAGAAGTGGTGGTCACGATCTCTCATGCAGGCTATATCAAGCGCACCAACTTGGCCGAGTACAAAGTTCAAAACCGCGGCGGCATGGGCTCCAAAGGCTCCGCTACCCGCGACCAAGACTTCCTCGAACACCTCTTTGTGGCCACCAACCACAACTACCTCCTCATCTTTACCGAAAAAGGACGTTGTTTCTGGATGCGTGTCTACGAAATTCCGGAAGGCAGCAAAACTTCCAAAGGCCGCGCCATCCAAAACCTCATCAATATTCCTGGCGACGACAAAGTCAAGGCGTATGTCAAGGTCCTCGACCTCACCGACAAAGAATACGTTGAAAACAACTTCATTGTGATGTGTACCAAACAAGGTGTCATCAAAAAGACTTCACTCGAAGCGTACTCGCGTCCGCGCAGCAACGGCATCAACGCCATTGGCATCCGCGACAACGACGAACTCCTCGAGGCGAAACTCACCAACGGCAGCAACGAAATCGTCTTGGCCACCAGCGACGGTCGCGCCATCCGCTTCAACGAATCTACCGTGCGCCCAATGGGCCGAAATGCCTCTGGTGTACGCGGCGTGAACCTCAGCTCTGATGCAGAATGTGTCATTGGCATGATCTGCGTCGAGGACATCTTCTCCACCATTCTCGTGGTGTCAGAAAAAGGCTACGGCAAACGCACCTTCCTCAATGACCCAGAAGACAAAGAGCCCGTTTACCGCATCACCAACCGCGGTGGTAAAGGTGTCAAAACACTCAACATCACCGAAAAAACCGGCAAGCTCCTTTCTATTCAGAATGTATTCGACGAAGACGACCTCATGATCATCACCAAATCAGGAGTCACGATCCGTATGCACATCGACACCCTTCGCACCATGGGCCGAGCCGCACAAGGCGTTAAGCTCATCAACCTCAAAGCCAACGCAGAAATTGCAGCTATTGCACGCGTACCACGCGCAGAGGACGAAGAAGAAGAATCGACCGACGAAAACACAGAAAGTGGCACGGAAATTGAAAACAACGAAGCGCAAAGCGAATAAAATCTAACTTATGAAAAAACAACTCCTCTTAGCTGGTCTGAGTCTTGTCTTGAGCACAGCTACATTTGCCCAGAAGAATAACATTACTGATGCAGCCCTGAGAATCAATAAATTTAGCATTTCGAACAAACTAGAAAGTCAAAAAAAATTAGCTGAAGAAGCAAAATCCTTTATTGATCTTGCCGCAAACCATCCAGATACAAAAGAGGATCTTAAAATGTATTTTTATAAATCTAAAATATATTTTGCTTTAGATATTTTAAACTTTAGGATGAAAATTCAATTAGACTCAAGTCTAACAAATTGTTTGAAACTTCAATACTTCGATGAGTTTAAAACTTGTTTTAATTCTTTTTCTAACAACCCAAAAGTTGTAGAAAACCCTGAAAAATCAGACATACCTATATTGAAACTTTTTGTTTTGACTCAAGTTCAGGAACTTTACAAATTTGCAATTGATGATTTCAATAAAAAGAATTTTTTATCTGCAGCACAGGAATTTTACATCTGTTCTGAATACTTAAATTTTCTTGGTCTCGATCAATCAACCCTTGATGATTCAAATACCAACTTCAACGTTAGTGTCAATGCGTACTTTTCTGAACTGGAACAAATAAATCCAACAAAATCCCACAAAACAAACTTTCAAACCGCTAGGAATGTAGCATCATGTTATCAAATACTTGAACTTAAAATAAATCTAGTTGACATAGGACTTGATTATTTTGATGAAGTTCAAAGTGAAATTGACAAACTAGAATACAAAATCAAAACTAGTTCTCCTAATGTTGAAAGTACAAAATCATTAGATTCATTATCATTAATCAGAAGTGAAATAACAAATATTTGCTTAAACACACTTGATGACGCAATAAAACTAGATTCCTTAAATAAGCAGTTTTATTATCTAAAGTCCTTCCTTTCGTTTTTAAACGAAGATTACAACAATGCAATTTTATTCGGTGACAAAGCCATTACTTTAGACCCTCTTTACAAGGAGACAATTTATGTCGTGGCACTGTCTAAATATAATCAAGGTGTGATGTTGTACAATGAAACTCAAACAATTGATTATAACAGCCCAAAGTTTGCTGAAAGCGAAACTAAATCAAAAGAAAAATTCTATTCCGCCATAATAGATTTTGAAAAATATTATCAAATTGATAATCAAAACAAAAATGTAATAGAATCACTTTGGAAAGCAAATAGAAAAGTGGGTAATATAGAAAAATCAGATTTCTGGAAGAAAAAATTAGATGAGTTAAAATAATTTCCACCTTTGAAACTGCCCGCAAGTCGGGCAGTTTTTTTTTGAACTCATTGCACATTTTTACTACCTTTGGGATATGGAATTTGTACACCCAGAACGCTTATGGTTCCTTTTCTTGCTACTGATTCCTATCGTTATCCATCTTTTTCATTTCAGAAAACGAAAGACACTCTACTTCTCATCTTTGCGTTTTATCCAATTCCTTGAAAAAGAGCAGCAAAGCACTAGAAAACTCAAGCATTTATTGGTCTTACTGACGCGGATTCTCGCGCTTTCGGCCATAATTTTTGCTTTTGCACAGCCTCAGGCTACAAAATCAGCGTCGCCAAACGCAGGCAAGCCCGCCCTACTCATTTACCTAGACAACTCTTTTTCGATGAGTGCTATTGGCACCGAGGGCTCGCTTTTCTCGGAAGGCAGAGAGCTGGCAAAACGAATGCTCGGGCAAGTCAAGCCAGATACGCGCGTTTTGATTTGCAGCAACCAACTCAACCATTCCGAACAGCGTTTTCAGAGCAAAGCAGAGGCCTTGCGCTACCTAGACAAGCTCGACATCTATGCCATTAGCCGCTCGCTCGATGACGTACTTACATGGCAGCAGCGTCAGATCGACAGACACCAAATTCAAAAAGAAAAACTCGGTCAGATTCAACAAATCTTCATTTCTGACTTTCAGCAAAGCCAAGCCAAACTAAGCGCCCAAAAGCCACAAGCCAACCAGACCTTCTTCGCGTATCAGCTCAAGGCACAACAAATTCAAAATGCGTACATCGATAGCATTTGGTTTGCCAAGCCCACCCATCAGCGCCAAACCGAACAAACCCTGATGGTTCGGGTACAAAACTTCGGCGACCAAGCCAAAAAACGCTTGGAGCTACAGGTGAAAATTGGCAAACTCAAGCGCACCATGTTCCTGCAAATTGGAGCCAACAACAGCCAAACTGCGAGCTTCCCCTACAATGAAACCAACAAAGGGTTTGTCGAGGGGCAGGTTCAGATCAACGACCAACAAATTCATTTTGACGACACCTGGTATTTTTCTTACGAAGTACCGGAGCGCACCAATATTTACCTCATCGAAGAAGCGAGCTCAAGTCCCAATGTGGCCAAAGCTTATGCGGTAGAAGCGCGCTACAACGTACAAACCACCTCACCGGGCGAAGTCTCTTCGAACACACTTGCCGAGGCTGACCTCATTGTACTTAATGGCCTCGACGAAATCTCCAGCGGGCTGCGCGATGAACTCAGCACTGCTCACCAAAACGGACAGCGCATTTTGATCATCCCAGGAGAAAACATCCGCCGCAACGACTACCAACCCCTACTTGCAGCACTTTCCTTGCCTGCTCTTGGCCCGATTCAGACTACCGCACTCAATCTGCAGCGCATCAACGACGAAGATCCCTTTTTTAAAGGCGTATTCGAGAAAAAACAAGAGCGTCTGAACGTGCCGCTGGTCAAAAAGGCCTACAGCATTCAAAACCAAGCCCAAAGCAGTGCTACTCCCCTTCTGATCACACGCTCAGGGCAAGCACTTTTTATGCGTGCCAACAATTCCGCATTTCTCTTTACAACTGCATTACAAAATTCGTTTGGCAGCCTTGTCAATCAGTCTTTGTTCCCAACCATCTTATTGCGCTGTGGCGAATACGCGAGCGAACGCTACCCTGCTTATGCCATTTTGGGTAAAGATGCACAAATCAAGGTGCGCGCCAAGCACCAAGAAGAAGCCCCACTGCGTTTTGTTTCTGAACAAACAGAATTCATTGCCCAATACATCGCTTCGCCCAATCAATTGCGCATTCAAATTGGCGGTAGCGCAGCCTTGGAAAGACTCAAGGCGGGCATTTATGCACTCAAAAGTACTGATGTGCTGGCACAACTCGCGCTCAACAACAACCGCTCGGAATCCAAGCTCGAGCTGCTCGACCAAACTGCCTTACTCGAACTTTTAGAAACCAACGGCATAAAAAATTGTACTTTTAACCAAATCAAAGAAGGACAAAGCCTGACCGCCATTCAGCTCGAGGACACCCAAAGCTACTGGCGCTACTTTCTCGTTTTTGGACTCCTTTGTCTTTTGGCCGAACTCTCATTGTTAAAATGGTGGAAATGAAAATTCAACTCAACAACGCAACGATCCTAGATCCGCAATCCAGCTGGAACAACCAAACTTGTGATGTACTCATCGCAGATGGTCAAATTATTGAAATCGCCGCCAAACTCGATCATCCTGATGCGCTGCAAGTGCAGTCTGCCAACCTTTGCCTCACCACGGGTTTGATTGACCTCAAAGCAGACTTCTGCGACCCAGGACATGAGCACAAAGAAACAATCGTTTCAGGCTTAGATGCTGCCAGTGCAGGTGGCTATACACGTGTTTACATCCAGCCGGGCACACAGCCTGTCATAGACAACAAAGCGCTCGTGAGCTATGTGCAACAGCAAAGCGTGAACAGCACCACCTTGTTGGGTGTCAATGGTGCGCTTTCTAAAGCTAACGCAGGTGAAGAACTCGCCGAAATGTACGAGCTTTACCAACAAGGCGTTAGGCTTTTTACCGACGACAGCCACAGCGTGAGCGCAGGCTTGCTGCACCGCGCTTTACTCTACACCAAAGATTTTGGCGGACGCGTGGCACTTCTAGCCCGCAATGCTTCATTGAGTGCCAAGGCGCAGGTCAATGAAGGCAGCGCCTCAACCCGAACTGGCCTCAAAGCCGACCCACACGTCTCGGAAATCATCGAAATCGAGCGCAATTTGCGTTTATTGGCCTACACAGGCGGCAAAATGCACCTTTCCGGAATCAGCACAGCAACCGGTGTTGAACTCATCCGCAGTGCCAAAAAAGAAGGCCTCGACCTCACTGCCGACGTCCACCTCATGAATTTATGTTTTACCGAAGCCGAAATGCTCGGTTTTGACACCCGTTTCAAAGTCTTGCCCGTACTCAGAACCGAAGCCGATCAACAAGCGCTCTGGGCTGGCGTTCTCGACGGCACCCTAGACGCTATTGTCAGTGACCACCGCCCAGGCGACCCCGAAGAAAAAGACCTCGAATTTGACCTCGCAAATTTTGGTGCACCACAGCTCGAAACCGTATTCGCTGCGCTTTTTACGCAGCAGCCCGACGCCATGCAACACTTTTTAAAAGCGCTCAATATGGGCCCGAGAAAAGTACTTGATTTAGCGATCAATGCCATCGAAGTGGGCGCCCCAGCAGAACTCACCTTATTTGACCCAAGTTTGCCCTACAGCCCCAACATGCGCCCAGAACAATGGCGCTTTAGCCCCTTCAAGGACCTCCCTCTTCAAGGGCAAATCCTTGGCGTTATCCGCGGCGCACATGCATCAATAGCCCAAGCCTAATGTCAAAAAGATCCTTTCTTCGCGAATTTTTCAAGGCCAACCGCATGGTCGGTTCTGTGCTGCCGAGCTCTCGTTTCTTGAGTAAAAAAATGCTATTGCCCATCGCCTTTGAAAAAGCAAAAGTGCTCATTGAGCTCGGCCCTGGCACCGGTGTTTTTACCAAAGAATTGCTGCGCCAAATGCCACCACATTGCCAGTTGGTTGTCATTGAGCTCAACGATGCCTTTTTCCACGACCTCCAAAAGAAATTCCAAGCGCCGAACGTGCACCTGATCCATGGTTCAGCTGCCGAAATCTCAGCGGTCTTGCAACGCCTGCAATTGCCCAAAGCCGACTACATTCTATCTTCTTTACCGCTCTCCAACTTCCCCGTTGCGTTGCGCAGTGCCATTTTAGAAGAAGTCAAGCAAAATATGCAGCCCGAAGGCAAACTGATCCAGTTTCAATACTCACGTGGGCTTAAAAAGCTCTATGGTGCTCATTTTGATCAGGTTTCCATAGACTACACCGTTTTAAACTTCCCGCCGGCCTTCATCTATACTTGCACCAATAGCTGATATCTTTTGCCTATCTTTGCGCAAAAATTTACAGCATGCTTTCGGTAACCAATCTCTCTTTACAATTCGGTAAACGCGTACTTTTTGATGAAGTAAACGTCAAATTTGTCAATGGCAACTGCTACGGCGTTATTGGCGCCAACGGTGCCGGCAAATCTACCTTCCTCAAAATTTTAACTGGTGACCAAGACCCCACAACAGGGCGTGTAGACCTAGAGCCGGGCAAGCGCATGGCTGTACTCAAGCAAAACCACTTTGAATTTGACCAAATTCAGGTCTTGCAGACCGTGATCATGGGCCACAAGCGCCTCTATGAAATCATGGTCGAAAAAGACGCGCTTTACGCCAAAGAAGATTTCAGTGATGCCGATGGCATGAAAACAGCCGAGCTCGAAGGTGAATTTGCAGATCTCGAAGGATGGAATGCCGAAACCGATGCCGCTACCCTACTGAGCAACCTCGGTATAGATGAGTCCAAGCATTATTTGCTCATGGAAGACCTCTCTAACGACCTCAAGGTACGCGTATTATTAGCGCAAGCGCTTTTTGGCAACCCTGACGTACTCATTTTGGATGAGCCAACCAACGACCTCGACCTCAAAACCATTTCTTGGCTCGAAGACTTCCTTCTCGATTTCCGCAATACCGTTATTGTGGTCTCTCACGACCGTCACTTTTTGGATACCGTCTGTACCCACATCTGCGACATCGACTTCAGTAAACTCAATATGTTTACCGGAAACTACACCTTCTGGTATCAGTCTTCTCAGCTTGCCTTGCGCCAGCGTGCAGACAAAAACAAAAAAGCAGAGGAAAAGAAAAAGGAACTCATGGAGTTTATTTCGCGCTTTTCTGCGAATGCCGCTAAATCCAAACAGGCTACAAGTCGTCGCAAAATGCTCGACAACCTAGACCTAGAAGAAATCAAGCCTTCATCTAGACGCTACCCAGGCATTACTTTTCACCAAGAGCGCGATGCCGGTAACCAAATTTTGAGCATAGATAACCTCAGCAAAACAACAGATGGCAAAACGCTTTTCAAGGACCTCTATTTGACGGTCAATAAAGGCGACAAAATTGCTTTTATTTCCAGAGACTCCGTAGCGCTTACGCATTTCTTTGAAACGCTTGCGGGCAACCTCAAGGCTGATTCAGGTGAATTCAACTATGGCACCACCATTACCACCGCTTATTTACCCAACGATAACCACCATTATTTTGAGGCCAAACTAAGCCTCATCGATTGGTTGCGTCAATATGCGCTTACTGACGAAGAGCGCGAAGAAGTGTATTTGCGTACCTTCCTCGGCCGCATGCTCTTTACTGGTGAAGAAGCGATGAAAACGGCAAACGTACTTTCTGGTGGTGAAAAAGTGCGTTGTATGCTCTCCAAAATGATGTTAGCGAAAGCCAACTTATTGCTCATGGACGAACCAACCAACCACCTTGACCTCGAATCAATTACAGCGCTCAACAACGCCATGCAAGAATTCCAAGGCACGCTCTTGTTTACCTCTCATGACCACGAATTGGTCAGTACGGTAGCCAACCGCATCATCGAGCTCACTCCGAATGGGATCATCGACAAAATGATGCCTTACGACGACTACCTCGCCGACGACAAAATCGCCCAAATTCAAGCTGAATTATACGCCTAAGCCATGGTGCGCTATCAAGTCCGTTGTGAACAAGCCCAACAGCGCTACATTCAGTTCAGCGCGATGTTTGAACAAGCTGCCGAATTGGAATTACTGCAACTCGAATTACCAAGCTGGAGACCTGGCCGTTACGAAATCGGGAATTTTGCCAAAAACATCAAAGGCTTCAAAGCTTTTGGTGCCGACAAGCAAGCTTTGCCCTTTGAAAAAACAGCCAAAGACACCTGGCAAATTGCAACACAGGGCCATGCGCAAATTACCATCACTTACAATTATTATGCAGCCGAGCTCAATGCGGGATCTACTTTTCTAGACCCCAAACAGCTCTATATCAATCCGGTCAATTGCTTTTTTTACGATGCACAAAACACCGAGCAGCCGTATCAATTACAGTTACACCTACCTGCGCAGTGGCAAATTGCCTCCGCTTTGCATTTTGACGAAAATCAGTGCGTAGAAATCGCCAACTTTGACCGTTTGGCAGACAGCCCTTTGATTTGCAGTGAAACCATAGACCGACGCAGTTATGAAGTCAATGGTGTGACCTTTCATATTTGCTTCAATCAGCAGCAAATGATTCCTTGGGAGCGCGTGCTCGCAGACTTTTCTAAATTCACGCAGCGGCAAATTCAAGATTTTGGCGAGTTTCCAAGTCCTGAATACACTTTTTTGATCCAGTCTTTGCCTTACGCAGCGTATCATGGCGTAGAGCACCTGGACTCTACCGTCATTGCACTCGGCCCCTCTTGCGACATTTTCGGCAGCCTTTATACGGAATTACTCGGCGTTTGTTCGCATGAACTCTACCATGCCTGGAATATCAAAGCACTCAGGCCAACTGAAATGCAACCCTACGATTTCAAGCGCGAAAACTACGCGCTCACAGGTTTTATCTACGAAGGCATCACCACCTACATGGGTGATCTCTATTTGCTCAAAAGTGGCGTTTTCAGCCTAGAACAATACCTCAAAGAACTCAGCAAGCAAGTGCAAAAACACCTCGACAACCCCGGGCGTTTCTCCATGAGCGTAGCTGCTGCTTCTTTTGACACCTGGCTAGATGGCTATGTGCCGGGCGCTCCGGGCAGAAAAGTGTCTATCTATACCGAAGGTTGCTTACTGGCCTTTTACGTCGATTACCGACTGCGCAAAGCCACCAACCACAAAATAGGCATCGAGCAGGTCCTCAAAAACCTCTACTACAACTTTAGCACGAGCACAAGCGGCTATACCTTACAAGACTACCAAACGACCCTAGAAAACCTTTCTGGCGAGTCTTTTGACGATTTCTTCAAGGATTACGTTTGTGGAACAGCGGCCTACGAAGCACTGCTACAAGAAGCTTTTGACTTCATTGGGCTCGAACTCCAACAGACACCAAGTAAGAGCTACGCCGAAGCGCGCTTTGGCATGAAAGTCAGTTTGGTCGGTAAAGAATGGCAAATCTTGAGTATTTATCCGGGTGCACCGGCCGACATCGGCGGTTTGGCCATTGGAGACCTCATTATTGGTGTCAATGGTTTGCGCGCTTGGCCTAGCCTAGACAACTGGTTGGCTTTTCACGAAAACCAAAACAAGACTTTACTCGTGGACCGCAATGGCCAATTGCTGGAGCGTTTTATTCCGGAAGTGGATCGTCACTTTTATGTGAGCCATACGGTTGTAGCGGCAAGCGACACCATTGCAGCCCAAGAAAAAGCCCTCACTATTTGGGCGCGTTGAGTGCAAAAAAGTCAGGCGGAAAGTTCAGTAAAAAGAGTTTTTCACTCGCCCGCGTAATGGCTGTATAGAGCCAGCGCAAATAAGCCGCATTTTTGCGTTCTTCAGGCAAGAAACCGTAATCTACATAGACATGCGCCCATTGGCCGCCCTGCGCTTTGTGCACGGTTACGGCGTGCGCATACTTGATTTGCAGCGCATTGAAATACGGATTTTTGAGTACCTCGCGGTAGCGTTTTTGTTTGTTTTTGATGTCGGTATGTTCGGCTTCAATGGCATAAAATAATTTGCGCAAGACATCCCGACTGAGGCTTGGCCCCTCGTCAGACAAACTTTGGATATGTACAATACAGGTAATGGGCCCTTGATCGGGGTAATCTACAAAACAGAGGTCGAGCTGGGCAAATTCAAAACCGTAATACGCTTCTAGCTTTCGGACGCGGTCTACGCGGGCGAGCTCACCATTTGCGATAAAACCCATTTTAGAACTTGGGTCTAGCCAGAAGTAATTGTTCTTGACCACCATCAGGAGGTCGCCCTTTTCCAAGACCTCTTCTCGGTAAAACAAGCGATTGCGGATTTCGAGATTCCATTGGTTGGCGCGCTTGTTGGCCAGCGTCAGCAGAATTGTTTCGTCTGTACCTACCTGCGCCATAGAACTCTCTAGGCTTTCTTGAAAGTCTGCCCCACTAATTTCTTGAACACTCGCATCGGTAAACTGACTCAGTTTGGGAAATAAGGGGAGTTCAAAATCTTGTTTTTGACGAAGGTAAGTGGCAGCAGTCAGGATACCTGAGCTCTCGCGAACACGCACTACTTGGGTGAGGTGGCTGTGCCAAATGTGCAGTGTCGGAAAGGCAGTAACCAAAAGCTCGGGATCAAGCGCCAAACTCTGCTCTTGCCCCACTGGCGGCAACTGCCCGGGGTCGCCAATGAAAATCAGGTGGCAATTTTCGCCGTTGTACACATAATTCAGTAAGTCTTCGAGCACATTGTTGGCTTCATAGGCAGATGACGCCGCAAGCATGGAGGCTTCGTCGACAAAAAACAAGGTGTTTTTGTGCAGGTTTTTGGCGAGCGTAAGCCCTTGCGTACTGAGTTCTCCACCTGAAAAATAAATATGACGGTGAATGGTACTCGCCGGAAAACCTGCGTAGTTGGACAATACTTTGGCTGCCCTGCCCGTTGGTGCAAGTAATTTAAAAGACAGGTTTTCGGCGCGCATTTGCTGCACGAGGTGAGCAATAAGCGTAGACTTTCCAGTACCTGCATAGCCCGTTAGCACCCATAACTTGCGCGTTTCGCGCGCACGGATAAATTCCAAAAACTGCGCAAGCGCTTGTTCTTGATCTAAAGTAAAAGTGAGTGCTTGGTTCATGATTTGAGCGTTCTGCGCATTAACAAAATTAAATATTGTAGCTTTGTACTTAGGCGCTAAGCCCAAAGACTTATAAACAAGCCATGTCGCGTTTGGTACTTCACTATACAGATTCTACGCTCTTGCTGCTCGAACACGCACAAGGAGAAGTGGTGGCGCAAACCCTCCCACTCGAAACCGACAAACCTTTTGCCCGGGAGCGCATGTCAGGCCCAATCAAAAAAGCACTTGAAAGCCAAACGCTGCAGCGCGTTTTATGGTTCAGTCCAAATTATACTTTGTTTCCGCGAGCGCTTTTTGACCCCAATCAATTGGCGGCTTATTACCAACTCAATCAAGGAGAACTCCCTGCAAACCAGCACCTCACACATCAAGTGCTCGCTTCTCTGGACCTCGTTCTGATCTACAGCATTCCGGTCTGGCTCTATGATTTTGCCAAATACGATTTGCACACACCACAAGTTCAGCACAGCGCAGCGCTACAACTTGCACACCTGAGTGCGCAGCATCCGAAGGACAAAGTTGTGCTCCTGATTGAAGCCACGCATTTTGTACTGATTGCCTTCAAAGACAGCAAACTTTTATGCTGCACAGCCAACGAATACCAACAAATTGCAGATATCCTCTATTTCTTACTGGCGCATCAACAAAAACTGCAGTTGCCCCAGCACCTAGCACTAGACCTCTACGACGCCAGTGAGCGTTTTGACTACCCCGCCTTTGCTGCACTCATCAGTCAATTCAAAGATTTTGAGCACTACAATTGCACTTTTTACGACACACCAACCTACCAAAACCAAATTTTGTGCGCATCATCCGAGGATCATTAAAAGGCAAGCGTTTTGCCACACCGCCGGGCTTTCCTTCTAGACCCACCACCGACTACGCCAAAGAAGGGCTATTCAATATGTTAGAAAACTCAGTAGACCTCGATGAACTAAGGGTACTGGATTTATGTGCCGGAACGGGCAATATTTCATTTGAATTTGTCAGCAGAGGCGCCGCGCATCTTTTGGCCATAGACAGCCATCCGCGCTGCGTTCAATACCTCAAGCAAAATGTTCAGCAACTGCAAATTACCGAGAAAATGCAAGTGTATAAATCCGATTGCGTGATTTATTGCCGCAACGCCAAAAATGTCCAGTACGACCTCATTTTTGCAGATCCGCCCTATCATTTGGGCTTTCACGAAGAGCTCATCCAAACCATTTTTGAGAAACAACTCCTCACTTCAGATGGCTTGGTCATCATCGAACACGGCAAACAACACGATTTTTCTGCTTTAGCGCAATTCGATGCTTGTCGCAATTTTGGAAATGTGTATTTTAGTTTTTTCAAGCACACCACATGAAACGCTGTTTATTTCCCGGAAGTTTTGACCCTTTTACCAAAGGCCATGAAGCCATCGTGCATCAGGCACTCAGTTTGTTTGACGAAGTTGTCATAGGCGTAGGGATCAACTCCAAAAAACAAGGTCTTTTCAGTACGGACAAAAAAATCGCGCATATCCAATCGCTCTTTCTAGATCAGCCGCAAGTCAAAGTCGCGTCTTTTCAAAAGCTCACGGTCGAGTTTTGTAAGGACATTCAAGCCACACATATCGTGCGCGGCTTGCGCGACGCCAAAGATTTTGAATACGAGCGCAGCATCGGCCACATGAACCACGCCATCTCGGGCATAGACACCGTCTTTTTCCTGACTGCACAAGCCCACAGCGCACTCAACTCGAGTATCATCCGAGAAATGTATCAAAATGGCGCAGACATCACGCCTTTCGTAACCAACCACGAACTGCTCGTTTGATGCACGTGAAGCACCTTATTTTCATTAGCATACTCGTCTTGTGCTCCTCTTTTGAGGCCCAAGTACAACTCCGCGGCCTTTCCTTTTGGAATGAAGCCACGCTCGATATTTATCAAATCGACAATCACCTCAGCCGTCAAAAAACTTGGTTACAACGCGTCAGCCCCGACTCAATGGGCATCTTCAATGCACAGCTCGACCTCCAAGAAATCAGTACCCTACAAATTTGTGGCAGCAACAAATGCGCTCTTTTCTACACCCAACCCAATGGGCGCTACCTCATCGAATTGCCAGAGGTAGCACAACAAACGTTTTACAACCAAGACCAACAAGAGCTTGAACTGCTTTTTTATCGGCTAGATACCAACGACATCAATTACCGCATTCTGGGTTTTGAAGCCTGGATGGATAACTACATTGCCGATATTTATCAACTCAAGGATATCCGTAGCAATGAATTTATATTAAAAGTACTCGCCTTCAAGGCCGAGACCGCAATGGTTTATGGCGAAGAAAGCAACGCATTTTTACGCGATTACATCAAATATAGTGTCGGGCTCACCATCGATAACTTTTCTGTCATTGGCGGGCCATCCAAAGACGACAAATACAATTTCTACCTCCAAACCGATAGCGTCGACTACACCCAACCCAAACTCATCGAATACGCGCAACTTTTTTATGAAAACTACGACTCACAAGTCGAGCTCAAAGTGCGCAATGCCATTGACATCTCTATTCAAGCCAATAGCCAAGACGGTTTGATCAAGGCCCTAGAACAAGACCCCTATATTTACAATGCTGCCTGGGCGGAGTTTGTAGCGTTGGAAGTCATCATAGAAGGCGAACAAGCCAACCGCATCCCCAAAGACCTTGCGCTCGAACTATTGCTGGCGTTGTCCAAAAATGGTCAACAAAAAGGGCTGCGCGATGCCGCTACCTATTTTTGGCTAGAGAAAAGCAAACTGAGCAATGGCCAGTATTGGAGTAAAAGTTACGTCGAGAAACAGCTGGGATTACGCCTTGAGCCCAATCAATACGTCTATTTGCATCATTACATTCCCGGCAATCAAAAATGCATCACCGAAATGGCAGCCCTCAAGCGCTTGGCCCAACGCTATCAAAACAATGTGCAAATCATCAGCTTTGTACAGGCCGATGCCGTCTGGACCAACGCCGACAAAAAAGCATTTGAAGGCGCCAATTGGCAGCGCTTAGACCTACCCAAAACAGCAACTTTGTGGCAACAATTAGGTTGGAAAAGCTCACCAGCATATATCTTACTCGACCCGCAACTCAAAGTATTGTATTTGGATGCGTTGGGGCCGCTACCCAATGCCCGCACCCAAACCATTGACCTGATTTTCAGTCAGCTATTTCAAAATTAATTGGCGTCGGGAACCAAATACCTGATCTGTAGCTTTCCATCTTGGTCTTTGACCAATTCATAGCCATTTTGCTGTCTAAGCAGCCAATCGACAAACGCACCATCAACACCTTCTGGATCTAATGTTAGTGTTTGAGAAGCCCCTTTGAGCGCAACTGTTTTCTTGCGCATTTCTTTCAAATACATGAGCTGCACGACATCCCAATCAGATGCTTTTTGCAGTGCCGAAACAATGACTTCTTTCTCAGGGTCATAAATAAACAACCCTACCCTATTGTATCTGCTGAGCGCTTCCTGACAAGCGGTACATTTGATCTCATAACGCACTACCGGGTCCGGAACTTTGAGCGGCTGGGTTTGAGGAAGCTCAAGAGCCAATAATTTTTGCTGCAGTTCAGTAGAAAACGCAGGTACCTGATTTTGCTCAAAGTTTTGCTCAAAGGCAATTCCAGATTGCGCGAGTAACCTGGCCTGCGCAAAATCAATTCGCTTTCCTTGGTAATAAGCCACAATAAATGCATCTGTAATGCCTTTGTTAACCGCTAATTGCTGACGCGTCTTGGCGTCCTTTAAATTCGCAAACTTTCCGCTCGCATACCTGTATTGTCCTTTAGCTGTTTTGGCCTCAATGAGCTCGCTGAATCCAATTTGCGCCTCAGAGGTCAAGGGTCTGTTGTAAACGCCCACTTGCACAGTATAATACAAGCCTTGGCCCGGCCCGGCGAATAATGAATTATTTGCTACATTTTGAGTTTGGGCTAAAGTTGTTGAAGATTCCAAAGCCCTACCCTGTGCCAAACTCAAGCGGCTGCAATTTTGATAAGCCACTACAAAAGCATCTGGATAACCCAAAGTGCGGATCAATTTTTGTTGTTGCAGAGCCTCGGCAGACGACCCAAAATATCCCGCCATATAAACTGTTAGTCCATTGGCCAATACCTGGCCATCAACAGGTGTAAATTCCCGAAAACGATCGGCCGGAACTGGTTTTCTAAAAGCGCCAACCTGAACCCGAAACACCAAACCTTCAGGGCAAGGCAAACCAACAGGCAAAGGAGTCGCTTGCGTTTGTGTCGGTTTTTCTTGAAGTTGAAACGTATTTAAAGCGACCGAAGCCGACCCAACTGCTGAGTTTTGCACCGCAGCTGCACTCACCTGAGGCCTATAATTTTGCTGCAGTAGCGCCTCGTATACTGCCTGATTTGGCAAGGCCAACAAAGCCTGCTGTTGGGCGCTCAAACGATTTTGCAAGCGCGCTTGTTCCAAAATCAAAGCCGCAAGCTGCACCTTATTTTCAGCTCGAAAATCTTCTTCAATCGCCCTCAGCTCCTGCTGATTGCGCACCAACTCGATTTTAGTTTGTTCAAAAACCCGACGCTGCTCCGTGTAATTCACATATGCCTCAACATCAACATCTGGCTCAGTAGCATCTCTTGCAGGAAGCGTTAACTGCTGCTCCAAACTTTCAAGCTCCTCATTGGAAAGACCCAGTCGTTCGATCTTAGGAAGATTTTTCAGCAAGTCATCCGCATTCATTTCTGATATTGCCAATAATTGCGCCTCAAATCTTGCCAAGCGCTCCTCAATTTCAATTTCCTCTTGGTTAGAACCTAGATTCCCATTTTCCGAATTGGTGGAGGAAACATTCCCATTTTCAGAAGAAATTGGATTGGTGGAGCTTATATTTCCATCCTCCGTTGATGTACGATTTGATTTGATAATCTCTGGATTCCCAAGTTCTTGATTTGAACCTAGATTTCCATTCTCTGAATTCCCACTTTCTTGATTCGAACCTAGATTTCCATTTTCAGAATTGGTGGAGGAAATGTTCCCATTTTCAGGATTGGTGGTAGTAACATTCCCATTTTCCGAAGAAATTGGATTGGTATTGGTAGTAATCCCATTCTCCGTTAATGTACGATTTGAATTGATAATCTCTGGATTCCCAAGTTCTTGATTTGAACCTAGATTTCCATTCTCTGAATTCCCACTTTCTTGATTCGAACCTAGATTCCCATTTTCAGAATTGGTGTAGGAAATGTTCCCATTTTCTGAAGAAATTGGATTGGTAGTGGTATTAATCCCATTCTCCGTAGATGTACGATTTGAATTGACAATCTCCGAATTCCCCAATTCTTGATTTGATCCTAGATTTCCATTCTCTGAATTGGTGGAGGAAACGTTTCCATTTTCGGAAGAAATTGGATTGGTGGAGGATGTATTCCCATTCTCTGTGGAAATTGGATTTGAATTAGTAAGCTCTGGATTCCCCAATTCTTGATTGGAACCTAGATTCCCATTTTCCATATTGGTGGTTGAAACGTTCCCATTCTCAGTAGAAATTGGATTCGTTGAGGTTGTATTTCCATTCTCCGTTGATGTACGATTTGAATTGATAATCTCTGGAATCCCCAATTCTTGATTCGAACCTAGATTTCCATTTTCAGAATTGGTAGTTGAAACGTTCCCATTTTCCGAGGATATTGGATTGGTAGTGGTATTAATCCCATTCTCCGTATATGTACGATTTGAATTGATAATCTCTGGAATCCCCAATTCTTGATTCGAACCTAGATTTCCATTTTCAGAATTGGTGGTTGAAACGTTCCCATTTTCCGAGGATATTGGATTGGTAGTGGTATTAATCCCATTATCCGATGAAGTTCGATTTGAATTGGCAATCTCTGGATTCCCAAGTTCTTGATTCGATCCTAGATTTCCATTTTCAGAATTGGTGGTAGAAACATTCCCATTTTCCGAGGATATTGGATTGGTAGTGGTAGTAATCCCATTATCCGTTGATGTACGATTTGAATTGATATTCTCTGGAATCCCCAATTCTTGATTCGAACCTAGATTTCCATTTTCAGAATTGGTGGTAGAAACATTCCCATTTTCCGAGGATATTGGATTGATGGAGGAACCATTCCCATTTTCAGGATTGGTAGAAGTAACATTCCCATTCTCTGACGAAACGGCAACTTGGGACTTGAGTTTTTGGGAGAGGTCTTCTTGTTGGGCATACTGGGCCAACAATTCGTCGTAGGAGCTTTGGAGATTGATTTGTGGAAGGCTTTGGTTTTCGGCTGCTTTGAGATAAGCTGCTTTGCGGGAGGCTTGGTCGAAAACTTGGAGTTCGGCGGCTGCGGCTTCGCGTTCCGTGCGCAATTGGCTGGCGGTGGCGTCTAGCGATTTGCTTTCGCGCTCTCGTGCTGCGATTTGAAGTTGCGTTTGGGTCTGTTCTTTTTTGGATTGGAGCGGTAAGGCGGTTTGTAGTTGTTTGATTTGTTGTGCAACTTGCTGCTGCTGTGCTTTGATGGCGGCTTCTTCTTGGATGAGCTTTTGCAAGCTGCGCTGCTGTTCGAGTGCAGCGGCTTCAAGTGCGCTGGCGCCATCGAATGCGGCGATTTCCAAATATTGTTGGAGGGCGGCTTGTTGTTGGGTCCAACCAGCTAGCAAGACAAGAGAATCACCGATGAGCAGCAAAGCCTGATGGCGTTCGTTCATGGCGCGCAGGGTATCTAGCAAGACTAAATCTGGAATATTGGCGGCCTGATTGATTTGGATCCAGCGTTGATTGAATGCCAATGCGCTTTCTACGGCGGCTAATTCTTGGAGCAGTTCTTTGCGTTCGGTTGCAGAACTAGGCTGCGCCATGGACTGACTTAGCTTGGCGAGGAGTTGTTCGCGCACATCGAGTTGTTGTTCGAAATCTTGGCGCAAAAGCTCCATGAGGCGCACTTGGTTTTCCAGACTTACCTCTGCAGCTAGTAAGGTGTCTATCATTTGAGCGACAAACGCTGCAGTATCTTGGGCAGCAAAACCCCAAGTTGCGGCCAAAGAAGCTTGCAGCGGCTTGGTGCTTTCGAGCGCGGAGGTCTTGGCTTGCAGAAGCCCACCTTTTGCAACATTCATTTGGAGTTTGGAAAGGCCAGCCAATTGGGTGGCCGGATCTTGCTCGAGGAGTTGGTTGCGAACCTGCCACTGTTCTTTGCCCAGTTCGTCGCTGAAATAAAGCACCTGTTGTTGCAAAATGGTTTGCGGCTTGAGGTTGGGGATACTGAAACGCGTTTGAAAAACTTTTGAAGCGCCGTCTACTTGTATTTCGAGTAGGAAATCACCTTTTTGTGGCAGCGCTACCTGATATGCGCCCGCGGCATCAGAAACAAAAGGCCCATAGACTTCACTGGTGAGCAGGTCCGTAAATTGAAGACTAAGCGCTTTAGAATCAGGTTGCAGCTCATTTGTAAAAAGGCCTGCAAAAACAAAATTGGACCTAACGGGCGCGTCGAGTTGCAAAGTATAGATTTCGTACTGCCCCACAACACCTTGTCTGGAGGTCGCAAAGTATGCCTGATTTTGCGCTGCATCGCAGACGTAAAAAAGGTCGTCGCTTGGGCTAGCATACGGATACGGCATTTTTTCAATTGCCGATGCGGTGTTGGTAGTGAGCTCAAAAGTGGCTTTGTATAAGTCGTGACCACCGATGCTATTCGCCGTCGAACTAAAATAAAGTGTTTGAGAAGCCGCATCGTAAAAACCAAATGATTCATTGCTGTTGGGGTCATTGACACCACCCCCGATGAGCTGAGGGCTCCCCCAGTTGTTGTTGGCGTCTTTCTTTTGGATATATAAATCGAGCTGCGTGCCTTTTGGACCATACGACGCTAAAATTCTGTATTTCATCCCGCGCTTATAGGCATAAGCGGGCACATGTGCGTGCTTCGCGTTGTTCTTGCTGTGCACCTCAGGCGCCTCGTAAAAGGTGTAGTCGTCTGGCGTAAAAGGATATGTTGCGTAAAATTTGGGGCTCTTTGTTGTCTGCAGCGAGAGCAGCGGTAGCCGGATGAAAGCCGATACTTCTTTTAAGCCGCGCTGGCATTCGGCAATTTGACGGCTGACATCTCGTGGTGCTTTGGATTGCTGACTGAGCTGTTGGTAGTTTTCGTAGGCTTTGATCGCTTGTGCAAAGAAATATTGTTCTTGAAAGATTTGTGCGCGGTAGTAATACAGTAAGGGGTCTGGGATTTGCTTGAGGCCCAGAGCCACATCGAAATATTTGGCGGCTTCAAAGTGGTTCTCTACTTCAAAAAGGCAGACGCCATAATGGTAATTGAAGTTTGGATTTTGTTGGTCTTTGGCCAGTAATTGGCGATAATCTACCAGGGCTGCGGCATAATTTTGTTGCTCAAAGGCTTGTGCGGCGCGTTTCTCAAGGCTACTCTGACTTTGAGCCAAGGCGCTGTGGTTTTGCCCAAAAAGCAAAAGCGTGAGAACGAAATAAATGAGCCTTTTTGTGCGCACTATAAGTAGAATAACCTATAGGCTTACGATTTTTTGACAAAAAGGTTCATGCGGTTTTCGGTGCCTTTGAGCAAGCGCTCAATATTCTTTCTGTGTGCCCAAATGACGAGTGTTCCGAGAACGATCGTGAAGATGATCATGATGCGGGTGTCGTTGTGGATGAAAAAATAAGAAACCAACGGAAAGCAGAGTGCAGAAATGATGGCGCCGAGCGAAACATAACGCGTGGTAAGAAAGACCACCAAAAACAAAGACAAGCAAACAGCAGCTGCTGGCGGATTGATGCCGATGACAATCCCTAGAGAAGTAGCCACGCCCTTTCCGCCTCGAAATTGCGCAAAAATTGGGAAGACATGACCAACCACAGCACTAAAACCACCTACTAATTGCAAGATCAAAAACTCGTCTTTGTAAGCACTAAAAGCACTTTGGGCTAAAAAATAAGGCAAGCAAGCTGCTGTTGTGCCTTTGATGACATCGGTGAGCAGGACCATCCAGCCAAAGCGTTTACCTAGGATGCGAAAGGTGTTTGTTGCACCGGCGTTTTTACTGCCGTGTTCGCGGATGTCAATACCTTTGAAATAGCGGCCAACCCATACAGCTGTTGGGATACTACCGAGCAAATAAGCGGTGAATAAAACAAATAAGAGCGTCATTAATTTTATTTATTTAGCAAATAAGCCCTCAATTTAGCTAAAATTTTTGAAGCTTCTTGTTCTTGGGTAGGCTCGTAATTGAAATTTCTAGTTTTTCTTTTGTCGGGTTTGATGCCGTCAATAGCTGCTAATAGCTTGACATTAGTTGAATACACACTCAGCAATCCGTCTTTTTTCTCCTGTGAATAACCCAAAATATAGCTCGTGCCGTCAAAAGCTTCTAAGGACCAATAAAAGGCTGTATTGGCGTCGTCGCCAAAACTTTGCACATAAGCTTGGGTGAGTGTAACGGGCTGCACAATTGCCGTGCCGTTGATTGAAATAAGGCCGACGCTTTGGGCTTCGCTCATGAGGCCTTTGGCTTGCTTGTTTGCACTTGGCTTATTGCTCCCAAAATTCTCAAGAACGATTCCGCTTAAGATCAGGCTTTGCTCAAGTGTATTAGGCATTTTCTTCAATTTTTCTTCGTCAAAATCTTTGAATACTTCTTGTGCATCTTTCGGGTTAGACCATGCCGTAAGGCTGTTCAACAAGGCATCCATTGGTTTTTTGATATTCCATTCAGGAGCGGTTTCTTGCGCTTTGAACTGCGAAGCCATTTCGGCCCATACTGTATTGTCTAGCGGCATCGTGATTTTTGCATTGGCTGCGATTCGGGTCTTTCTTTTTTCAGAATCATAACTGATCTTGCCGTACAAATCGATATCGACCTCACCTGTTGCGATGCCTAAATCGATGTGACCATAGCCAGACAAGCTGCAGCTTTCAACTGCTAGTACCAACAAATTGCTCAGTGAATCTGTGCGTTCGAGTCGCGCTTTGCTACCGACCTCAAATTGTTTGGTTTGCTGGTCGTACTGGAGGTAACCAGAGACGCGGAAAAGCCCTGGGTCTGCTACCCCAATTTGCTGCGACAAGAAGGCGGGATAAATGCGCATGCTGTCTGCACGTTCGGTGGCGCGCCATACAAAACCGAGCGCCAAGTTATTGCCTTTGGCATCGGTTGGTTTTTCGGGGATAGGAATCTGAATTTGCTTAGCCAAAATGGTGTCTTTGAAAGACATCCAAGATTTATCGTATTGGCAAGGATGTGAAAGTTTTGTCGAGCCCTCTAGCAATAGGCCCGGATGATTCGCTTCTATCTGCACTTTTCCAAAATAAGCGAATTCAGGGCTGAGCTGAAACTGAGCGTTTTCTGCAATTTCGCCTTTGGCCACCGTTTTGGTTTGTACATAACTCAAAGATTTAATACCAATGAGGCTTTTGCTGCTGTCGCGGTCGTAATACGGATAAACACCATTGCCATCATAGGCCAAACGCCCTGCGATGTGCAGTGTTGCTTGTTCAAACTGATGAAATTTAGTGATGTAATTGGCCAAGACTTTCGCGTTTTTGAGCGTATCCATTGCAGCGGCTTTGCGGATGCGCACCCGAGAAGAATCTGGGAAAATACGCGCATCTCCAACCTGAATGTAATCTACTGCATCGCAGAGAATGAGTTGCGTTTTGAGGTCGTATTTGGCGCTAAGCGACTTGAATTGTAGTGAGTCTTGTTTGACATTTGTGGAATAGAAGTTGTTGCGCGCGAGGTCTGCCCCGCTCTCAAAAGTGGTTTCACCGCCCTTGTTTTTCTTGAAGTCTAACGATTCGCCATCTATGAACCATGTAAATTTATCCATCTGACAATAGTATTCATTGGCAGGGAACATGATGCGCTTGGTGCCGTTGGAGGAGAATTCACCTATGCGGGTAGCAAAACTGATGTGGGCTTTCATTTCGTCGGACTGAATAGCCAACGGATTTTCTCCGTAGCTAGAGAAGCGGTTGCGCAGCGCAAAAGAGGCGTTTTGAGAGCGGATATCGACGTCTGTGAATTCAAAATCGCGGGCAGCAAGTTGTGCTTCTTTGTAAAACAAAGTGCCCTTACCGGTCATGCCTTTTTTATCGAGCAGCAACTGACCATCTACCAACACCTCTTCGGTGAAAATGAGCAAGGGTTCATTGCCGTAACTGGCAATCTTGAGCTTTTCTTGACGGGGCTCAAAACTCATGTACGCTTTTTCTGACTTTGCCAACGGATAACGCACCCCCGACTTTTGCTCAGGGCCTGAAAAAGCCACCAAACCTATGGTTGAATCGGGCAAAAAGGTCAATTTTTTAGAAATGGCGGTGGTGTGCAAAAACTGAATGGTGCCAGCACCTTGCAAGCCATTGTGCGACAAATAAATTTGGTTTTTGTAACGCGAACTCGTTTCATAGAATGGATAACCTTCAGCAGGCGCGGTGGTGATGAAACCTAGCGAGTAATCGTTCATGATGCGCACGGGAACTTGCATTTTGGGGAAGATTCCCGATGACACCAGCTGCCCATCGAGCTGAAAAGTAGCTTCTGCAAAATTATCTAAGCTATCGAGCTCAAAGATGGCGAGCTCGTAGTAAAACCTTGTAGAATCATAAGCGCCTTTGAGAATAGACGGGTCGTTGTAAAAAATCTTTCCCGGTGCAACCGTATTGAGTACCGGAAAATGCGTGTTGCCGGTGGCTTTACCCGCTTTATTGTCCGGGTCATCTATGCGGAGTGTGCCGCGCAAGCCCTTGAGTTCACTGAGCAGCAAAATAGATTCTTGTCCGTCTTCTTTTTTAAGTGGCCTGACACGAAAAGCGGTGTTTTCGGTGGTGAGTAAATTGACCAAAAACTGTTCGTAATCGAACTTAGAGAAGTTGGTTTGGATTTCGCATTTGCCGGCCTTGAGCCACCCCGAAAAACCGATATCCCTGTTTTGATACATGTACACGACACTCGTGTCGGGGAAAATGCGCACCTGCTGGGCTTCGGAAAGCGTAATCTGCTCCACCTCCCTGAAAATGAGCTCTTGTTTATCTAACGAGATGCTGGCATAAGCTGTTGTTTGCACTTTTCTGAGGTCGGAAACCACCAATAGGTTGTCGTAGTCTCCGCTGCCTTGTGTGGCCGCAGCATAGGCCAAAAGTTTGGGCGTGACCAACAATTTTTTCTGCACAGGATCGACGCTCAGAAAACCAGCTGCACTAAGGTCGACAAATAAAGGCTTGACTTGGTCAATTGTTTTCTTGAGTGCATTGGCCAACTCGCCTTCTGTGAACAGCGTTTTGCCTTGTTTGTCGACTAATTGTGCAAAAACGGGGAACGGATTGTTGGCCCCCGCCCCTGCAAAACGCGCATAGAGCGCTTTGTCAAAGTAGTTCATGGATTCAAAGCGGGCCATTTTGCGCTCTTGGGCCGTGCCGACATCAAATGTATAATACGGATCGGAAGTGCCTTTTTTCCAGGTGAGTACCGGCGCGTAGCAATACAACTTAAAGTAGCTATCGACAAATGGAAAGTAGTCAGTGCCGCGTTGAGCCGCTGCCAAACGCAATTGTTGTTGCTTTTCATCAAAAGTAAAAAAGCACTCTTGAATACTGAGTGAATCGCCGTTTTTATAGCGCAGCACCGCACGCGCACCCCTGGCCAAAATTTGCTGTGGCGACATCTCAAAACCAGCGGCACTGATTTCAAAGAGCACTTTGCCTTCGCGCTTGAACAAGAGCATGGCGGGTTTGCCACTCGCTCCCTTTCCGATGAAATCTGCACCTTCTAGTGTAAAACTGCCGTCGTAATCCATCTGAGGTCGCAATTCATTGATCTTTAGACGCTTTTCATAAGAAGTGAATTGCGGAGCAGACTCTTTTTCAGCTAAATCTAGGGTGGTGAGGTCAGAGAGTTTTCCTAAAATAGGCGTGGCAAAATAAGGTGTGGATAACGCTACTGAATCGGCCTTGAGTTTGGCCGTCAATAAATCGGCTTTATAAGTTTTGAGCGTGGCGAAGGTTTCGGTTTTTGGCAAATTGACCTTCTCCCAGGTGAGCGTTCCATTTTTGCCATCCCAGCGCTTGGTTTGCATGTCAAAGGTTCCGGAGGTGTTGAATACAACAATCGAATCCTCCGGTCGTTTGTTTTCATCGTATTTGATGCACTTTAGGTCCACACCAATAGCCTCGAGGTGGAGTTTTTTGGCCTCGACCCAACGCAGGGTTCCGCCTTGTGCTTTCCATTGAAAATCGCGCTCTTTGTAAAGGGCTCCATACTTGAAAAAATCGACAGAAAAATCGAGGAACTGCGTCAGCTGCTCATCTGGGCTTGCGGCGTAGTCAAAAACATATTTTGTCCAGGGGTTGGAGAGCTCCGGATTGATTTTATTTTGAACAATAGCAATGCTTGCCTGTAAAAAGTCAAATAGTTCAGGAAAAGTCGGTACTTCTTTGGCTTGAAGCTGATTGCAGTTTTCTTGCAATTTTTTGAATTGGGTATCGTTGAGGGTAGAACCTTTGATAAGTTGTGGTAACTGGTCTTTGAGATACGCCTGTGCGCTTTCTTCCACGACAAGTTGCTGCCAGGTTTTGACAAATTTATCGCGGTCTAAAGGAAAGGTTTGGGCAAAGAAAGACGGCACTGCTAGCAGCAAGCCAAACAACAAATAAAGGAAAGATTTCATGGTATTTTTTTTAGGAGCACTACAGCCCAGTTTTCGCGCGCATCGGTTCGGATCCAAGCAAAACCAACATTGGCAGCAGCTGCAATCAGGTCTGGGGCATCGGTCACAAAAAAGCCGCTGAGCATAAGTAGCCCATTATGGGCAATAACCCTGCCGTAAACCGGAAGTTGGTCAAGCAATACGTTTTTGTTGATATTGGCGAGAATCACCTCGTAACCAGTGGCTGGAATTTCAGGTGCGCCGCCGTGTATCGCCGTAATGTTTGCACTGCCATTGAGCGCAATGTTTTCAAGGATATTCTCAGCAGACCACTCCTCGATCTCGACTGCATCGATAGGAGCTGCACCCAAGCGCTCCGCCAAAATGGCCAAAACGCCAGTACCTGCGCCCATGTCGAGTACTTTTTTGCCCTGCAGTTCCAAAGCCAGCATGTTTTCGCAAATGAGATGGGTGGTCTGGTGATGACCAGTTCCAAAACTCATTTTGGGTAAAATCTTGATTTCAATACCGTCTGTTGGCGCTAAAGTGTGAAAAGGTGCAACAATGCGCAAGTTGTCATTGATGATGACGGGCTCAAACTGTGCCTCCCAGGTAGCGTTCCAGTTTTGCTGCGGCAATAAGGCGAGCTCAAAAGTTGTAATTGGTGCGCCTTTCTCGTTTAATTCTTTCAATAAGGCCTGTAATTTTTGACCATCATAGTGTGCCTCTTGAATATAGGCTTTGAGTATCGGTGTCTCTTCTACAAAACTCTCGTAGTCGAGCTCAGCGAGATAGGCTACAAAGATATCGTGCCATTCATCGAAAGCGCCTATTGTGATTTGAAGTTCGTAGTAGTTCATGCTTGAAGTGCTTGCCAAAGTTGATTAAAAATAAGTGGGTCGAGCGACGCGCCGCCAACCAATGCGCCATCGACGTTCGGACAGCCAAAAATTGCTTGCGCATTAGCTGCATTGACGCTTCCGCCGTATAAAATAGGCACTTGCTGGCCCGCTGCACCAAAAAGGTCGACCAAATGGTTTCGAATGGCTTGATGCATTTCGGTGATTTGATCGAGGTTGGCGCTTAAACCGCTGCCTATAGCCCAAATGGGTTCATAGGCCACCACAAGTAAATGAACGTCTGTTGCAGACAAGCGTCGCAAGTTTTCAGAAAGTTGGGCCAATACGAAATCTAGATGCGCACCTGCAGTTCTGGTTTCAAGGGCCTCGCCACAGCACAGCACAAAAGGAAAATTAGCTAATGTACAAGCGCTGACTTTTTGGGCAAGGAGTGCGTCGTCTTCGCTAAATATTTGCCTGCGCTCAGAATGGCCGATCAGTACAGACTGTGCACCAATGCTTTGAAGTTGTTCAATAGAGAGCTCACCTGTGTATGCGCCGTTTGCTTCGAAATACACATTTTGTGCACCACCATGCAAGCCAGCCGCTTGGATGTCTTTGAGGTAAATTGCACTCGGATATACCCTAAGCGACGCGTTTTGAGCGCTCCAATCTAGAGTTTGATATGTATGCAGCCATTCTTGGACTTCGGGTTGCGTCAAATTCATTTTCCAATTTGCCGCGAGGATCTTATTTCGCATGGAACGAAAATAAGACTTTTAATTGCGCAACTTTTGCTTTTGCAATTGGGTTTTCAAGTCTTCTTTGTTGAAAGCGTCTGCGCCCTCAGGGCCATGATACATTTTAACTAAGTTGCCATTCCACAAATAAGCTACACCAGGCACGTCGCGGTTACCGCCTAAAACGCTCCAGAACGCAATGATATCAAGTACTTTGTGTGGATAAGAGGCGCCTGCAAACTTGAAGAAGTCCGGGATTTCTTCTGCGGCTTCATCCATGAATAGGATCTGAATTTCAGGAAAACCAGGTGTGCTATTTTTGAGTGCAGTCAGTTGCTTGGCAGTGGCGCGGCAGTGATCACAGCTTGGGGCAAAAAAGCAAAGTATTTTTTTGCCTTCGTTGATACCCGCAAAATATTTTTCGTAACCCGACTTCTTTGGTTTAGGGCCCAAATATAAAGGCTTGGCTACTTTGGTGGTGTCTTTGCCAATTGGTGTAATGGCCTTTTTTGTTGTATCAATCCCGGAGTTGACTGAAGTTCCCGAACCAGAAGGAGTGGTAGGCGCGCTGGTTGTTGGTGTTTGAACGACAGTTGCGGCTTTGTAAGTGGGGATGAGCACAAACATGAGCAACATGCACACACTGAGAACAGTGGTTAGGAACCAAATGTTGGAACGTTCAGGGAGTTGTGCGCTGTAGCGCTTCCAAAGAATGGCCAAAAGGCCGATAGAGAGGACGTTTTTCATGATAGCTTCTAAAGGGGTCATGGGTAAAAGGGCGCCAAAGCAGCCGCAGTTGCCTTTGTTGCCGGTGGTGAAAATTTCTATGGAGAGGTGCGCAACAAAAATGGCGAGCATCGCAATCAGCGCTGGAATGACCCATTTTTTGAGATCAAAAGGAAAAAGCAAGAGCAAACCGAGACCAAACTCGACACCAATTAAAGCGCGCGAGAAGATTTTGGCTAACTCTACAGAGAATCCCAGTGGATAAAGCTGCTTGATTTCAAACATGGAAATGGTGCCGTAAGCAGAGGGGTCTGGATAAATTTTACCATAGGCCGAGACGAGAAAAAGACCTGCAATTAAGATGCGGATGGTCCAGGGAAGGTAACGTTCTATTTGTTGCATAGCATTCGTTTTTGGGTAAATTTAGGTGTCGAGGCGAAAAGACAAAGCACTTTAACAGCCTCTTAACAATTTTCTAAATGAATGAGCGCAAAAACACTGTAGTTGAGCATGTCAAAATAATTGCCCTCTACCCCTTCTGAAACTTGTGTGGCGCCTGCATTGTCTTCGATTTGCTTGATGCGTAGAATTTTACTCAGGATGAGGTCGGTGAGTGAACTCACGCGCATGTCGCGCCAGGCCTCGCCGTAATCGTGGTTTTTGCGTTCCATGAGCGCTTGTGCCTCTGCTGCAATTTGGTGGTAGCGCGCAATAGCTTCTTGAGCTTGCATGGTGTCTTGAAGACCAGCTGGCTCGCGCACTTGAATGATGGCCATGATACAATAATTGACAATGGCTTGAAATGCGTCTTCAAAGGATTCGCCAACCAGATTTTTACCGGTTTCTTGAATGGTACGGATGCGCTGTGCTTTAATGAATAATTGGTCGGTCAGGGAACTCGGGCGTAAAATGCGCCAAGACAAGCCATAGTCGAGTGTTTTTTTTTCGAAAATCTCTCGACAAATAGTCATTACATTTGTGTATTGAATTTGCGTTTGTGTCATGAGTCAAGCTAAGGAACAAAGTACCGTATTTCAGAAAAGTCGCTTTTTGAACATCAAAGGGCAACTCCA